>JANLSG010000108.1:0-9531 GCA_031362295.1 Chloroflexota bacterium
CCCGGGTCCTCGGTGATGAGGAGCCCGTTCAGGGTTGTTTCGATGTTGTCCGGCTGATGGATCTCGCTGAGCGTCTTGACCTCGCTGTTGTCGCCCTCGATGAGGATCGACAGCTCCAGGACGGTCGTCGGGTCCTCGGGGTCGAGGACCATCTTCCAGATGCGTCCGTTCGTCGACTTACCGTACGCCGGCGAGCCCGATGAGCCGCGGCCGGAGTCGGCGAGGTACACGACATTCGACATGCCGGGACGCTTGTCGTAGGCGATGTCCTCGATCCGAAGGAACTGGAAGGCGTTGACCGCGGGCTGGTCGCCCCAGTACTCGAGAACCCACTGCGGGCCATCGATGCCGACGCCACTGCTGGCTTGTGGCGGGCGCTGCCAGGTGCCATCCGCCGGCGGCAGCGGGTACCCCACGAAGTCAGTCGACTTCACGTCGCGGGCGTCAGCATCGGCCCCGAGCTTGCCCATCGCAATGTCTTTGGGCACCTGGACGAAGTGGCCGCTGATCGGGTTGGTGCCCCCATCACTGAGGGTCCCGTCGTAGCGGAAGTCGTAGTAGTCGTTGATGTCCGAGTCGTCCGCCACGAACACCCACAGGTCGCCCTCGTCGGCCATCACCTCATTTGCCCCAGCGGCGATGTAGGCGTATAGCTGCGACTGCGGCGCAACCTGGTTGAATGCGTCATCGCCGGACAGCAGGACTGGATGGTCGTACCCCGGGATCGCCACGTTGTTTTCGTGGTTGAGACGGCCCATGCCCCAGATCGTCGAGTAGGACTCGGCCGCGACGTCGTACGCGACGACGGCGCCGATCTGTCGAACTGCGTCGCGGTCAACGGCGTTCTCCAGGTTGCCGGCCCACGAGTCGCCGTTCGTGTAGACCCAGTCGATCCCTTCCTCGTTGTTGAAGAGGATCGGTCGATCGAATCCATTGACCTCTCGTGCGAGGAAGTTTGAGCAGAAGCGCTGGAAGCCGGCAGCGCTCTCGATGATCAGCTCGCCGGACAGGACGCCACCGCCCTTGTGAATGACAAGATCGCTGACCATCGAGTTCTCGAAGTCGTTCTCGGAGTTCGCGACGGTTGGCGACGCGTTGTACCGGAACGGGACCGTAGAAGTCTCGTGGTTGACGTAGACGTGGGCCGAGTTCTTGCCCGCCGCCATGATCGAGATGCCGTCCGGGATCGACTCGTAGCGGTAGCTGCCGACCATGTCGCCGACGGTGATGATCGGCTTGATCGTCATGTCGATCGGCGAGTTCGCGCCGAACGTCAACATCGACGGTTGGATCGTCTTGAAGCCGTTGTTTGGTGCGGCGCCGGCGGCGAGCGGCGTCGTCCCGACGAGCAGCACGCCTGCCGCAATGGCAAGCAGTCCGCGCCGGTTGAGGCGCGAGTGGCTGGGATAGGGCACGGGATCCTCCACGTGATGGAACACGAACGATGGGGGCCGCAGCCCGGGGTCTACCGACCCCTCGACCGTAGGCCTACCACGATAGCGCCATGCTCCCCTCCTGTTAACGCCTAATCGCACCAGACCGCACTGGGCCGGTGCCCACGAGCACCGCTGTGGTGCGCGGATGCACGACGTAACCGAGGGATAAGAGCCGGTCGGGACACTTGTGCGCATGTCCGGTCATCCCTCAGTCGGCGACCGATTGGCCAGGCTCGCGCCGGATCAGCGACGCGCGGCCGTGGCGCCGCCCGGACCCGTGCTGTGTGTCGCGCCTGCAGGCTCCGGCAAGACGACGACGCTCGTGGCGCGCATCGCCTGGCTGATCGACGAGGGCGCGGCACCGGAGTCGATCTGTGCGATCACGTTCAACAAACGCGCCGCGGAGGAGCTTCGTGAGCGGGCGGCATCGGCGCTGGAGCCGCTCGGCGACGGGCTGGCGGGACGCGTCCGGATCCGGACGTTCCACGCGCTGGGGCTCGAAATGCTGCGGGCCGCCGACGAGACCGTCGAGCCGCTGCTCGACCGGGAGGAGGTCCTGCGCGCCGTCCGTCCGGACCTGCCCGTCGCCGGGCGACGGCAATTCGACACGATCCTCTCCCGGTTCAAGCTCGACCTCGACATCGATCCGGCCGCGATCGACGCGGACCCCGAAGCCGGGCCGGTTGCCCGAACCTTCGCCGCATACGAGGCCGAGATCCGGCGCCGCGGGGGGCTCGACTTCGACGACCTCGTCGCACGGGCGCTGCGGCTGCTCGAAGGGAACGCCGCGGTGCTCGCAACCTGGCGCGACCGGTGCCAGCACCTCCTCGTCGACGAGGCGCAGGACCTGGACCGGGCGCAGCTTCGGCTCGCGCTGCTCCTGGCGGCACCGGCGAACCGGATCTTCCTCGTCGGCGATGACGACCAGAGTATCTACGGCTGGAGACTGGCCGACGTGCGGCGCCTGCTCGGCCTCGCGGCGGAGGCACTCCCCGGCCTCACCCGCGTCGACCTGGAGACGAACTACCGCTGCCCCGCGCCGGTCCTCGAGCGATCCGTTCGACTGATCGAGCACAACACCGAGCGGTTCGCCAAGGTCATCCGGGCGCGTGCCGGGGCCGAGGGTCGCCTGGTGCTCGCCGGATCGGCCGCCGACGACATCGATCGGATCGAGGCGGTGCTCCGCTCCTGGCCACCGGACGACGGCTCGACCCGGGCGATCCTCGCCCGGACGAACCGAGAGCTCCTGCCTGCCGCGGTCGCGGCGCTCCGACTTGGAATCGCGTTCCGGGCACCGGACCTCGTCCTGCCGGTCGAATCACCGCGTGTCGACGGCTTGCTCGAACACGCCGCGACGATGCCCGGCTCGAGGGGCACCCCTATCCTCGTGCGGCTGGAAGCGGTTCGCCCGGGCGGCATCGGCGCGAGCGGGTCGCACGACGTCGGCGGCGACGACACATTCACCGAGGTCGAGATTGCCGACGCGCTGATCGGGTGGGCCGCCGGATTCCGGGACCTCGGGGCGCTCGCGTCTGCGGTCACCGGCGCGAGGGCGCAACTCGCGACGCTGCGGCACGACGATGCCGCCCTCACCCTGGCGACCGCGCACGGCACGAAAGGCCTCGAATTCGATCACGTTGCGGTCGTCGGCCTCGACGCCGGCCGCTTCCCGAGCGCCCGGTCGATCGCCGACGCGATCGAGCCAGAGCGCGCGCTCGAGGAGGAGCGCCGCCTCGCCTACGTCGCCTGGACCCGCGCCCGCCGCTCCCTCACCCTCGTCTACGACCCGGGCGCGCCGTCGCCGTTCCTCCTCGAGGCGTTCACGACGGAGGAGCTGGGCTCGCCAGTCGGTTGATCCAAGGGAGGGCCACCGACCGTGTTCCCGCTTCTCATGGACGAAGACCGAGGAGCAACGCTACGCCGATGACGAATGGCATCAGGTGGTGGACGAAGGGGATGTAGTTGTCGCCTCGCTTGACGCCGTAGATGACGAGCAACCCGATGTTCCAGCCCACCGTCGCCCAGCCGATCCACGCCGGCAGCAGCCCGGCCACGAGCAGTGCGGCGCCGATCATGGTCTGGGCCAGGAGCGCGATCACGACGTAGACAACTGCTAACGCCCAGAGTTGCTCCGACTGGTCGTGGTCGAGGGCCGGGCCGAGCGTGGATGCCTCGACCGTGACCACGAGCACGCCCCCGAAGCCGTAGCCGACCGCCCCGGCGCGCGCGAGCGCCCCGCCCGCGGTCGGAAGCAGGAGGTCGCTGAGGAGGACCAACCCGATGGCCGTCATGACGACGGCCGCGATGAGCAGGCTCCGCTCCGTGACGTGGTAGGTGCGGTTCGGCGGCGGGTCACCGCGCAGGCCCCCGCGTGCCCAATACATCGACGCACCGGCCATGAGCGCCCCGAACGCAAGCACGAGGAAGGTACCCGTCACGCCGTCGGCGCTCATGCTCCCACTCCCGCCACTGTGGCCGCGTCTACGAGGTACGCCGCCGGGTGAGGGCAAGGAACAGCCCTGCCCCCCCGACGAGCACCAGCGCGACATCGGTCAGGAGAGCGTCGGGGTCGTTGAGCTGCAGGAGGGTCAGGATCACGTAGGACGCGACCCAGATGGCCCCGAGAAACGCTTCCCATGGACGGACGTCGCCGCCGCGTCGCGCAAGGAGCACGACGCCGAGGGCCGCGGCGAGGACGCCGAGTGCGAAGGTGACCACCAATGAGACGTCGACCCGAAACGCGACTGCCGTCCCCACCCCGAGGACGGCAGCGACGAACCACGTGATGGCGGCAAGCGAACGGTTGTCCATCGATTCCCTCCTCTCCCAGTTGTCGCTATCGCCCGGCGCAGTTGCGGCGATCCCTCGGCACATTCGGACGCGAGGCCGCCTATGAGGCGCGCTCGGCTCCGCCCTCGAGCGCCTTCTTCGCATTGGCCATCACCTGTGTCTCGGCGCTCCGCATCATCCGAATGAAGATCGGGAACATCAATCGCATCCAGCCGTGCGCCGTCCAGTCGCCAACCGAAGTGAGCCGCGTCGCGCCGTTCGCGATCGGCTCGAGGGTCACGGTGAGGACGCAGCTGATCGGCCCGCCGTTCTCGTACGTCCAGCGTGTGGGCCGGTCGTAGGCCTTCACTTCGGTGTAAACGACAGGACCCTGCTTCCACTTCGCCCGAAAGCGGGTGCCGACGCCCACCGGTCCGGGCGTCAGTCGCTCCATGGAGAGACAGTCCGGGTTCCAGTGAACCTCATTCCCCTGGTCCGACAAGTAGTCGAAGACGTCCTCCGGCGACCGGGCGATGTTCTGGGTGTTCTCGATCCTGGCGGTCATCGGTCACAGCCTCCTGGCCCAATCGCGGGTTCTTTGATTAGAGGCACTCACTAGTGACTGCTCCCAGTATAGTGCCGCCATGGCCCGAATCGTCAAGCCGCTGACACGCCGCGACCGAGCAAGCGCGACCCGGATCAGGATCATCGCGTCGGCAGCCTCCTGTTTCTCCGCGCGTGGCTATGCCGGAAGCACCATGGAGACGATCGCGTCCGATGCCGGCGTCGCCGTGCAGACCGTCTACTTCGTGTTCCACACGAAACCCCATCTGCTGATCGAAACCATCGCCCACCTTGCGTGGGGTGGCGACCCCCGCACCTCCGCCGGGCGGTCCTGGATCCAGGCTGCGACGGATGCGCCTGACGGAGTGCGGCGGCTGGGCATCGTCGTCGATGACGGCGTCGAGCTCTACCGGCGTGCGGCGCCGCTCTTTCCAGTCCTGGTCGAGGCGTCGGCGATCGACCCGGACGTCCGGACCGCTTGGCAGCGGATCGTGGATGAACGCCGGGCCGGCATGACCCAGATGGCCGAGCTCATGGCCACTCGGGGCGAGCTGCGCCGCGGCATAAGCGCCGAGCGCACCGCCGACCTGTGCGTTGGGCTTCATCGCCACGAGCTTTACCTGGCCTTCACACGCGAGTGCGGTTGGTCGGTTGAGGCGTTCAAGGCCTGGCTCTACATCACGCTGTGTCGTGAGCTCCTGCCCCCAGAGATCGCCAAGGAGGCCATCGTTGCGGGGTCGGCCGCGACCTCCGGCCTTTCGTTCTCCGGGGAGCTCGCGGACTCGACCTAGTCGACGGGGAGCCGAGCGACGCTGACCTCAGTCAGCGTAATGACACGCGACGCATCTCAAGGTTTCAGTTTGACCCCGGGCCGGCCCGAGCGCGAGACCCCTCGATTCCGCAGCGTCGAGAGGAGCGGGTGACTCGCGTCAGCATTCCTCGCGGCATCCGAACTTGGCATCACCGGCGGCGCTTGCCTGCCGGCCCTCCAACTGGAAAATCATTGCCAGTTCCGGTGCTCCGACCGGATCAGGCGCGTGTCGCGCCAGCTCTCCATCCTGGGTCGAATGGGTGGAACGACCAGTCGATCTACGGCTGGCGCCTCGCCGACGTGCGGCGCCTGCTCGGGCTCGCGGACGAGGCGCTGCCGAACCTGATGCGCGTCGATCTCGAGGTCAACTATCGATGCCCCGCGCCGGTCCTGGCGCGCGCGGTTCGGCTCGTGGAGCACAACGTCGAGCGCTTCGCGAAGGTGATCCGAGCCGGCCCGAACACCAGCGGCTCCCTGGTGCTTGCGCCAACCGCGGCCGACGACATCGATCGCGCCGCAGCGGTTCTCGCTTCGTGGCCGCCCGACGGCACGACCCGAGCCGTCCTCGCGCGCACGAATCGAGAGCTGCTCCCGGTCGTCGCGGCGGCCATCCGGCTCTCGCTGCCGTTCCGGGCGGCTGAGCTGCGACTACCGATCGAGTCGCCGATCGTCGACGAGCTCCTTGCCGAGGCGATGAGCCGGGACGACAACGCTTCGGGGCCGCTTCGAGCGTTGTCACGCCTCCCGGAGCGTGCGATCGACGGGGCGCGCGCCCACGCCGACTCGGAGGAGGCCGAGCATGCGCGGCTGGAACGCCGCTCCGTCGCGGCGGCGCTGATCGGCTGGGCGGCAGCGTGCGCGACCCTCACCGACCTCCAGGCCGCGATCGCGACGACGCGCCGCGTTCTCGACGAGCTGCGCCGTGACGACGCGCCGCTCCTCCTCGCAACCGCCCACGGCACCAAGGGACTCGAGTTCGACCACGTCGCCGTCATCGGCCTCGACGAGGGCCGGTTCCCGAGCGCCCGATCCGTGGCGGAGGCCGTCGAGCCGGAGCGAGCCATGGAGGAGGAGCGGCGTCTCGCCTACGTGGCGTGGACGCGTGCCCGCCGCTCGCTGACCCTGGTCTACGACCCGGGGTCGCCATCGCAGTTCCTCCGCGAGGCGTTCACCGCCGCGGAGCTGGGGGCTGGCACCGGCCGCGGCCGCGCTGCCTGAGGGTCGCCGATCGCGCGGGCCCTTGCCCATACTGGCGCACATGCGAGACCAGCACCATCCAGGATGGCGCACGGCTCTGGTTGCGGCCGCGCTCATCCTCGCGAGCTGCGCCCCACCCGTCGCGACGCAGGCCCCGACCGGCAGCCCTGCGGCAGGCGTCCCTACTCCCGCGAAATCGCCGACACCTGCCTCCTCGCCGTTGGCGACGATCGTCGTGCCACCAGCGATCGTCGCGCATCGGGCGAACCAGATTCCCGCGACGCTCGCGGGAACCCCGCCGACCATTCGACTTTTCCAGGCCGGCGTCGATGGTGGCGAGCCGACGATCGGCGTCCTCGGTGATGGGCGAATCGTCTACCAGGGCTGGGACCGCCCGTCGGGACAGCCTGCCGGAACCGCGACGGTCTCCGTGATCGACCCCGTCAGCGGCGTGGCGGCCGTCGTGCTCGAGCCGGGCACCGTGCAGTCCCACGATCCCTACCTGTGGGTGGACCCAACCACGAATCGCATCTTCAGCACGCATCTCCAGGTGCCGGGCGAGCTGGACGCAACGCAGTTCTGCGTGGTCACCAAGATCTCGGACGACGCCGGGGCGACCTGGCAGGACTCCGCCCGACGATGCGCCGACACACCGGAGGACCGGCCCAGAGTCATAACGGCGCGGCCGGTGTCGAGCAAGACGGATAGCTACCCGAACCTGGCGTACCTCTGCTTCCAGGACGACGAGGCAAGACGAGGGCACCTGTGCGCGGTGTCGACGAACGGCGGGCTGTCGTTCGATTCCCCGATCGTCGAGGCGTTCGCATTCGACGGGCGCTGCAACTCATCCTTCGGTCACCCGGCCGTCGGTCCGGACGGCTCGCTGTGGCTCGTGACCGCCGGCTGCCAGCACGTCAAGGTCGCGGTGAGCCGCGATGAGGCGAAGTCGTGGCAGGTACTCGAGCCCGGCGGCCCCGCCACGAACGGCGAGGGTGAGGCTGGCGTCGCGGTCGACCGTGACGGCACGGTCTACGTCGTCTGGACGGCCAGCGACCGACTGCCGCGGCTGGTGATCTCGAAGGACGCGGGCGCGACCTGGGGCGAGCCGATGAACATCGCCGCGCCCGGTATCAAGGAGGCGAACATCGCCACGCTGCAGGTCGGCGGGCCGGGCAATGTGGCGATCGGGTACGTCGGCAGCCTTGATGCGCCGGGCGGCGAGCAGGATCCAGGTTCCAGTGTCTGCCAATTCCAGCCCTGCCCGGATCTCCCCGGATGGGCCAACGCCACCTGGCACGCATGGCTGACCGTGACCGAGAACGCCCTCGACGACGCGCCGCTGTTCACCTCGGCCGTGCTGAACGCTCCGACCTCGCCGATCGTCCGAGGCAATTGCGGCCCAGGCCGCTGCAAGTCCATCGTCGACTTCCTCGATGTCGCGATCGACGGAGCCGGCCGCCCGATGCTCGCCTTCGTCGCCTGTCCGGATGGGTTCTGCCCGACCACGCCACTCCGCGGCGCCTGGGCAGCGGCCCCGGGGATGGTCGGACTCCTGGAGGGGATCGATCTCCGCTAGCCTCTTGATCGTGGCAGAGCAATCGAAGTCGATCGTGTCCTGGGACGACCTCGACGCGATGGTCGGCACGCTGGCGGAGAAGGTCGGCGGGGAGTACGACGTCGTTCTCGTCATCACCCGTGGCGGTCTGGTCCCCGCTGGCATGCTCGCTTACCGACTCGGCTTCCGGGACATCCTCGTCGCCGCGGTCGCGTACTACGACGACGCGGGCCAGACCGCCGAGCATCCGACGTTCTTCCAATTCCCGTCGGATCCGCTGGTGCACGGGCGCCGGGTGCTGATCGTCGATGAGGTCTGGGATACGGGCACCACGATCGCCGCCGTCGTCGAGCGCCTGCTGCTGGCGGGTGGTCGCCCAACCACCGCCGTCCTGCACTACAAGCCGGCGCGCTCGAAGGTCGACCTCGTTCCCGACCACTATGTCGTCGCCACGGACGACTGGGTCGTCTACCCGTTCAAGCACGGGAAGTAGGCGCCGCGCCGGACGCTCGCGTGCGCGCTAGCGGTGCATGTCGTGGCGGGCGATCGCTTTGATCAGCCTGTCGATCGACTCGAGCAGCGGTTCGGTGGCGTCGGGCGGGAGGACGTCCCGGATCGAATCCTTGGGTCCGAATGCCGAGCGCGCGCGCCGGGCAATTCCTCGAAGTTCGCCGAGTGATTCGTCCCGGAGACGTTCCGGCATGGGCGCGAGGTAGCGGGTCCACCGCTCCGACCCGATCGCATTGGCCGCGTCGAGGGCGCGGTCAGCCGCCCGGGCCGCCTCGAGCGCGGCGGCATCGATCTCCGGCATCGCGTGTCGCGCCGGGTCCGCCTGTCGCGTCATGCATGAATGATGACCGGCGACGCGTTGCGCCGGGCATACTCCGCGCTCAATGCGATCACGACCGTCCGCCCTCGTGGCCTGTGCCCTCGTGGCGATCATCGCCGGCTGCCAGACGACGCCATCGCCCAGCCCGAGCAGCCCGGCGGCCACCTCGATCCCTGGCGCCGGCGAGTCACCGGCGGCAGGTGCGACGGATTCCCCAGCGGCCGGCCCAACCAGCGAGACGTTGATTGCCGCGGCACTCGCGGGCGGCGCCATCACCTACGAGCAGTCCCTGCTCTACCGGGCGCTCGCGCTGTTCGATTCGCCCGGCCTGCCGGCGGAATACCGCAGCGCGACCGCCGACATCGGCGCC
>JANLSG010000110.1:0-7563 GCA_031362295.1 Chloroflexota bacterium
CCCGATCACGAAGAAGTCGCCCGTCGTCTGGGTACCCGTCCAGCCCACCTGGAACGTCGCCCCGGCAGCGACCTCTGCGGGCGCGGACAGGGTGATCGGCGGGTCGGATGGAACGGGCTTGATCGAGGGCGCCGCGGTCGAGGACGGGCCGCAGCCAACGGCGATCACACCGAGGGAGAAGGCGAACACGAGGATCGAGGCGACGTGTGGAGCGGTGCGACAGCGCATGACGGCCTCCTTTTCGGGCTGAGCCTACCGCACCGCGACCGGCTGGGACCGACGCATCAGAGCCGGCAGGCCGTCTTCGCGTCGGCGGCGCCGCTCGTCGGGGGCTTCCCGTCGGGACACACGGCTCCGTCGCCGAAGGTGACGCCCGTCAGCTCCGCGCCGGCGAGGTTCGCTCCGGTGAGGTCGGCGTGGATGATGGCGTGGAACAGGTAGGCGTCGCGGAGGTCTGCGCCGCCGAAGTCACCCTCGAGGACGGCGTAGCTCATCGTCGCCTTGCGCAGGTCGGCGCCGGAGAAGCTGCCCGAGAGCAAGGCGGCATACGCATTCGCCTCGGGCATCTGCACGCCGTCGATCTCGGCGCGGGTGATCGTCGCGCCGGCCAGGTTGATGCCCGGCCAGCCCGGCGCCTCACTGGTCGGGTTGGCGATGGTCGCGAATGCGCAGTCGGCCTGCGGACCGGGCACGCACGTGGCCCATGGGATGAGTGCTCCGGGCGTGCCCGTCCGGAAGCTCGCCTCGCCGCGGTTCGTGTTCGCCATGATCGCGTTGGCGAACAGCACGACCGAGCCGTCGAGGAGCTGGTCGAAGCTCCAGGTCGCGCCGGCGCATGTGCTGAACGGGCGGCCCAACGGTCCGGTGGACCACGTGACGCCACCGTCCGGGGAGCGCCACCAGCGGACCTGGCAGCCACCGCTCTTCGGCCGGCCCTCGAGATCCGCGCGATCCTCCAGCGCCAGGAGCGACAGCGCGCCCGAAAACTCGAACACGATGCCCTGCGCGTACGGCCTGCGGCCGTCGGCGCCGACCTGGACCGCCTCCGGCAGCGCCACCTGGATCCAGGTGGCGAGGTCGGCGCTGACGCCGAGTTTGGTGCCGTCGCGGGATCGGGCGATGAGCGCACCGCCGGCGAGCCCGACGATGGAGCCCTCCGTGGCAGCGCGCTGGGCGATGGCGCTCAGGTCGCCGAGGTTCGGGTTCGTCGGGCACGCGCCGACCGGCGCGGGCTGATGGATGACCGGCTCGGCGGCCGCGAGGTCAACCTGCTGCCAGGTACCGCCGCCGTCACCGCTTGACCAGGCAAGGGTCGCGCCGATCCGGAGCCCGGATGGATAGCTGGTCCCCTCGCTGTCGCAGCGCTGGTCGGTCGCGTCGATGACGAGGCGGTCGCCATCGGCGAACAGGTGCCGAACGAAGGGTGTGCCTTCGCCGCCGAGGTGAGCCGCCTCGTCCCACGCCGCCCCGTCGGGTGACCGGAGCACGACGATGTCGCCGCTTGCGGGGAGTGCCCCGTCCGGCAACGACGTGCCGACGGCCACGAACCCGGACCTCGTCGCCACGACTTCGGTAAGCCGGATCGCAGTCCTGCCCGGGAGTAGCTCGTTCGGGTCGATCCGCTCGAAGGTGGTGCCGTCACGGCTGACCCAGATCACGCTCTCCGGCAGGCGGTCGAAGCCGGTCGGGCGGGCGTGATCGGTCGTCGTCGAGCTGCCGAGCACGACCATGGCGTCGTCATTGCTCGCCGCCCCGACGACGCGGAACGAAGCGTCGAGCGAGGAACCAGCCGGAGGGTGGTAGCCCGCACCGTCGTCGATCACCGCGCGAAGCCAGGGAACGCTCTCGCGATACAGCGCCTCGGGATGGCCGTCGGTCGTCGCGAAGAAGTACGCGCGGGTGAGGAATTGCGTGACGACTGCCTCTGCCTCGCCCGGGATCGCCGTCGCGCCACGCGCGTACTGCGCGCCGGGCGGCAGCGGGACATCGCCCACCGGCGTGCCAGCGGGCCCCGCGGTGCTCTCGGGGGCCGTGCTCACGCCGGCCGTGGACCCCGGCGCGGGCGTCGCGGCGCTCGGGCTCGAGCTCGGGCTGGGGCTAGGGTCGCAGCCGACAAGCGCCGCGACGAGCAGCAGGCACCAGCCTGCCCGTCCGCGTCGCGCCGGGGTACCCGTCACGCGCAGATGCTACCCACCCGGCAATTCGCCAACCGGCCCGTCGCGCGGGTCGCCGTGGGCGTACCTACGAAGCGGCGAGTACCTTGCCGCCGTACCGCCGCTCGACGTAGTCCTCCAGGATGCCGATGAACTCGGCGACAAGGCCATCGCCGCGGAGCGTGCGGTCCAGCCTGCCGTCGATGAACACCGGCGCCACCGGCTCCTCGAAGGTGCCCGGGAGCGAGATTCCGATGTCGGCGTGCTTCGATTCGCCGGGGCCATTGACGACGCAGCCCATGACCGCCACGGTCATCGACTCGACGCCCGGGTAGCGCGCCTGCCAGGCCGGCATCTGATCCCGGAGGTGCGTCTGGATCCGCTCCGCCATCTCCTGGAAGAAGGTGGAAGTCGTTCGGCCGCAGCCGGGACAGGCACTCACCTGGGGCAGGAACGAGCGCAGGCCCATGGACTGGAGCACCTGCTGCGCGACCCGCACCTCCTCCTCGCGGTCCCCGCCCGGGGCGGGCGTGAGCGAGACGCGGACCGTGTCCCCGATCCCCTCCTCCAGCAGGATCGACAGGCCGGCGGTGGAGGAGACGATGCCCTTCATGCCCAGGCCGGCTTCCGTCAGCCCGACGTGGAGCGGGTAATCGGAGCGCGTCGCCAGGATCCGGTAGACATCGACGACATCGCGGACGTTGGAGACCTTTGCCGACAGGATGATCCGGTCGTGCCCGAGCCCGGTCTCCTCCGCCAGCTCCGCTGAGCGCATCGCGGACTCGATCATGGCCTCGATCATCACGTCCCGGCTGTCACGCGGCGCCGCGAGCTTCGCGTTCTCGTCCATGAGCTGGGTCAGGAGCGCCTGATCGAGCGAGCCCCAGTTGACGCCGATCCGAACCGGCACGCCGTTCTCGATCGCGACGCGCACGATCGTCTGGAAGTTCTCGTCGTGCCGCTTCGCGCCCACGTTGCCGGGGTTGATCCGGTACTTCGCGAGGCCCTTCGCCATCTCCGGGTACTCGACCAGGAGCTGGTGGCCGTTGTAGTGGAAGTCACCGATCACCGGGACGCCGACGCCGAGGTCGCGCAGCTTCCGGAGCATGTCCGGGACGGCTGCGGCTGCCGCGTCGTTGTTGACGGTCACGCGGACCAGCTCGCTGCCGGCGTGGGCGAGTCGCGCGACCTGGATCGCGGTCCCGTCCGCGTCGGCGGTGTCCGTGTTGGTCATCGACTGGACAACCACCGGCTGCCCGCCGCCGACGAGGACCCCGCCGACGTTGACCGTCACGGTGGTTCGCCGGGCCTGCGTCATGGCGTCTGGCCGAGCCGCGCGATGTCGAAGCCGGAGATCCAGAGGATGAACACCATCAGGAACACGAAGCCGACCGCGTAGGTGAGGCGCTCGGCCCGGAGGCTGACCCTGGACCCGAACAGGCGCTTGATGATCAGCATCGCCATGCGTCCGCCGTCGAGCGGCGGGAACGGCAGGATGTTCACGACGGCGAGGTTGATCGACAGGATGCCGGCGACGAACAGGGTCAGGACCGGACCCGCGTTCAGAAACAGGTCCGCCAGCGAGACCGCGATGCCGAACGGCCCCTGCGCCTGCGGCGGCGCCGTCGGGTTCGTGACGAAGCCGCTGACGAGATCGCCCAGGCCCTTGAGGATCAGGCCGCCCCAGTGGGGCAGCTGCTCGGCGGCGATGCCGAGCGACGTGCCCACGTCATGGCCGACGTAGCCGCCCGAGTAGACGAGCGTCGGGTTGCTGATGCCCAGTGCCCCGCGGGTCGGGCTGAGCTCGGATGCAGGGCGCAGGGTCGCGGTGAGCGTCGCCTGGGAGCCGTCCGCCCGCACGATGTCGAGGCTGATCGTCTGGCCGGCGTGCTCGCGCAGCCCGTCGATCACGTTGCGACCGAAGAACTCGTAGCGCTCGCCCGCGACGCCGTAGATCTCGTCGCCCGGTTTGAGCCCCGCGGCTGCTGCCGGTGAGCCGGTCTCGACCTGGCCCACCGCGACGCCCGTCACGGGACTCGCCAGCAGGGCGATCGCGAAGAAGATCACAAAGGCGAGGACCACGTTCATGACCACGCCCGCGACCAGGATCGTCAGGCGCACCCACAGCGGCTTGGCCGAGAAGGCGCGCGGATCGTCGGCGCCGTCGCCGTCCTCGCCGTCCATCCGCACGAAGCCGCCGATCGGCAGCCAGTTGAGCGTCCACAGCGTCTCGCCCTTCGTCCGCAGCACCTTCGCGCGGGGCGGGAAGCCGATACCGAACTCGAGGACGCGGACATTGAGCAGTCGCGCGGTGATGTAGTGCCCGATCTCGTGGATCAGCACGAGGCCCCCGAGCACGATGATGAACAGCACGAACGCGAGCAGCGCGAACAGGACGCCCTCCATCAGCTGGGCACCGATCCGGCCGCGCCGCTGTTCGCGGCGAATGCGCCGCGGACTTCGCGGTCGAGGCCAATCAGGTCATCGACCTCCGGATCCGGACCGGCGTTCGTGCCGAATCTCGCCACCGCGTCCTCGAGGAGGCGCGGGATGCCGGGGAAGTCGAGACTGCCGTCGAGGAAGCGCGACACCGCGACGTCATCCGCCGCGATGAGGGCAGCGGTGGCCCACGGTCCCATGCGACCCGCCTCGCGGGCGATGCGCAGCGCCGGGAAGCGCGCCTCGTCGGGGGCGCGGAAGTCCAGGTGGCCGATGCCCACGAGATCCGGCGCGGCGGCCTTCGACGGCCGCCGGTCCGGGTACGTGAGCGCGTATTGGATCGGGAGTCGCATGTCGGGCGTGCCCAGCTGTGCCTTGAGGGAGCCGTCGACGAACTGGACGGCGGAGTGCACGACCGACTGCGGATGGATCACGACGTCGATCTGCTCGTACCCGACATCGTAGAGCCAGCGCGCCTCGATGACCTCCAGGCCCTTGTTGGCGAGTGTCGCGGAGTCGATCGTGATCTTGGCGCCCATGCTCCAGGTGGGGTGCCGGAGGGCCCGCTCCGGCGTGATCGCGGCGAAAGCATCGGCGGGCAGGTCGAGGAACGGCCCACCGGATGCGGTGAGGATCAGGCGATCGATGTGGTCGAAGCGCTCCCCCACCAGGCTCTGCCAGATGGCCGAATGCTCCGAGTCGATGGGCCGCAGCCAACCGAGCGGGCTCGCCAGCGGGTTGCTCGGGTCGGCCTCCGCGTGGACGCCGGCGAGCGCCCGCGCGAGCGGCATGACGAGGTGGCCGCCCGCGACGAGGGTCTCCTTGTTGGCCGTGGCGACGATCTTGCCGGCGCGCAGCGCCGCGAGGACGGGGCCCAGGCTCACCATCCCGCCGGTGCCGACCACGACCAAGTCGACGTCCTCGCGCGTGGCGAGCTCGATCAGCGCGTCGCTCCCGCCATTGAGGACGGTCGCAGTCGGACGGTGACGCGCCGCCTGTTCTGCGAGGAGCTCGGCATTCCGGCCCGCGGCGAGGGCGATGACGCGAAAGGCCGGGTCGCCATCGAGGACGTCCAGCACCTGGCGCCCGATCGAGCCGGTCGAGCCGAGGAGGGCGACGCCGCGCGGTGGACCCGCGCCGAGGTCAGTGGAGGATGCTGCTGACATAGAAGTACGCGACGGGTGCGGCGAACAGGAATGAGTCGATGCGATCCAGCATGCCGCCGTGGCCCGGAATCAGCGTGCCCGATTCCTTCGCCCCGGCCGCCCGCTTGAGCATCGATTCCGCGAGATCGCCGGCCTGAGCGGCGGCCGCCAGGACGAGCCCGAACCCAAGCCCGGCCAGCCACGGCCGCCCGAGCGCCGCCACGAGGACCGCCCCGATGAGGGCGGACGCCACGAGACCGCCGATCACGCCCTCCAGCGTCTTCGATGGCGAGATGTGGGCCATGAACGGATGCCTCCCGAAGCGCCGCCCGCTGAAGTAGGCGAACGTGTCGAAGGCCCAGACGACGAGGACCAGCGCCAGGATCCATGCACGGTTTGGCCCGAGCCAGCCAAGGACCGACGCGGGATCCACGTGCGCGTCCGTGGAAGCGAGTCGGGCGACGAACCCGAGCAGGCCGACGTAGATTGCGCCGAACGTCGTGGTCACGAAGATGGCTAGGCCCTCGCGCGGGTCGAGGCGGGTCAGCGCGCCGGTGCCCACGAGCACGATTCCCAGGGCCGCGAGCAGCAGACCCGAGCCGCCCGGCAGCTCCTTCACCGAGTCGCCGAGGGCGACGATGACGGCGAGCACGACTCCGAGGAGGGGCAACGAGGCGTGCCCGGCCGCGGTCAGGAGCCTGAACGCCTCCATGCCCGCGAGCGCCACGACCACGCCGACGAGGATGAGGATCCACGGGCCACCGAGCCACACCGCGAGGAGCAGCGGCGGCACCAGGATCGCGGCGCTGCGGGCACGATCTCGAAGCATCCGGTCAGCGGCCGAACCGACGGGTCCGACTGGCGTACTCGGCCAGGGCGAGATCGAGGTCCGCCGGCCCGAAGTCCGGCCAGAGCGTGTCGGTTGTGATCAGCTCGGCGTACGCGGACTGCCAGATCAGGAAGTTGGACAGCCGCTGCTCGCCACCGGTGCGAATCACGACGTCCGGATCCGGGAGGTCGCCGGTGTACAGGGCGGCGGAGATGGCCGCCTCATCGATTGCTTCTGCGGCAACCCCGGAGCGGACGATGCGCCGGACCGCGTCCACCAGCTCCGTGCGGCCGGCGTAGTTGAAGGCGATGTTCAGGACGAGCTTGTCGCCGCCGACCGTCGCGGCCAGCGCGGAGTCGATGGACTCGCGCGTCGCGCCGGGCAGCTCGTCCGGGCGGCCGAGGAGCCTGACCTGCACGCCCTGGGCTCGCAGCTCGTCCGTTTCGCTGCGAATCGCGCTCTCCAGCAGCCCGAACAGCCCGACGACCTCGTCGTCCGTGCGCGCCCAGTTCTCGCGGCTGAATGCATACAGGGTCAGCACCGGGATCCCGCGACGCACGGCGTGGCGGAGGATCTCGCGGATTGCCTCGACGCCGGCGGCGTGGCCGTCGAGCTCCGAGGCGCCGCGCGCGCGGGCCCAGCGACGGTTGCCATCCATGATGATCGCGACGTGCGTCGGAGCCTCTGCGCGCTGGCCGCGTGCCACGCCCGTGGCGGCCGGTCGGCGCACCACCGGTGCCGGGGCGGCGTCCTCGTGGGCGCGTGGTGGAGCGTCGGTCGGACGGATCAGCGGCGCACGCGCCACTAGACCTCGAGGACCTCCTGCTCCTTCGCCGCGCCGACGCGCTCGACTTCGGCGATCTGGCGATCGGTCGTCTTCTGCAGCGTCTCCAGCAGCTTGTGGCTCTCGTCGGTCCCGACCTCGCCCTCGCGCTCGAGCTTCTTGAGGTGATCGGCCGCGTCGCGCCGGAGATTGCGGATCTCCACCCGCGCCTCC
>JANLSG010000112.1:0-11253 GCA_031362295.1 Chloroflexota bacterium
CGCCATGACCCGCTCGGTCAAGCGCGGCGGCAAGATCTGGATCCGGATCTTCCCGGACAAGCCGGTCACCAAGAAGCCGGCCGAGACGCGCATGGGCTCCGGCAAGGGCGCGCCCGACCATTGGGTCGCGGTCGTCAAGCCGGGCCGGATCCTGTTCGAGATGGCCGGCGTGCCACATGACGAGGCGACCGAGGCCATGCGCCTCGCCAGCCACAAGCTGCCGGTCCAGACCCGCGTCGTGGTCCGCGAAGGCGCCGTCGAGGGAGGCGAGCGATGACCGACATCGCCAAGGTCCGCGAGATGTCCGACAAGGAGCTCACCGACGCCCTCCAGCAGGCCAAGCAGGACCTCTGGAGCGCGCGCTTCGCGCTCTCCACGCGGCAGCTCAATGACACCAGCAGCATCCCCCAAACCCGTCGAACCATCGCCCGCATCCTCACCGTCCAGCGCGAACGCGGGACCGGTCGCGTCGCGGCGAGCACTGGAAAGGGCGCGTAGACGATGGCCATGACCGAAGGACCTGCCGACGTGCAGGGCAAGCGCAAGACCAAGGTCGGGCGCGTGGTGAGCGACAAGATGGACAAGACGATCGTCGTGTCCGTGGAGCGGCTCACCCGCCACCGCCTGTACAAGCGCGTCATCCGCCTGACCACGCGGTTCAAGGCACACGACGAGACCAACGACGCCCACGTCGGCGACACGGTCCTCATCGAGGAATCGCGCCCGCTGTCCGCGACGAAGCGCTGGCGCCTCATCGAGGTCGTGGCGCGCGCCGGCGATCACGGCGGCCCAGCCGAGCTCATCCGCGACGAGGAGGCCGTCTCCGAGGCAATCCACTCCGCCGCCCACCCGGGCCGGAAGCACGACGCCGAAGATGACGCCGCCAAGGATGGCGACGCGTGATCCAATCCCAGACCCGGCTCAAGGTCGCCGACAACACGGGTGCACGGACCATCCAGTGCATCCGCGTGATG
Source organism: Chloroflexota bacterium (assembly GCA_031362295.1). Classification (GTDB taxonomy): domain Bacteria; phylum Chloroflexota; class Limnocylindria; order Limnocylindrales; family CSP1-4; genus UBA5189. Next base: position 975 of record JANLSG010000112.1, read on the forward strand.
GGGCGCTCCACGAAGACCACCGCCGGCATCGGCGACGTGATCATCGCCAGCGTCAAGACGGCCATCCCGAACGCCGCCGTCAAGAAGGGCGACGTGGTCCGCGCGGTCATCGTGCGGACGGCCAAGGAATACGGCCGCCCCGATGGTAGCTACATCAGATTTGACGAGAACGCCGCCGTGCTGATCAACAACCAGGGCAATCCGCGCGGAACCCGCATCTTCGGGCCCGTCGCGCGTGAGCTCCGCGACCGCAACTACATGAAGATCGTCTCGCTCGCCCCGGAGGTGCTGTGATGGCCCTCCGAAGGACGCGCGTGCCCGAGATCCGCAAGGGCGACACCGTCGTGGTCCTGTCCGGCAAGGACGCCGGCAAGCAGGGCGTGGTCGACCGCGTGCTCACCAACCCCGCCGCCCGCGAGCGCGTGACCCCGAGCGGTTCGGGCAGGCACCAGAAGGTCCGCAGCGGCTTCTGGAAGCCCGCCTCGTCGCGCCCGATCTCGGTCGTGGTCGAGGGGCTCAACATCGCCAAGCGCCACACCAAGCCGCGCCAGACCCAGGGTCGCACGGACCGGACGCCCAAGATCCAGCAGGGCGGCATCCTGGACCTCGCGCAGCCGCTCGACGTGTCGAAGGTGATGCTCGTCTGCCCCAGCTGCAAGGAGCCCACCCGCGTGCGCCACACCGTCCTCGAGGATGGCCGCCGCGTCCGCGTCTGTACGCACTGCGGCAAGGCGATCGAGGTGACGGCATGACCGATCCGATCGTGACCGAGGAGCAGATGCCAACCGAAGGGCCCACGGCCGACGAGCCGACGGTCGAAGTGCCGATGGCGACCGCGGACGCCCCCGTGGCGGCCGAGGCCGAGGGCGCCCCGAAGGCGGCAGCCAAACCCGCGCGCAAGGGCAAGGCCGCCGACGAGGATCGCAAGGCTGCCGCGACTGCCGAACCGGAGGCCGCCCCGACGCCCGCGCAGTCGAGCAAGCCGGTGATCGAAGGCCCCAAGGGCCTGCGGATCCGGTACGCCAGCGAGGTCGTCCCGGCGCTCGTCAAGCAGTTCGAGTACGCGAACCCCAACCAGGTTCCCAAGCTCGAGAAGATCGTCGTCAACGTGGGTCTCGGCGAGGCGCTGTCGAACGCGAAGGCGATCGATGCCGCATCCAGCGACCTGGTGATGATCACCGGCCAGAAGCCGATCGTGATGAAGGCCAAACGCTCGATCGCCCAGTTCCGCGTGCGGACGGGCAACCCGATCGGGCTCAAGGTGACCCTTCGGGGCCAGCGCATGTGGGACTTCCTGGAGCGGCTCACGCTGCTCACCCTGCCCCGCATCCGCGACTTCCGCGGGATCCCGAGCAAGTCGTTCGACGGCCGGGGCAACTACACCCTCGGGATGCGCGAGCAGATCGCGTTCCCGGAGATCGACTACGACAAGGTCGACCGTCTCCGTGGGCTGGAGGTCAGCATCGTGACGACGGCGAAGTCCGACGAGGAGTCGAAGCGCTTGCTCGAACTCCTCGGCATGCCCTTCGCTGGGTAGGGGAGACCATGGCCAAGAAATCGATGATCGCCAAGGCAAAGCGGACGCCGAAGTTCGGCGTCCGGGGATACCACCGATGCGTTGTCTGCGGCCGGCCGCGTGCGTTCATGCGCCGTTTCAACCTGTGCCGAATCTGCTTCCGGGAGCGAGCCCTCGTGGGTGAGTTGCCGGGCGTCACCAAGTCGAGCTGGTAGGTCCCATGAACATCTCCGATCCGATCGCAGACATGCTCACCCGCGTGCGCAACGCGTCGCGCGCCCGGCACACCGAGGTGCTGGTGCCCGCGTCGCGGACCAAGCGCGAGATCGCCAAGATCCTCCAAAGCGAAGGCTTCATCGCCGGGTTCGCGGAGGAGCAGGCAGGCCCCGGTCACGTGCTGCGGCTCACGCTGCGCTACGTCGACGGCAAGGTGCCGGTCGTGTCCGGGCTGAAGCGCGTGAGCAAGCCCGGCCTCCGGGTGTACGCCGCCAAGACGGACATCCCGCGCGTCCTGGGCGGCCTCGGCATCGTCATCGTCAGCACGAGCCAGGGCATCATGACCGGCGCGCAGGCCCGCAAGGCCCAGCTCGGCGGCGAAGTCCTCGCGTACGTCTGGTAGCCGAAGATGTCACGAATCGGACGCCTGCCCATTGCCGTTCCCGCCGGGGTCGACGTGTCGATCGACGGCCGGAACGTCACGGTCAAGGGGCCGAAGGGCAGCCTCTCCCGCGAGCTCCACGCCGAGATGACCGTCGCGCGCGACGGTGACTCGATCGTCGTCACGCGCCCATCGGAGGCGAAGACGCACAAGCAGCTCCACGGGCTGACCCGCACCCTCGTCAACAACATGGTCGTCGGCGTCACCGACGGCTACCGCAAGGCGCTCGAGATCACCGGCGTCGGCTATCGTGCCGCGCTCGTGGGTCGCAAGCTCCAGCTCAACCTGGGGTACAGCCACCCGATCGAGATCGACCCGCCGGCGGGGATCAGCTTCGAGGTCGAGAATCCGACCAAGCTGGCCGTGCTCGGCATCGACAAGGAGCTCGTCGGCGAGATCGCCGCACGAGTTCGCGCAACCCGCAAGCCCGAGCCGTACAAGGGCAAGGGCGTCCGCTACGCGGGCGAGAAGATCCGCCGCAAGGCCGGCAAGGCCGGCAAGATCGGCGGCAAGAAGTAACCCGCCGAGGAGTCCGAGGAAGTACCGCATGACCGCACAGATCAGCCGCGGGGCCGCCCGCCAGAAGCGCCACGATCGCCTCCGCCTCCGGGTGGCGGGCGACACCGAGCGCCCGCGACTGGCCGTGTTCCGCAGCCTCAACCACATCTACGCCCAGGTCATCGACGATTCGTCCGGACGGACGCTCGCCGCGGCCTCGTCGCTCGAGCCCGACCTCAGGTCGGCCAAGGGCACGAAGTCCGCGGAGGCCTCCGCCGTTGGCCGGATCGTCGCCGAGCGGGCACGGGCAGCCGGCGTGGGCCGGGTCGTGTTCGATCGGGCCGGGTTCCGGTACCACGGACGAGTCAAGTCACTCGCCGAGGCGGCACGCGAAGCCGGCCTGGACTTCTGAGGAGCACACGTGCCACGAATTGACGCCAACAAGCTCACGCTCGAGGAGCGTGTCGTCCAGATCAATCGCGTCGCGAAGGTCGTCAAGGGCGGCCGTCGCTTCAGCTTCAGCGCGGTCATCGTCGTCGGCGACGGCGCGGGCCACGTCGGCGTCGGGCTGGGCAAGGCCGGCGAGGTGCCCGAGGCGATCCGCAAGGGCGTCGAGGACGCGAAGAAGAACATCATCAAGATCCCGATGGTCGGGACGACGATCCCGCACGAGGTGCGCACCGTCTTCTCTGCCAGCAACGTCCTCCTGAAGCCCGCCAGCCAGGGCACCGGCGTCATCGCCGGCGGCTCCGTGCGCGCGGTCGTCGAGGCGGCCGGCATCCGCGACATCCTGTCGAAGGTGTATGGCTCCACCAACCCGGTCAACGTGACCCGGGCCACGCTCGAGGGCCTGCGCAGCCTCCACTCCGCAGCGGAGCTCAGCGCCCGCCGCGGCGTGCCGGTGCGCCTGCACATCGCCGGACAGCCGGACGCGGGAGCCGCAAATGGCCGGTAAGCTCCACGTCACCCAGATCAAAAGCTCGATCAGCCACATCGCCCGCAACCGCGCGACCCTCAAGGCGCTCGGGCTGCACGGCATCGGCTCCTCGGTTCAGGTTCCCGCGAACGACGCGACCCGGGGCATGGTCCGCCAGGTCCGGTTCCTCGTGCGCGTGGAGGAGACGGCCGGCGAGGCCGCCAAGGAGAAGGCATGAAGCTCCACGACCTGCATCCCGCGCCGGGCTCTCGGAAGGCGAAGCGCCGCGTTGGACGCGGTATCGCCGCGGGCCAGGGCAAGACCGCGGGTCGCGGTACCAAGGGCCAGAAGGCGCGGGCCGGCGGGAAGATTCCCGCGTGGTTCGAGGGCGGCCAGACGCCGCTCCATCAGCGCATCCCGAAGCTCCGCGGCTTCAAGAACCTGTTCAAGATCCAGTACGAGGTCGTGAACCTCGGTGACATCGCGCAACTCGTGGAGCTCGGTGAGCTCGAGGCGGGCGAGATGCCGGGCGCGAAGGCCCACAAGAAGGGCGCCGCACCCATCACGGTCAACCAGGAGATCCTGCGCGCCGCAGGCCTCGTCCGGCGGCTCGACCGCCCGATGAAGGTCCTCGGTGGCGGTGGCGATCTCTCGACGGCCCTGTTCGTGGTCGCGGACGCGTTCAGCGCGTCCGCGCGAGCCAAGATCGAGGCGGCCGGTGGGACCGTGTCCGTGCTCGAGGTGCCCGACGCCAAGCGCCCCGCCCTCAAGCTCGAGGACGACGTCGCCGAGGCCGCACCGGCCGAGTCGAAGGCCGAGGCAATCGCCGAGACCGAGGACGCCCCCGAGGCTGAAGCCGCCAAGCCGGCGCGCACCGCCAAGGCGCCCAAGGCCAAGGCCGGGACCGCCGACACCACTGTCGACGCGCCCGCCGCGAAGCCGGCTGCCAAGGCTGTCGCGAAGCCCGCCGCGAAGCCCGCCAAGGCAGCGGCGAAGGCAACCGCCCCCAAGGCCAAGACGACGAAGCCGAAGACGGACGCGTAGTCAGACCGTGTTCGAATCGCTGCTGAACGCCTTCCGCGCGCCGGACATCCGGCGCCGGATCCTGTTCGTCCTCGGGATCCTGGTCGTCTACCGGCTGCTCGCCCAGGTGCCGCTCCCCGGCATCGACCGGACGGCCCTCGCGGAGTTCTTCAAGGAGAACACGGCGTTCGGGATCATCGACCTGTTCGCAGGCGGTGGCCTGTCGCAGCTGTCGATCGTCGGGCTCGCGATGAACCCGTACATCAACGCCTCGATCATCATGCAGCTGATGACGGGCGTGATCCCGTCCCTCCAGGCGCTGAGTCGCGAGGGCGAGTACGGGCGGCAGCGCATCAATCAGTACACCCGCTACCTCACCGTCCCGATGGCCCTCCTCCAGGCGTTCGGCATCCTGTCCGCGCTGAGCGCCCAGGACGTGATCATCGGTGGCTTCGGCCTCGGCAACGCGATGAGCTGGGTCCAGATGTTCACGCTGGTCGCCGGAGCGGTCGTGCTGATGTGGCTGGGTGAGCTGATCACGGAGAAGGGCATCGGCAACGGAATCAGCTTCATCATCTTCGCCGGCATCGTGAGCCGCGCTCCTGCCGGCGTCATCGCCGCCCTCAATGCGCCCTCGCCGCGCGACATCATCCTGTTCGCCATCCTCGCGATCGTCGCGGTCGCGGTGATCATCTACATCCAGGAAGGCCAGCGCCGCATCCCGATCCAGTACGCCAGCCGCGTTCGCGGACGGCGGATGTACCAGGGCGGCCAGACGTTCCTGCCGCTGCGGGTCAACCTGGCCGGCGTCATCCCGATCATCTTCGCCATCAGCATCCTGGCCTTCCCCGGCCAGCTCGCCGCCTACTTCTCCTTCTCGGAGGTGGAAGGCGTGCGCAATGTTGCCCTCGCGATCGGCAGCTTCCTGTCGCCGACGTCGATCCAGTACTCGATCATCTACTTCCTGCTGACCGTCGGATTCACGTACTTCTACACCGCGTTCACGTTCAAACCGGACGAAACCGCGGAGCAGCTGCGGAAGAACGGCGGCTTCATCCCGGGCATCCGACCTGGCCGCCCGACCCAGGAGTACCTCGCCCGCGTGGTGAGCCGCATCACCTTGGCCGGCGCGCTCTTCCTTGGAACCGTTGCCGTCGCGCCGGTGCTCGCCGGCGTCCTCGACAGCAACCTGTCCGGTCTCGCGATCGGCGGCACGGGCCTCCTGATCGTCGTCTCGGTCGTCGTCGAGACCATGAAGCAGATCGAAGCCCAACTGATGATGCGCAACTACGAAGGCTTCATCAGGTAATGGTCACGCCGTCGGTGACGGCCCATGCCGGCGAAACGGCAGCCGCGCGATGACTGTCGCGATCCTGCTTGGCGCACCCGGAGCCGGAAAAGGCACCCAGGCGCCACTCCTCGCCGCGAGCCTCGGCGTTCCCGTGCTCGCATCCGGCGACCTGCTGCGTGGCGAGGTCGCCAGCGGCAGCGACATCGGGCGCGAGGTCGACGCGATCATGCGATCGGGAGACCTCGTCCCGGACGACCTGATGGCCCGCCTCTTCCTCGCCCGGCTTGACCGCGACGATGCGGCCATGGGTGCCATCCTCGATGGCTTTCCCCGCACACGGCCACAGGCCGAGGCGCTTGACGCGGCCCTCAACGAGTCTGGTCGGCCCGTCGACCGAGCGCTGCTCATCGAGGTCCCGATCGAGGATCTGATCGGCCGCTTCGCGGGCCGCCTCATCTGCAAGGCAGGGGGCCACGTCTACAACGAGTGGTTCAAGCCGCCGCGCGTGTGGGGCGTGTGCGACTTCGATGGGTCCGAGCTCGTCCATCGGGCGGACGATGCCGAAGCAACCGTCCGCGCGCGCATGGAGCAGCAGCTCGGGCCGCTGCACGACGTCGCCGACTACTACCGCGCCCGGGGCATCCTCACCCCCGTGGACGGGCTCCGCGCGATCGAGGATGTCGCGGCGTCCCTGATCGAGGCGCTCGGCCGACCGGCCAACTCGGCAGGGTGATCACGAGGAAGTCGGCCCGCGAGATCGACAAGATGCGGCAGGCCGGGCGAATCGTCGCCGAGGTGCTGGCGCTCATCGAGTCGGAGCTCAAACCGGGCGTCACGACGGGCCACCTCGATGCGCTCGCCGAGCGCCACATCCGCGCCGCCGGCGCCATCCCGTCGTTCAAGGGCTACCTCGGGGGCGGCCGCTACGGCAAGGGCCCGAAGGCGTTCCCGGCCAGCACCTGCATCTCCATCGATTCCGAGGTGGTCCACGGGATCCCGGGTGATCGAGCCATCCGTTCCGGGTCGCTCGTCTCCGTCGACGTCGGCGCGATCCTCGACGGCTGGCACGGCGACGGCGCCCGCACGTTCGTGGTCGGCGAGGTCTCTCCCGAAGCGCAGGCGCTGGTGGATGCAACCCGGCTGGCGATCATGGCCGGCATCGCCGCGGCGCGCGTTGGTGCGCGCGTCGGTGACATCTCTGCCGCCATCGAGGACGTCGGCAAGGCCGGCGGCTACGGCATCGTCCGCCCGTTCGTGGGCCACGGCATCGGCACGGAGATGCACCAGGACCCGCAGGTCCCGAACTACCGCACGGGCTCGCGCGGCGCCGAGCTGCAGCCCGGCATCTGCCTGGCGATCGAGCCGATGTTCACGCTGGGCGACGGCGACGTCTACGTGGAGGTCGACGGCTGGACCGTGGCAACCGCCGACGACGCCCTGGCTGCCCACTTCGAACACACCATTGCCATAACCGACGATGGCCCCCAGATCCTGACCCAGGTCTGACGCAGATGACAGACCGTCCGATCCGCCCGGAAGGACGAGACGAAGCCGCCGCCCTTGCGGCGCTCGGACGCACCATCGCCTCGATCGCGCGATCCCGCTTCGAGCTGGAGGAGGTCCTGCAGACGGTCGTCGAGGAGGCTGCACGCCTGTGCGACGCAGACTCCGCGGACATCGCGGTCCGCGATGGTGGTGCCTACCGAATGCGCGCGTTCACGGGCTTCTCGCCGGAGTTCGAGAAGCTCGCTCGGAGCGTCGTCTTCACCCCCGATCGCGAGTCGGTGGTCGGACGAGCCCTGCTCGAGGCCCGGGTCGTCCACATCGAAGACGTGCTCGCAGATCCCGAGCTGAGCACGGGCACGGTCCAATCCGCCGTTCGGCACGCCGGCGAGATCCGGACGGACCTGGGCGTCCCGATCCGTTCCGAGGGCGAGATCATCGGGGTCATCGCCGCGGCACGGAACGAGGTGCGCCCCTTCTCGGTCGCGGAGCTCGATCTCGTCCAGCACTTCGCCGACCAGGCCGCGGTCGCCATCAATCTGGCGCGACTCCTCGAGACCATCGAGCGCCAGCGAACGGAGCTGGCGAGGTATGCGCCGCAGGCAGCTGTGCTGCTGTCGACAGCCGAGGGCGAACAACTCCTCGCGGGCCACCGTCGAGAGATCACCGCGCTCTTCGCGGACATGCGCGGCTTCACCGCCTTCGCCGAGAAGGCCGATCCCGAAGAGGTCCTGGGCGTGCTGCGCCAGTACCACACGACCGTGGGTGAGCTTGCCGTGGCGAATGGCGGGACCTTGGAGCACTTCGCCGGGGACGGGCTGATGGTCTTCTTCAACGATCCGACACTCATCGACGATCACCAGCTCGCCGCGGTCCGGACCGCCAGCGCGATGCGCGAGCAGTTTGCCGGCCTCGCGGCAGCGTGGAGCAAGCGGGGCTACGAGCTGGGCCTGGGCATCGGGATCGCCGCAGGTTACGCGACGATCGGCCGGATCGGCTTCCAGGGCCGATATGACTACGGCGCCGTGGGAACCTGCGTGATTCTGGCGTCCCGCCTGTCATCAGCCGCGCGCGCCGGCCAGATCCTGATCAGCCAGCGGGTCATGGCGGTCGTCGAGGACTCGATCGAGTCCGATACCATTCCCGACCTCGACCTGAAGGGATTCAGCAGCGCGACCACCGCGCACGCGGTTCGTTCGGTCGTGGATCGGCCGGGCGCCTGATTGCGACCTCCCCGTCGTTGCCACGATCAACCAACCTCTGATAGACTGCGCTTTCGTGTGTCGGCCCCCGCGGGCCGGCATTCCGTGTGAGAAAGGGACCCAGCACCGCCCGTGGCGAAACGAGATGCGATCGAAGTGGAAGGCACGGTTGTCGAACCATTGCCCAACACCATGTTCGCCGTAGAGCTGGAGAACGGGCACAGGGTGCTGGCGCATATCTCCGGAAAGCTTCGGATGAACTTCATCCGGATCCTGCCCGGCGACCGCGTGCGAGTAGAGCTTTCGCCCTACGACCTGACGCGCGGCCGGACCCCCTCCCCCCTGAAGTAATCGCCGTCCAACGCGGACGGTCGCAAACGACGAGGAAGCGTTGAAAGTCAAGGCATCAATCAAGACCCGGTGCGATAACTGCAAGATCGTGCGTCGCCACGGCGTCGTGATGTGCATCTGCACCAACCCGAAGCACAAGCAGCGGCAGGGGTAGCAGCAGAACGATGGCACGCATCGCCGGCATCGATATTCCCCGCGAGAAGCGGGTGGAGATCGCGCTGACCTACATCTTTGGCATCGGCCTGCCGACTGCCCAGAAGATCCTCGTCCAGACCAGCGTCAACGGCGACACGCGCGTCCGCGACCTGACCGAGGACCAGGTCAACCGGCTGCGCGAGGTCATCGACCGTCGCTACAAGGTCGAGGGCGACCTGCGGCGCGAGGTGGCACTCAACGTCAAGCGACTCCAGGAGATCGGCTCGTATCGCGGCCTCCGTCATCGACGGAACCTGCCCGTGCGCGGTCAGCGAACCAAGACCAACGCGCGCCAGCGGCGCGGCCCGAAGCGCACGGTTGGCGCTCGGCGCAAGGCCACGAAGTAAGGCGGGATTGAACGCACATGGCTGAACGCAAGAAGGCGGTCAAGCAGCGACGCCGCGAGAAGAAGAACGTGCCCCAGGGGCACGCGCACGTCCAGGCGTCGTTCAACAACACGATCATCACGATCACCGATCTCAACGGTGCCGTCGTGAGCTGGGGCTCGGCCGGAGTGGCCGGGTTCAAGGGCTCGCGCAAGAGCACGCCGTACGCCGCCGCGCTCTCGGCCGAAGTGGCCGCGCGCAAGGCGATGGAGCACGGCATGCGCCAGGTCGAGGTCTTCGTCAAGGGTCCGGGCGCGGGTCGCGAGCAGGCCATCCGCTCGCTGCAGTCCGCCGGGCTGGAGGTCAGCGCCATCACCGACGTCACGCCGATCCCGCACAACGGCTGCCGCCCGCCCAAGCGGCGCAGGGTCTGATCCGATGGCCCGATACACAGAATCCGTCTGCCGCCTGTGCCGCCGCGAGGGTGGCAAGCTCTTCCTGAAGGGCACCCGCTGCTACACCAAGAAGTGCTCCTTCGAGCGCCGGCCTACGCCGCCCGGTCAGCACGGCGTCCGCCGCCGCAAGATGGGCGAGTACGGGATCCAGCTGCGCGAGAAGCAGAAGGTGCGCCGCGTCTACGGCGTCCTGGAGCGCCAGTTCCGCAACTACTTCCGCGAGGCGGAGACCCACGTCGGCGTGACCGGCGAGGCACTCCTCCAGTCGCTCGAGACCCGTCTCGACAACGTCGTCTTCCGGCTCGGCTTCGCGTCCTCCCGGGCGCAGGCCCGCCAGTTCGTGAC
>JANLSG010000122.1:0-15696 GCA_031362295.1 Chloroflexota bacterium
GACGTCGCCGTCGTCCTGCTCGACATCGAGATGCCGGTCATGGATGGCTACGAGACCCTTGCTGCAATCAAGGCGGACGAGGCCCTGCGCCATCTGCCGGTGATCATGATCTCGAGCGTGGAGGAGCTGGCAAGCGTCATCCGATGCATCGAGCTGGGCGCGACCGACTACCTGCCGAAACCGTTTGACCCGGCGATCCTCGGCGCGCGAATCCATGCCTCGCTGGCCGGCAAGCGGCTGCATGACCTGGAGATCGAGTCGGCGGCGCGCCAGGCCGAGCTCCTGCGGACGATCGAACACCAGAAGGACGAGCTCAGCCGGTTCCTGTCACCGCAGGTTGCGGCGCTCGTCTCAAGCCCGGAGGGGGTCCAGCTGCTGGCCGGCCACCGGCGCGTCGCGACTTCGCTCTTCGCGGACCTGCGCGGCTTCACGTCGTTCAGCGAGACGGCCGAGCCGGAGGAGGTGCTCGGCATCCTGCGCGAGTACCACAAGGCGATGGGCGAGCTGATCATGGAGCACGGCGGGACGCTGGAGCACTTTGCCGGCGACGGGATGATGGTGTTCTTCAACGATCCGGTGCTCCAGGAGGACCACGTCGAGCGAGCAGTCCGGATGTCCATCGCGATGCGTGACCGATTCGGCGAGCTGTCCGCCGAGTGGGCGAAGCGCGGCAACACGCTGGGATTCGGCATCGGTATCGCGACCGGGTACGCGACCTTGGGCCGGATCGGCTTCGAGGGCCGCTATGACTACGGGATGGTTGGCTTCTCCGTGATCACGGCCGCACGGCTCAGCTCGGCGGCCGGCGCCAACCAGATTCTCCTCAGCCCCCGGTCCTACGCCGAGGTGGAGGCGCTCGTGGACGTGGAGGAGGTGGGCGACATCCAGCTGAAGGGCTTCAGCCGCCCGATCGCGCCGTTGAACGTCGTCGGCCTGCGGAGCGCGGTTTCCACCTAGGTTCCTCCGGGTCTCCGGCCGGGGATGATCGGCGGTGGGCGCCGTGCCCTGGCCAACGGCGCGCCGCCCGGCGCCGAATGTTCCTGGCCATGCACCAACTCGACGAGGTTCGTCCGCTGCGCCCGCAGCCGGCTGCCCGATGTAGACAGCCATGTACCAACTCGACGAGGTTGAACCTGACTGGGCGTCCGGAATGGGGTCAGGTGGTCGAAATGTGCACGGTCATGAGCAGGATCGACGAGGTGACTGCACCAAACGGGTTGCGCCGCGCCTGAACCCGGGTTTGCAGGGCCCTACCTCGTCAAGCTCGTACGTGGCCACGATCATCCTGCCGGCTTCGGCGGCTTCGGCGGCTTCGGCGGCTTCGGCGGCTTCGGCGGCTTCGGCGGCGGCTGTTGGGCCCGCTTCGCGCGGCTCGCCTTCGTGGTCGGTGGCTTCTCAGGCGGAGCGGCCGGTCGACGGATTGCGGGACGGCCTCGTCGGGTTGTGGCGGCCCTCGTCGAGCCGACCCGTGTCGTACCGGCCCGCGTCATACGGACCCGCGTCGTCGTTGCCCGCGCGGGTGCCGCCGTGGGCTGGGCGGCTGGCCCGGGGATCGGCACTTCGAGCACCACGGACAGGACGCGCGCCTCGTAGGGGCCAAGCGTGACCCGAAGGCCTTCGCGGCGGAGCTCGCCGGCGGTGCGCTTGAGCTCCCAGCCGGTGCGCGGGTCGTGGAGGCGGATCAAGGTCGAGTCGTCGCCAGGGATCTCCAGCGCATCGGCGAGACGGATGCTGGTCCGGCCCGGGCCGCCACCGGGTGGGGCGGCGGCGATCGCGTGGTCGATGCGCACGGTCGTCTCGGCATGGCGATGGTGGACCAGGACGAGGTTGCGATCGGTGCCTGCGGCATTCGAGAACGCGTAGACATCCTCGACCACGCCGCCGCCGTCGTCGAGCGCGTCGTACAGGTGGAATTGGTCCGTACCGGAGAACGCGGCGCGGCGCCGGAGCAGCGGCACGACGGTCCGCTCGAAGTGGTCTGCGTGGCCCTGGTCAACGGGCTCGTCCCAGCGGGCGCGCCGGAACTCGTGGCCGTACCGCTCGCGCCAGCCCTCGACCTGGCCGTGCCCAAGCATCGGCAGGCCCGGCAGCGTCGCCAGGAGCGTCGCGGCGGAGAAGGCCTTGTCACCGGTGCCGAGCTGATCGGCGGCGGGCTTCTCGTCCGGGTTCGTGAGGAAGTTCACGAACCGGCCCAGGACGCCCGGGTCGAATTCAAGCGTGTCGCGCATGACCTTGCGATAGCCCGCGTTGTCCTCGTCGCGGAGCATGTGCATGAACGCCGAGTTGTAGACGCGGTGCATGCCCAGCGTGCGCACGAAGTAGCCCTCGAGGAGCCAGAACGCCTCCGCGAGGAGAAGCGTGCCGGGCGCCTCCGCGGCCACCCGGTCCACGACCTCGCGCCAGAACTCCGCGGGCATGCGTCGGTTGAACTCGGCGGTGGGCATCGCGTGCTCCGCGCGCGACGGGATGGCGCCGCCGGAGCCCGGCTCCGGATACCAGAGCCGGCGCACGTGCTTGCGGGTCAGGACCATCGCGGCGTCGAAGCGGATGATCGGAGAGCGGCGCGCCACGTCGAGGATCGTGCGGATCACCGCCTCGCGAACATTCGGGTTCAGGTAGTCCAGCTGCGCGGTGTCGTTCCACGGGAACGAGGTGCCGTCGTTGCCGTGGTAGATGAAGCGCTGCTCGCCGCTGGCGCGGTCGCGCCGCCGGAAGACGACGGCCGCGTCGCTGTTGTCCCAGTAGTGATCCTCGAGCGTGATCTCGACGCGATCGTCGCCGGACAGGTCCGGCCCGCCGAACGTGTACGCCGGGAATGGCGGCTCCTGGACCCCCACGAACCGCTCGGGGTGCTCCACGACCCAGCGCGAGTCGATGCCCATGTGATTCGGGACCATGTCAGCGGCGAGGCGGATGCCACGCGCCCACGCGCGGCCTCGGAGCTGCTCGAAGGCGGGCTCGCCGCCCAGGTCACCCGCGATCTGGTAGTCGTCGATCGCGTAGGCAGACGCCACCGCATCGAGGTCGCCGCGCCGGCGCTTGATCTCCGCGGACGCCTTGCTGCGCTCCCACAGGCCGATCAGCCACAGCCCGGTGACGCCCAGGTTCGCGAGGCGGTCCAGCGCCTCGTCCGGCACTTCGGCGAGGGTCGCCACGGGCCTGCCATGGGTCGCCGCGAGCTGCTCGAGCCAGACGTAGACAGACTTCGCCATGAGCACGACGCGGGGCATCCACTCCGTGTCGCTCGAGAACGAGACGGCGTCCGATTCGAGGCCGCGGTAGTCCGGCACCTCGACCGCGATGGGGCCACCGAAGTGCGCGCCCGCGCCTCGCAGCTCCATCGCGCGCGCCTCCTCGGCGAGGACGTCGAGCGCAAGGTCGATGCGGCGGGCGAGGGCAGGATCGCCCTCGACGAGGGCCGACCAATGCTCGCGAACCCAGCGGAGCTGCGCGGCGAGCGAACCCGGGGCGTTGCGCATGGGCTCGCGCAGCCGTGCGGGCAAGGGCAGATCGTCTTGGGCGCCGCCATTCGCGCCGGGACGGCCCGTCCGCGCCGCGCGTGCGGCCGAGCGCTTTCCGCGCGATGCGGCCGGCTCCGGCTCGCCCCGGCCACCGAGCTCGCGTTCCGTGGCGCTCACGACGGCCTCGTAGGGCGTCTGGTCGCGCAGGGGCTGGTCGTCGACGAGCTCGCGGACGTCGGTTGCTGCTGGATCCTCGTTGAGTGCCGCGAGGATGAGCACCTCGGCGAGCAGGTCCGGCGCGCGATCGGCGACAGCCTTCGCCGAGCCGGTCGCCGCGCCACCGGCACGCGCCGGCTCGCTGCGGAACTGGCCGCGCCACGCGGTGTCGACCTCGGCCAGCGCGCCCTCGCCAAGCGCGGAGCTCACCGCCGTCACTGCCGCGCCCAGATCTGCCCGACCCGCCGCGCGCTCGGTCTCGATCAGTCGATGGAGGACTGCGTCCAACGCCGCGAGCGCCGCGACTTCGCCGCCGCTGACGGCGGGTTGCCCAACCTTGTCGCGAGCTACCGTCAGTCGCGCCGCGATCCGCCGCGCCGCGCCTGCGTCGGCCGCGTCGAGCGTCCCATCCCGTCCCACGATGGGCTCGAGGCCGTGCCGTCGTCGCGCCGCGCGCGCCAGGGGGATCGCCCGCATTGAGCGAATGGTGTCAGACCCCGACCGGATCCGGGCGGGTGGCCACCACGTTGCCGACCGCGCGACGCAGAAGCTCGAGTCCGGCGGGGTCGAACTCGTACGTCCAGGGCCGGACTCGTTCGGGCCGGCTGAGCTTCTTGTCGAGGCCTTCGGCGAGCGCCTCGCGCGACATCAGGATCAGGTCCGCCGTTCGATCGATCTCCGCGAGCCGGTCCGTGTCACCGATCGCCGCCGAGAGGAGCTCGACGCCGCGCGTCCCGGCGATCGCCAATGTCTCCGCGATGTTCTCCGCGCCGCGATCCGATGCGCAGACGACCCCGACGCGCGTGCCTTCGGCCAGCGCGGCGATCTCGTGGACCAGCTCGAGGTAGCCCGGACCCACGAGCATGGCGACGACCGGAACCCGGCCGCCCGCGAATGCCTGCGCCTCGTCGGCGTGCATCGTGGTCGTGGCCACGAGGTCGTAGTGGAACCGGTCCAATCGATCGGGGATCTCGTCGAGGAGCGTCCCCTCGGCCGCAATCAGGCCCGCGAACTCGCGATTCAGCCGCTCTGCGTCGTAGCCCGCGTCCGCGGTGGTGCACTCGGCGAAGAGGACGTGGACCTCGCGACCCGGGCGCTTGCGCTCCGACGCGGCGGCGTAGGCGGCCGCGGCAACTTCGTCCGGCGTGAAGCCGGCCTGCGCAGCGCGGCGGAGCATGTCCGACACGATCCCGCCGAGCGCCTCTTGTCGGCGGCGGTGAACGTTCCTGTCCGAGACGACAGTCCCGGCGCCGTGTCTGCTCGAGACATAGCCGTTGTCCGCGAGGCGGCGGTAGACGGCGCGAATCGTGTTCGGGTTGACGCGAAGGGCCGCGCCGAGCTCGCGCACCGGTGCGAGTCGCACGCCCGGCTGGAGCCGTCCGGATTCGATCTGGTAGGCGAGCTGCCAGTAGATCTGCGTGGAGATCGGGACGTCGGAATCACGCTCGACATCGAGGCCGCGTTCCGCTGCGGACGGGGGCAGTGGGGAGTCCATCTCACCAGTTGACATAGTCTGCTAGTCCAAGTAATCTTCGACTTGGCCTAGTCAACTGTACCAAAAGCGTCCCAAGAAAGGTCGGTCACACATGGGTGGCCTGTTCATCCTCCTGGCGGTGTTCGCGGCGATCGCCGTGTTCGACATCCTCGCCCAGACGCACGGCGTCGATTCGCGACCCGACTACGAGGATCCCCGCGCCTCGGCGGCCGGCCTGTACACCTAGACCAACCACAGACTTCTCCATCCCCCGTCAGCCCGTGGCGCGCAGGCCGCGGGCTGATGGATTCCCGGTGGTGGTATCCAGCAACCACCCGGGTCCAGGGTCCGTCCGGAGAGGTGCGCGAGGGAAATTCATCCCGAGCCACGCTCACGCCGGGATGGATTTGAAGGGCAAGGGCCTCGTAGGGCTGCGTCCGAGGTCCATCGAGATGGATACCACCACCCCCGTTGCTTTCTGATAGGAAGGTTGAGGTTTGGCGCCACTCTGGGGTCGGCCCGCGGCGATGGTCGGCCCCGCAGCTACGAGCCGCGCCTTTCGGCGGCGCGATCGACGACGACGGCTGCCTGGTGCCGGATCGTCCCCGTGAACGACTTTCCCGGATCCAGTGTGACCAGCCACGAAATGAGCAGCGCGCTGCCCTGGTAGACGCGCTCGAAGCCGGCCTCCGAGTTCGAGACGGTCTCGATGGGGGCATACCACGCGTCGGCTGCGGGCGAGATCGATGACTCGACCTCCGTCGCGAGCCATCCGTTCCCCTGCGCGATCCTATCGACCCCAGCGGCCGCGCTTGCCGCGTCGTGCCGCGTCCGTGCGCCGGCGATCTCCCACCATGCGTCGGGATTGCCGCCGCCGCCAAGCATCGTGATCGCCCACTCGGCGCCGAGGCGGAACGTCACCGCTCGCGTGCCACGGTTCACCACAGTCGTCGACCATTCGAGGGTGGGGTCCGTCCGTCCGCCAGCAAGGCGGACCGTGGTCTCGATGCCCAGCGGGATTCTGGCGCCATCGATTGTCGCCGACCCATCGCGGGCGACGACGGCCTCATCCGCGCCCAGCCGAACGAGCCGGAACGGGCCGGTTGCGAGATCGCCGAGCTCATCGCGCCCGCCAGCGGCCCACGATTCAGGCGTCGCGTCCGAAGGCAGGATGCGAACGAGGCCCGAGCGGCGCTCGTAGTCGTCGTAGACGAGGTAGGCGCCGAGGCCGGCTTCCTTGACCTGGACTCGATCGTGGATTGACGCGGCGCCGGCCGCCGAACCCACCGCGGATCCCTGCCCGGATCCCGCCGAGGCCGTTCCGGACGCGGCATCGGCTGCCGCGTCGGCCGCCGCCTTGGCCAGTTGCGCCTCGTGGGCGCGGAGCGTGTCGTGATAGGCCTCGGGGCGACGGCGGAGCACGCCCGTGAGCGCGTGGCGTGCGGCCCGGAGATCCCACGACCCGATGCCGGCGCCTTCGTCGAGGTCGATCGACAGCGTCTGGCCCGCGCTCGCGAGTGAGATCTCGTCGCGCCCGTCGAGGTCCAGGTCGAGCACATCGCTGCGGGTCACGAGCCCAAGCGCCGCATCGGCCAGGTCCTCGGCCGCGATCAGCTGGGCGAGCGTGGCTGCGCGCATGTGCGCGATGTAGATCCCGCCGAAGAGGCCGTGCCAGTAGCAGTCGTTGGACTGGCCCCGGAACAAGTGGTCCATCGCGCGAGCGCGGCCGACGCCCGGCGCCATCCGCTCCACCTTCTCGGAGACGCGGAGCATCTGCTTGTGCAGGTCGTTGATCTCGCGGTACTTGACCTGGAAGTTCCGCCAGAACGCGCCACGGAGCCAGCGCGCTTCGGGCGCATCGGTGTCGCGGGCGTGATGGAGCGCCGCGGAGAACGCGCGCGACTCGGCGGGCGGGAGCGCCCACTCGCCCATCTCCGCGTATGAGCCGGTCGGGATGTAGACGCGACCGATGGGCGGGTTCGCGGCGAGCCAGTCGCTCGGCCGGACGGTCGTCAGCCAGTCGGCGTTCGCCTCGATCGCCGCGAAGAACCGCTCCACCCAGCGGCCCTCGCCCCAGCAGTGCTCCCATGTAGTGGGCCACGCACCGAACTTCTCGCCGTCGTCGCCCATCGTCCCGACGCGCTCGCCGCCCTCGGTGGCGTGCTCGCGCAGGTAGTCGATGACCGCGTTGACCTCCTGGAACGGGATCCGGTAACGAAGGCCCTGCTCCGTCCCGAAGACCCTGATCAGCCGGCCCTGGTCCTCGGTGGTGTATGGGCCCCACATCTGGTCCTCGGGGACGGCGGCGGCACGGAAGTGCGAATCGTCCACGATCGTCCAGCCGTAGCCGGCCGCCGCGAGAGATGTCGGCAGGTCCGGCTCCCAGACGCGCTCCGCGAGCCATGCGCCGCGCGGTCGATGCCCGAACGCGTCCTCGACCGCATCCGCCATGCGCGTGAGCTGCCCGACCCGATCGCGCTCCGGCAGCGACGCAAGCACCGGCTCGTACAGGCCGCCGCCCAGGATCTCGACCTGCCCGCGATCGGCGAGCGCTCGCAAATCCGCGATGAACGCCGGGCGCTCCGCCCGCAGCCATTCCAGCAACGGACCGGTGTAGTGGAGTCCCACGCGCACCCGGGGATGGCGCTGGAGCGCCCGGACCATCGGCTCGTACGCCTGCTCGAAGACATCCGCGAAGACCCAGCCGAAGTTCCCGATCGGCTGGTGGTTGTGCAGCGTCAGCGCCAGGGAGATCCGCCGGGTCACGACGGGCGCGCCTCGGCCTTTCGGTTCACCTCGATGCCCGCCG
The DNA here is from genome assembly GCA_031362295.1 of Chloroflexota bacterium. Classification (GTDB taxonomy): domain Bacteria; phylum Chloroflexota; class Limnocylindria; order Limnocylindrales; family CSP1-4; genus UBA5189. The sequence continues at coordinate 7,961 of JANLSG010000122.1, forward strand.
CGGGCAGGTACTGCTCCTCGGTGTACTGGTGCAGCATCCGCGTGGTCGAAAACTGCCAGAGCGTCGTCGCAATCGACCGGCGCATGCGCTCCACCCAGCGTCCGGGGACGCCGGCCGCGTCGCGGTCGTAGAACTCGGGCACCGTCTCCGACTCCAGGATCCGGTACAGGTCCATCGCGTCCGCCCAGTCCTGGGCGGCCTCGTCGGCGAGCGGCTCGCGGCCACCGATGGCCCAGCCGTTGTCGCCGTTGAAGCCCTCATCCCACCAGCCGTCGAGCACGCTCAGGTTCACGACGCCGTTCATCGCGGCCTTCATGCCGGACGTCCCGGACGCCTCGAGGGGTCGGCGTGGGTTGTTCAGCCAGACGTCCACGCCGGCAACGAGGAAGCGGGCTTCCCGCATGTCGTAGTCCTCGAGGATGAAGACCTTGCCGCGGAACTCCGGTGAACGTGTCCGCCCGAAGATCTCCTGGATCACGGCCTGCCCCGGCCGGTCCGCGGGATGGGCCTTGCCGGCGAAGACGAGCTGGACGGGCCGCTCCGTGTTGTGCAGGAGGCGCGCCAGGCGCTCCGTGTCGGTGAAGATCATTCCTGAGCGCTTGTACGTCGCGAAGCGCCGGGCAAAGCCGATTGTCAGGATCTTCGGGTCCAGCGCATCGCCGATCTGCTGGAGGGTGCTTGGCGCCTCGCCGTGGCGCGCGAACTGCGTGCGCAGCCGGCCGCGGGCGAACACCGCCAGCTCGCGCTTCTGTCGGACGTGGGCCTCCCACAGCTCCGTGGCCGGGATACGCTCGATGCGGTCCCACCAGCGGGTCGCGTCGTTGGCCCCGTCGAGATCGTCAAGATCGGCGTCGAGGTACCGCTCGTAGAGCGCGCGGATCGGGCCACCGACCCATGTCGGTGGATGGACGCCGTTGGTGATCGGCAGGATCCCATGCGGGGCGATGCCCTGCCAGGTCCCGTTCGAGGTCGCGGCGTGGAGCCGGCTCACGGCATTCGCGCCGTTCGTGAGGCGAAGGCTGAACGCGGTCATGTCGAACTGGCCGTGGTCGCCGTCCGCGCCGCGCCCGATCTCGAGCACGCGCTCCACCGGAACCCCGCCGGTGTTTGCGCGGCCGTCGCCGTCCAGCAGGGGCCCGGCGATCTGCCGGACGAGGCCCGTGTCGAAGCGCTCGTTGCCGGCGGAGACAGGGGTGTGGATCGTGAACACGCTGTTGCGCGCCACGGTCGCGAGCGCGTCGTCGAGCGAGGCGCCCGTGGCGACCAGCTCCCGAGCGCGCTCCGCGAGGAGGAAGGCAGAGTGTCCCTCGTTCAGGTGGAACACCGCGGGCTCGATCGCCAAGGCCCGGAGCGCGCGTACGCCACCCACGCCCAGGACCAGCTCCTGGTGGAGCCGCATCTCGCGGCCGCGGACGTACAGGATGTTCGTGATCGGACGATCGGCGGGGTCGTTGACCGGGTTGTCCGTGTCGAGGAGCAGGACCGGCACCCGCCCCACCTGGACCACATAGACGTCGACCTTCACGTCGCGCCCGGGCAGCTCCACGGCGACGGTGAGCGGGTCGCCCTCGCGGCCCAGCGCGCGCGTCAGCGGCAGCCGCGCGAGGTCGTAGTCGGGGTAGCGGTGCTCCTGGTGCCCGTCCGCATCGATCGTCTGGCGGAAGTAGCCGTTGCGGTACAGCAGGCCCACGCCGACGAGCGGCAGCGCCATGTCGCTGGCGGCCTTCATGTGGTCGCCGGCGAGCACCCCGAGACCGCCGGAATAGATGCCGAGCGTCTCGTGCAAGCCGTACTCGGCGCAGAAATAGGCGATGGGGCCCTGCAGCTCGCGGGCGTGCTTGCGATGGAACCAGTGGTCCGCGCCGTTGGCCATGTACCGGTCGAAGTCGCCGATGACGCGGTAGGCCTCGGCCATGAAATCCGGGTTGTCCAGGAGGCCGGCCCAGTCGACCATGCCCGTGAGGATGGACATGGGGCTGTGGCTGCGCGCCCAGCCGGCGCTGCTGATCCGGGCGAACAGGCCGCGCGCCTTGGGGTGCCAGGTCCAGTACAGGTTGTAGGCGAGGCGCCGCAGCCCCTCCAGCTCCGGCGGGACGCGAACGTGGCTCGGCGACGCCGACGGGATGCGGACGGTGGGCTCCATCCGGCGGATGATATCGGGGTCCCGCCGTATTCGTAAACCGGTTTAGCAGCGCTGGCACGCCGTACCGTGGCGTCTCGTCTGCGGCCGGCCTGCTCGCGGCCGCAGTGCTCCCAGTCCAGGCAGCCGGACTCCATGCCAATTGCTGCATAGGCGGGCGCGCCATACTCCCGGCGTGGCTATGCGCGTGGCGTTCATCGCGGCCGAGTGCGAGCCGTGGGCCAAGACCGGCGGGCTCGGAGATGTCGTCGACGCGCTCGCCAGGGCGCTTGGGCAGGTCGGTGGCGGCGAGGTCGACGGGCTCGTCGACGTGTTCATCCCGAACTACCGGGGCGTGCCGGTGCCCGACGATGCGCGCCGGATCGCCATCACCGTTCCAGACCCGATGGCGAGGGTCGGCACCAGCGAGCTCCACCTGCTCATCGCGGAGACGCACGGCTATCGACTCCACCTCGTCGATCACCCGCCGGCGTTCGATCGCGAGGGGATGTACGGCTCGCCGAGCGCCGATCATCCCGACAACGCGTGGCGGTTCGGGCTCCTATGCAGCGCCGCGCTGGCTTACCTGCGCGCGAGCGATCGACCGCCGGACGTCATTCACGTCCACGACTGGCACGCGGTGCCGGCACTGCTCGCGCGCGACGGCGTGCTGCGCGCCGACCCGGCGATCGCACACGCCGCGTTTGTGCTCACCGTCCACAACCTCGCGTACCACGGGTGGACGCCGGCGACGCGCGTGGCCGAGCTGGGCCTTGGGTCGCTCGCCGCGATTCGCGCGTCCGGTGTCGCGGCTGCGGCCGCCGACGGGGTCGACCTCCTGCGCGCGGGCATCGAGGGCGCCGAGCTCGTGAATACGGTGAGCCCAGGATTCGCGACGGAGGCCCTCGGGCCGGAGATGGGGATGGGCCTCGATGGCGCGCTTCGTGCTCGGGGCGACCGGTTCTTCGGGATCCTCAACGGACTGGACACAGACTTGTGGGACCCCGCTGCGGACGCGGCGCTCCCAGCGGCGTACTCGCGCGACGACCGATCCGGCAAGGCGCGCTGTCGCGCCGAGCTGCTCGAGGAGGTCGGGCTGGATCCTTCCGATCCGCGGCCGGTCCTGTCGATGATCGGGCGGCTTGATCGCCAGAAGGGCTTCGACCTCCTCGCCGAGGCGGCGCCCCGGCTGCTCGCGATGGGGCTTCGCCTGGCCGTGCTGGGCACGGGCAACCACGAGGTCGTGGCACCGCTTCGCGCGATCGCCGGATCGGCCGCGGGCAAGGACCGAATCGCGCTCATGGAGCGTTTCGACCGCGACCTGGCCCGGCGCCTGTACGCCGGCGCGGATGGGTTCCTGATGCCGTCTCGCTTCGAGCCGTGCGGGACCGGCCAGATGGTCTCGCTGCGCTACGGCACCCCGCCGATCGTGCACGCCACGGGCGGCCTGCGCGACACGGTTGTCGACGTCGACGTGAACCCGGCGACGGGCACGGGGTTCGCCTTCGATTCGCCGACGGCCGCGGCGCTCGTCGATGCCTGCTCGCGCTTCCTGGCGCGATTCAGCGCTGGCGGTGCCGCGTGGGAGGCACTCCTCGATCGCGGCATGGCGGTCGACTTCGACTGGCGAACGGCATCGGCCCCGGCATACCTTGCCGCCTACCGGCGCGCGACCGACATTCGACGGCCGCGCGTGTCATCACCCTGACCGAGATGGGGAGACTGCTCGCGAGCACCTTCGCCGCGGCCCTCGTCGTCGCCGCGTGCGGCACGTCAACCGTTTCCCCGGCCGCGGTGGAAGGATCACCGGGGATTGCATCGCTAACGGCGTTTCCGGCCCAACAGGTTCGCGACGCGATCGTCACGCGGATGGGCATCGGCATCGATCCCCTGGCTCCCTTGGAGCGCGAAAAGGTCACCGTCAGCCGCGGCGAGGCGGTCGAAACCGCCTTGGCGTCGCGGGGCATCGGTGTTCCCGGCCCGGAGTACAAGGGGGAGATCGCCTGGACGAACGCAGGATTCGTGTATTTGGCGAGCTATACCCCGCCGATTGGGCCCGGGATGCACGGTGGGGGGACGCCCGACCGCACGCCCTTCCCGGCCTACCTTGTGCAGGTGCTCGCACCACCGATCGCCGGCTATCCGGGCTCTAACGCAGCGCTCGTTATCGTCGATGCCCGGTCAGGCCAGCTCGTTTCCACAATGGGCTCGTGCAACGGACCCCTGTGTGGTCCGCAATGAGGTGTTCTCACGTGACATTCGCCGACGCTGACTGAGTCGATGGCCAAGTCACTGACAATCGCTCGACGGGTGGGGATAGCCTTGGGCGCGTTCGTCATCGCATGCATTGCGGGCTCGGTTGTCGCCCAGTGGCTCTACGGCTCCGGCAACGTCCTCGTCTTGGTGCTCGCCGCAATCGTCGGGGCCGGTGTCTACTTCGAAGTCCGGCGACAAGACCAACGTATCGGCTCGATGGACCCAGGCGCCCCGCCCCCACCAGCCATTCACCGACACGGACTGATGACCATGGTAATTAGCCCGATGTGGGTGCTCCTGGCCATTTCGGTCCTCGTTGTGGCGTTCGGCGCAGGTTGGTGGGTCTCAATCGGCGCATTGATCCTCGCTTGGTCAACGTGGCTTGTTCGATCGACGCCGGTGTCGATGGCATCAGCCGCTGTGGCCATCGGATTGACCCTCTATTGGCTCACGGTGATCCCGTCCACGACGGGCACCGAGCTTGTCCTCGTCCTCCTGACATTGGAGTCAACGGTTATCGCCATGTTGTCTGCGCTTCGGGTCGCCGAACTCCGGCCCCGACGAATCTGCACGTGACATTCGGGAACGCTGAGCGAGGCGAGCGAAACACCATGACGGATCGGCAAGTCGCACCGTCCGCGACCGCAGCGAGCTTGGAAGGCGAGGCATTCCACCTGCTCCCGGGCGCGGTGCCGCTGGATAGGGCGCCGGACGGCAACAGCGTCTTCCTCGAAGCGCCAGACGGGCTGATCGTCATCGACACCGGGCGCCATCGCGAGCATTCCGCCAAGTTGATCGACTACGCCCGCGAGCGGGGGCGTCCGATTGCCGCCATCGTCAACAGCCACTGGCACCTCGACCACACCACCGGCAATCTCGACATCCGGAAGGCGTATCCGGCCGCGCAGGTCTATGCCACGACCGCGATCGAGGGTGCCCTAGTCGGATTCCTTGGCCGCAGTCGTGCACAGGTGGACAAGATGCTGGCGGACCCCGAGACGCCGCCGGAGCGGAAGGCGCAGCTGCTGCGCGGGCGGCACCGCCTCGATCATCCCGACACGCTGCGGCCCACCAGGCCGGTGCTGCGCTCGGGCGAGGTGAGCATTGCGGGCCGGACCCTCGACGTCCGGGTCGCGCCGTTCGCGGCGACCGAAGCGGACCTGTGGATCTACGACTCCAAGGCGAAGCTGGCGATCGTCGGTGACCTGGTGGTCGATCTCGTGCCGTTCATGGACACGGCCTGCCCGGAAGGGTGGAGCAAGGCGCTCGACGAGATCGAGAAGGTGCCCTTCCAAACCCTCATCCCGGGGCATGGGCCGGCAATGAGCCGGGCCGACTACCTCGTCTGGAAGACCGCGTTCAACAATCTCGTCGCATGCGGCAGGTCGGACGCGGACACGGCGCAATGTGTCGCCGGGTGGGAGCGCGACGCGGCCAGGTTCATTCCGGCAAGTCATCGCGAATACGTCAGGGAAGCCGCCGACGACTACATCACGACGCGGCTGCGTTCCTCCACGGAGGAGCAGCTGAAATTCTGCAAGCCGCTCGAGGCATGACCAGGAGGGTTCTGTGAGATTTCTGCTCACTTCGGCCGGCATCAAGAACGCGAGCATCCATGCCGCGCTCGTCGACCTCCTGGGCAAGCCGATTGCCGAGTCCAGTGCCCTGTGTATTCCCACGGCCATCTACCCGTTCTCGGTCGGGCCGTCGATGGCCTACCGGTTCATCACGGGAACGACGGCGAACCCCCTCACCGAATTGGGCTGGAAGTCACTGGGCGTGCTGGAGCTCACCGCGCTCCCGAGCATCAAGCGGGAGAGCTGGGTCGGTCCGGTGCAAGAGGCTGACGCGCTGCTCGTGTTCGGCGGCGATGTCGTGTACCTGACTCGCTGGATGCGGGAGTCCGGGCTGGCTGACTTGCTGCCTTCGCTGCGCAACACGGTCTACGTGGGCGTGAGTGCCGGCAGCATGGTGACGGCGCCTGTATTCGGCGAGACGTACGACGACCCCGAGAAGCCCTTCGTCATCGAGTCCGGCCTGGGGCTGGTCGACTTTGCGTTGCTTCCGCACCTCGATCACGAGAACCATCCGGAGAGCACCACCGCCAAGGTGGCCAGCATGGCTGCCGAGGTCCCGGTGCCGACCTACGGCATCGACGATCAGACGGCCATCAAGGTGATCGATGGCGTTGTCGAGGTCGTCTCCGAGGGGAATTGGAAGCTGTTCACCCGTTGATGGCAAGCGCTCGCAGGAGCGCGACGACGGTCGCCTCGGGATGCGTTCGCTGAGGCGAGTGCGGCGCCTCGCGGATGGTGATCACGTGGTCACGGCCCACCTGGGCCTCGATGGCCGGCACCGCGAATTCGGGGATGAAGCAGCCGGTTGCCCACTCGCCGCGGATCACCCAGACCGGCACGCCAGCAGTCCTCGGGTCGCGCAGGCCCGCGAGACCGGAATCCCAGTCGCCGTTCTCGAGCAGCACGGCCACCACGGCGTCGGGGTTGAACTGGGTCAGGCTCTCGGCCTTCGCCGCGATGTCGCCGTCGGACCAGGTCGGGTTCGCGACACGCATCGCGGCCGCCGCCGCATCGATGGTCGGGTACGGGCGCTCGGTGGGGTCCTGGATGAAGACCTCGAACTGGGCGACCGTAAGCGACGGGGGATCGAGCAGGACGAGAACCCGCGGGCGAATGCCGGCAATTGGCAGGTGCGCGGTGACCATCGCGCCCCACGAGTGGCCGATGATCGCCAGTGCCGGCCGATCGAGGCCCGCGGCGCGAATGAAGCCCGCAACGTCCGCAGCGGTCTCCTCGAAGCGATGCCGCCCCAGCCACGACTGTGTCCTGCCGTGCCCGGGCATGTCCACGGCGGTGACGCATAACCCGGCGGCGGCGACGGCGGGAGCCACGCGCCACCAGATTCCGGCGTTGGACGTGACACCGTGGAGCAGCAGGATGGGCGGGTCGTCCGCGCGGCCCCACGACACCGTGCCCCAGCGCGTGCCATCCGCCTCCACCCAGCCGGGAGTGCCGGCAACGGACGTAGCCAGGGCCGCCGCGACGGCCGGCAGCAGGTCCGCAGCGGTGGCGGTCAGTCGGATTCGGGCGCCCGGAGCTGGCGCGGCTTCGCTGGTCATGGCGGCACTCTAGCCAAGACCGCCGCAACTCGGGCTACGATCAGCATTGCCGGCCGGTCCGGCCGAGGAGGATCCCGATGGCCAACCAGTTCGTCGTCCAGCTGAAGAACACCCCCGGCGCGATGGCGATCCTCGCGGAGGAGCTCGCCGCGCGCGGCGTCGACCTGCGCGCGATCGGCGGCGGTGGGCTGGGCAACAGCGGCCACGTGATCATGACCACGGCCG
>JANLSG010000148.1:0-5009 GCA_031362295.1 Chloroflexota bacterium
CAGCCCGTGCGCAGCAGCTCTTCGACGAAACCGACTTTCAGTTCCTGTTCGATCCCACCAGGAAGCTCTTCTCGATCGGGTATCGGATCGCGGACGGCTCGCTTGACCCCAGCTACTACGACCTCCTCGCGTCCGAGGCGCGACTCGCGAGCTTTCTGGCAATCGCCAAGGGCGACGTACCAGCGGAGCACTGGTTCCGGCTGGGCCGTGCCTTGACGCCGATCGGCCGAGGGTCGGCGCTCATCTCCTGGTCCGGCTCCATGTTCGAATACCTGATGCCGGCGCTCGTCATGCGCGCGCCTCCTGGAAGCCTGCTGCACCAGACCTATGGACTCGTCGTTGGCCGCCAGATGAGCTATGCCTCCGAGCGGGGCGTCCCCTGGGGGATGTCCGAGTCCGCATTCAACGCACGCGACCTCGAACGGACATACCAGTACTCCAGCTTCGGCGTTCCAGGCCTGGGCCTCAAGCGAGGACTGGCCGACGACGTTGTCATCGCTCCGTACGCTTCGGCGCTCGCTGCGCTCGTCCGGCCGGAGGCTGCCGTCGCCAACCTCGCCCGACTCGGCGCGGCAGGCGCGAGCGGACGCTATGGGCTCCACGAGGCGCTGGACTACACGCCCTCCAGGCTCCCCGACGGCGCATCGGTCGCCGTCGTGAAGAGCTACATGGCGCACCACCAAGGGATGATGCTGGTGGCCATCGGCAACGTTCTCAGCGACGACAGGATGATCCGGCGCTTCCACGCGGCGCCGATCGTCGAGGCGACGGAGCTCCTGCTCCAGGAGCGGATGCCCCGCGACGCCCTCGTCTCCCGGCCGCGGGCGGACGAGGTCAGGAGCGCCGCGGAAGTGCGCGAGCTGGTTCCGCCGGTGCTGCGCCGCTTCCGGTCTCCTCACGACCCGACCCCGCGGACGCACCTGCTCTCGAACGGGCGGTATGCGGTCATGGTGACCGCCGCGGGTTCCGGGTACAGCCGCTGGGGTGACCTCGCGGTAACGCGATGGCGGGAGGACGTCACTCGCGACGCATGGGGCAGCTACGTGTATTTCCGCGACACGCAGAGTGGCGCCGTGTGGTCGGCGGGCCACCAGCCGAGTGGGCGCGAGGCGGACTCGTACGAGGTCCGCTACTCGGAGGAGCACGCCGAGTTCTCCCGCCGGGACGGCGCAATCACAACCGCAATGACGGTCGTTGTTTCGGCGGAGCACGATGCGGAGATCCGGCGCATCTCGCTTACCAACCTGGGCTCGAGGGCTCGCGAGATCGAGCTCACCTCATACGCCGAGATCGTCCTGGCGCCGCTCGCCGCGGACATCGCCCATCCAGCCTTCCAGAACCTGTTCGTCCAGACCGACTTCGCCGAGGAGATCGGCGCCCTTGTCGCGACGCGCCGCCCGCGGTCGAGGGTGGAGCGCCAGGTGTGGGCAGCCCACGTGATGGCCGTGGAGAAAGGGGCGATCGGACACATTCAATACGAGACCGACCGGGCACGGTTCCTCGGTCGCGGCCGCTCGGTCCGGTCGCCGGTGGCAGTCCTCGATGGCAGGCCCCTGTCCAACACGGTCGGCGCGGTGCTCGACCCGATCTTCAGCCTTCGGTGCCGCGTAGCTCTCCCACCCGGCGAGACAGCGCACGTGACCTTTTCGACGGTCGTCGCCGAGTCTCGCGACGACGTGCTCGACCTCGCGGACAAGTACCGCGAGGCCGGAACGTTTGAGCGTGCAGCAACGCTGGCCTGGACGCAGGCCCAGGTGCAGCTACGGCACCTTGGCATCGATGCCGAGGAGGCGCATCTGTTCCAGCGGCTTGCGAACCGGATCCTGTACTCGGATCCCACGCTCCGACCGGCGGCGAGCGTCCTGGCCCGGAATGAACGCGGTGCGCCCGGACTGTGGCCCCACGGCATCTCCGGCGACCTCCCGATCGTCCTCGTCCGGATCGACGAGGCCGCAGACCTCGACATCGTCCGCCAGCTCCTGCGCGCGCACGAGTACTGGCGGCTAAAGCTCCTTGACGTTGACCTGGTGATCGTGAACGAACACGCGGCGTCGTACGCGCAGGAGCTCGAGGACGCGCTCCAGGCTTTGGTGCGGATGAGTCAGTCGACGCTCGGTCGCGAACGGGGCGAAGGCAGCGGTCGTGTCTACGTCCTGCGTGGCGACCGCCTTCCCGAAGAGGACAGGACGCTCCTCCAGGCAGCCGCACGCGCCATGGTGCTGAGCCGCGCCGGGACGCTCGCGGACCAGGTGCTCCGCACGGAGCGGCCCGTGCGGACCGTTCCGCGGCCCCCGAGCGAGCAGCTGCGCAGCGTGGAGCCCGAGGCGGCAGTGGCGCGCCCCGAGCTCGAGCTGTTCAACGGCCTCGGTGGCTTCGCGGACGCCGGGCGCGAGTACGTGACGGTTGTCGCACCGGGCCAGGCCACCCCGGCACCCTGGCTCAACGTCATCGCCAACGAATCGTTCGGCTTCGAGGTCTCCGAGTCTGGGGCCGGGTACACGTGGTCGGAGAACAGCCGCGAGCACAAGCTGACCCCATGGTCCAACGATCCGGTCGCCGACCCCGTGGGGGAGGCGATCTACATCCGCGACGACGACAGCGGCGAAGTGTGGACGGCCACGGCGCTTCCGATCAGATACGACGGATCAACCTACGTCGCACGTCATGGCATGGGGTACAGCCGGTTCGATCACGAGCGTGACGGGATCAGGCTCGAGCTCGTCCATTTCGTGGCGCCCGATGATCCGGTGAAGCTTTCCGTCCTGTCGATCGAGAACCGATCGGGCCGAGCACGGCGCCTGTCGGTCACCGCCTACGTCGAGTGGGTCCTGGGCACGGAGCGGGGGGCCGCGGCTCCACATGTCGTGACATCGGTGGACCCGGAGACGGGCGCTCTCCTCGCGAGGAACCCCTGGAACAGCGAGTTCCGTGGGCGCGTCGGCTTCCTCGACCTCGGGGGACGGCAGACTGGATGGACGTCCGATCGGACGGAGTTCCTCGGGCGGAACGGCGGACCCGATCGGCCGGCGGCGCTGGAACGAGGCTACCGGCTGGGTCAGCTGGCGGGGGCGGGTCTGGACCCATGTGCCGCGCTCCAGACGAGCTTCGAGCTGGCCAACGGCGAGCGGACGGAGGTCGTCGGCCTGCTCGGGGCGGCTCAGGATTCCGCTGCCGCGGCCGACATCATCCGCCGAACCCGGGCGGCCGACCACTGGGCGACGCTCACCGCGGCGAGAACCCGCTGGCTCGATCTCGTCGAGACCATCCAGGTGCGCACGCCGGACCGGCCGATGGACATCATGCTCAACTCGTGGCTGCTGTACCAGGCCGTGTCGTGCCGCCTGTGGGCCAGGGCCGGGCTCTATCAGTCGGGCGGTGCCTACGGGTTCCGGGACCAGCTCCAGGACGTCATGGCGCTCACGGCCTCCCGGTCGGGTCTCGCGCGCGCCCAGCTCCTGCGCGCGGCGGCACGTCAGTTCGTGGCGGGCGACGTGCAGCACTGGTGGCATCCTCCGTCTGGTCGGGGGGTCCGCACCCGGATCTCGGACGATCGCCTCTGGCTGCCCTACGTGGCCAGCCGGTATCTCCAGGTCACCGACGACCACGCGGTTCTCGACGAGGTGGTGCCGTTCCTGGACGGCCCGGAGCTGCGTCCGGAGCAGGAGGACGCCTACTTCCAGCCGGACGTCTCGAGCGAGCGCGCGAGCCTGTTCGAGCATTGCGCGCGGGCGATCGACATCAGCTTGCGGGTGGGGGCCCACGGCCTGCCGCTGATGGGCTCGGGCGACTGGAACGACGGGATGAATCGCGTTGGCAATGAAGGGCGCGGGGAGAGCGTGTGGCTGGGCTGGTTCCTGCACGCGACCATCACGGGATTCCTTCCGATCGCCGAGGCGCGCGGTGAACCCGAGCGGCCAGCACGCTGGCGCGCCCACGCCAAGGCACTCCGCCGGGCGCTGGAGCGGCATGGTTGGGACGGCGACTGGTACCGGCGCGGGTACTTCGACGACGGAACGCCGCTCGGCTCCGCCCTGAACGCCGAGTGCCGCATCGACTCGATCGCACAGTCCTGGAGCGTGCTGTCGGGCGTCGGCGATCCCGTGCGTGCCCGACAGGCGATGGCCGCGGTGGAGGAGTACCTCGTCCGCCGCGGCGACGGACTTGTCCTTCTGTTCACCCCGCCATTCGACCGGTCCGACGTGGACCCCGGCTACATCAAGGGCTACCTGCCCGGAGTCCGCGAGAACGGTGGTCAATACACGCACGGGGCCATCTGGTCCGCCATGGCCTTCGCGGCCCTCGGGGACGGCGAGAAGGCCACCGAGCTGTTCTCGATTCTCAACCCGATCAACCACATGACCACGCTGGCGGGCGTGCATCGCTACAAGGTGGAGCCCTACGTCAGGGCCGCCGACGTGAATGCCGAGCCGTCCCATCTCGGACGAGGGGGATGGACCTGGTACACGGGCTCGGCGGGCTGGATGTACCAGGCGGGACTCGAGTCGATCCTGGGGTTCAAGCTCCGAGGTGCACATCTCCTCATCGAGCCATCAATCCCTCGGTCATGGCCCGGCTACGAGATCACGTACCGCTACCGCTCGAGTCGCTACGAGATCACGGTGGAGAATCCGAACGGCGTCAGCGGTGGCGTGGTCATCGCGTGGCTGGACGATGAACAGCTTGCCACCGGGGCGCTGATACCCCTCGTCGACGACGGGGGCACGCACCAGGTTCGAGTGGTGCTTGGCGAAGCGCGCTGAGGTCACTCGGAGGCTGCCTTTCCGACGGCAGCCGCGGAATCGACGATACCGGGCTCCGGCTCCGCCCTGTTGCGCATGAGCGTGGCGATGCCCCGCGAGGATGGTGATGCCTCCAGGAGCGCGACGAGCCCGACCGTCAGTGGCACGGCGAGGAGCGCGCCAGCGGGTCCGAGGATCCAGGCCCAGACGATGATCGAGACGAAGATCACGAGCGGGCTCAGGTTGAGCTCCGTACCCATCATCTTCGGC
>JANLSG010000151.1:0-1976 GCA_031362295.1 Chloroflexota bacterium
TACCTCAGCGTAGACGAACCGGCCTCGCCCAACCGCGCAGGGAGCCGAGACGCGTTGCCCGGATCGGCTTCGAGGCCGGGGATACCAAGCCAGCCCTGCGCACGTCCGCAGGACTGCCAGTCAGCGCAAGTGCGGCCGTACCCGTACACACTGTGGCCAGCAACGAGGTCGATGGCACCGCCATAGGGGCCCCGGGCTATCGAGGCGGGACTGCCGTCGGAGTGATGTGGTGCCATCCAGCACGCTAACGGTGGACGGCGAGCGAATCCAGGTCGTCGATGAGGGGACGGCCGAGGGCGGCGTGCCGCTGCTCCTCATCCACGGTTTCCCCGGCAGCTCTTTCACGTGGCATCGCGTGCTGCCCCTCCTGCCAGGATCATGGCGAGCCATCGCTCCGGATCTGGTCGGCCTGGGTCTGAGCGACCGCCATCCCCGGCGTCCCCTGACACTCTCCGTGCATGCCGACCGCATGGTTCGGCTCCTTGACCAGCTTGACATCGGTCAGGTCGATGTGGTCGGCGTGTCGCTGGGCGGAGGTGTGGCTCAGCGGTTGGTGCTGGAACACCCCGGGCGCGTGCGTCGGCTCGTCCTCATCGCATCGATGGACACGAGCGTGAGGCCGCCGCTCGGCCGCGGCGACGTCCTCCTGCTTGCCATGCTGCTCGGGCTTCTCCGAGTGCCGGGGATCGGCGAGCGCGTCTCCGCGCGTGCGTTCCGGAGCGCCTTTCACGATCCGACCAAGCTCACCCCCGAGCTTTTGCATGAGTACCTTTCGCCTCTCCGGCGGCGCGGCACGCTCGGTGCAATACGTCGGTTGGCGTCGGATATGGCCCGAGAAACGCCGACGAACCTTGGTGCCATCGACGTTCCGACCCTCGTGATTGGTGCAGCAAACGACCTTCCCGAGAGCGGAGCGCCCCTCGCCCACAAGATTCCTGACGCCCAATACCTCGAGATCGAGGAGGCCGGCCACGCGGTCACCTTCGAACAGCCCGGCGCGATCGCGGCGGCAATTGCGCGCTTCGTTTCGTAAGCGGAGGCCCGTTACGTCAGGGCCTGCTTCCGTCGTCTCCCGGCTCCGGGCAACGCCGTAAGGGCGGTGTCGGCGGCACGCGCCCGACTCCCTCCGGGCGCGCCATGACCTGCAGCAGAGCGAGGGCCAGACCGTTCGAGTACGCGGCCGGCGTCAGGCGTGCCGCGACGATCGATCGACCCCTGACGACGATGCGGTCGTAGATCGCGTGAAGCCGCGCGTCGTGGGGCGGATTAGACGATACCGACCCAGACGGGCACAACGCTCGTCGCCGGCGAGTCCGGTCGTCAGTCGGAGATGCGGCCCCCGGACACCGAGTGCACCAGGCGGGGAAACTCCTCGGAGTCCAGCATGGCGCGGGCCTGATCCCAGTACGTCCGGACGAACCTCGCAAAGTCGACCTCACGCGATGAGACTCGAAGCTGGATCGATGCCCAGACCGCCCAGCCGATGTCCGCAATCGTCGAGTGCAGGCGCATCCGGGCGAGCAGCGCGGGGTCGGCCACACCGAAATACGCTTCGCACAACATCGCGCGCCGATCGTCGTCGAGGCCCGCCTGGCTCGCGAGGTCGGCGATGTCGTAGCACGGGTCGTTGTTCCCGCTGTACTCGAAGTCGATGAGCCACAGCCGCCGACCATCGTCGATGATGTTGTCACTGCTCAGATCGTTGTGGCTGGGGACCGAATCCATCGCGAGGACAGCAAGCGCCCGGGCCGCCAGACGCACCCGGTCCATTCGTTCCGGGAGCCCCTCCGGGATCGCGATCCCACGCTCGTCGCATATCCGCAACCAGCGCTCGGCGGTGCGGAACATGTCGAAATCCGTTTGGAAGCGGGGCCCGGCGTGGAGCGTCCGCAGCGTGCTCGCCACTCTTGGGATCCGGTCCCCCAGGGCTATCGTCTCGTCCGTCAGCGTCTCGCCATCGACGTACTCGAGGACCA
>JANLSG010000063.1:0-3279 GCA_031362295.1 Chloroflexota bacterium
GGGGACCCCGGTAGATGTCACTCCTCAAGCGCATCGAGAGCGCCCGCCCAGCAGGTGCGGGCGACGAGAAGCTGCCGGTCCCGTCCGGGCAGCCGGGTCGCGACGTCCAGGGCGACGGCGCCGCCGGTGGACCACCGGCAACGCCGGCGGCCGCGCCGCGCCTTACCTCGCAGCTGCCTGCCCGCGAGTCCTTCCGCGACGTCAAGTTCCGGATCCAGAACCGGGTCATCCAGGACCTGGATCCCAAGCTGGACCTCACCAACCAGATCGAGGTTCGCCGCCAGATCGAGGAGATCTTCAGCCGCGTCATCGACGAGGAGGGCCTCGCCCTCACCCGCGCCGAGCGCGTGCGCATGCTCGAGCAGATCACCGACGAGATCATCGGCCTCGGGCCGCTGGAGCCGCTCCTCCGTGATGACTCCGTCTCGGAAATCATGGTCAACGGCCCGCGCCAGGTCTACATCGAGCGTTCGGGCAAGCTGGAGATGACCAACGTCGTCTTCCAGAATGACGACCATGTGATGCGCATCATCGACCGGATCATTGCCCCGATCGGGCGCCGCGTCGACGAGTCGAGCCCGATGGTCGACGCCCGCCTGACGGATGGCTCCCGCGTCAACGCGATCATCCCGCCGCTGTCCCTCGTGGGGCCGGTCATCACCATTCGAAAGTTCGCGGCCAGCCCGTTCACGACGGACGACCTCATCCGGTTCGGCACCTCCACGCCGGACATGTTCGAGTTCCTCCGGGCGTGCGTCGAGGCGCGGCTCAACATCTTCGTGTCCGGCGGCACGGGCTCCGGCAAGACGACCACGCTCAACGTCCTGTCGTCGTTCATCCCGAACGACGAGCGGATCGTGACGATCGAGGACGCGGCCGAGCTCCAGCTCCGCCAGGAGCACGTGGTCACGCTCGAGTCGCGACCCGCGAACATCGAGGGCAAGGGCGCGATCCCGATCCGCGAGCTCGTGCGCAACAGCCTGCGCATGCGTCCAGACCGCATCGTCGTCGGCGAGTGCCGTTCGGGCGAGGCGCTGGACATGCTCCAGGCCATGAACACGGGCCACGACGGGTCGCTGTCCACGGGCCACGCGAACACGCCACGCGACATGCTCGCCCGACTCGAGACCATGGTCCTCATGGCCGGCGTCGACCTGCCGGTCCGCGCCATCCGCGAGCAGATCAGCTCCGCCGTGGACCTGATCGTCCACCAGTCCCGACTCAAGGACGGCACCCGCAAGATCGTGAACATCACCGAGGTCCAGGGAATGGAAGGTGACACGATCGTCATGCAGGACGTGTTCGTCTTCGAGCAAACGGGCGTCATCGACGGCAAGATCCAGGGCCGCCTGAAGCCCACCGGCATCCGGCCCAAGTTCGTCGAGCAGTTCGAGGCGCAGGGCATCCACCTGCCGAACAACATCTTCGGCTTCAGCTTCTAGGCCGCCGCATGGACCCAATGACCCTGGTCATCGCCGGTGGCGCCGCACTCGCGATCATCCTGATCGCCCTGGGCATTTCCATGTCCGGCACGGGCGGCGTGACGCTGGAGCGCCTGGAGCGCTATGCCGCGGGCGCGAAGCCGGAGCCCGGCACACCGGGTCAGGGTGGCGTCGCGGAGCTCATCGCGAAGTCCGCCGCGCTTGCCCAGCTCAACAGGGTCGTCGAGAAGCGCGATTTCGGTGCGAACCTGCTGCGCGATCTCGGTGCCGCGGACCTGAAGCTCAAGCCGTCTGAATACATCGCGATCTGGGGCGGGCTGACCCTCGGCGTTCCGGTCGTGATGTTCTTCGTCGGATTCGTCGTCAAGGCGCTGCAGAACCCGATCGTGCTGATCATCGGCCTCCTCATCGGCTTCATGGCGCCGCGGTTCTGGCTTGGCAACCGGAAGTCCTCGCGGCTTCGCCAATTCAACAAGCAGCTGCCGGACACCGTCACGCTGATCGCGAATGCGCTTCGCGCAGGCTCTTCGTTCCTCCAGGCCATCGAGCTTGTCGTGCGCGAGTCGCGGCCCCCGATCTCCATCGAGTTCGGGCGCGTCATCCGCGAGGTCAACCTCGGCCTGCCGTTCGACCTTGCCCTCGAGAACATGGTCAAGCGCGTGAAGTCGGAAGACTTCGAGCTGATGGCCACGGCCATCGCGATCCAGCACCAGGTGGGTGGCAACCTCGCCGAAATCCTGGACTCGATCGCGTTCACCATCCGTGAGCGGATCCGGATCAAGGGCGAGATTCGTACGCTGACGGCGCAGCAGCGCCTGTCCGGCTACGTCGTTGGTGCGCTGCCGTTCTTCCTGGCCTTCTTCATCTTCCTTGCCGCGCCGACGTTCTTCGATCCGATGTTCGTCGCCCCACCGGCGGTCCTGGGCATCCCAGCTGGCGTGATCCTGCTCGGCGTCGCCCTGCTCGCGATGATGGCCGGCTTCTTCTTCATCCGCAAGATCGTGGACATCGAGGTCTAGCCGTGGAACCCATCCTCGTCGCCGCAGCCGCCGCAATCGCCATCATCCTGATCACGATCGGCGTCGCCGGCGCGCGAGAGCCCGATCCGCTAAAGGCGCGGCTCTCGCAGCTCGGGACGATGACGGCGAAGGACCTCCAGGAGCTGGAGCTCCAGCAGCCGTTCTTCGATCGCACGATCCGGCCGCTCGCTGCCCGCCTGTCCGGTTCGGTGGCCCGCATCACCTCGAGCTCCTTCTCGGAACGGACCGAGAAGCGCCTCGCGCAGGCTGGCAACCCGGGCGACATGAAGGTCGCGGACTGGTTGGGCATCAAGGCGATCGCCACCGGCGTTGGTGGCGGCGTCCTGTTCATCCTCTTTGGGATCCTCGGCGGCAACCTCACCCAGGGCCTGCTCCTTGGTCTCGTGGGTGCCGGCATCGGCTACATCGGGCCGGAGTTTTGGCTCGGCGGCCGCGTCAAGAAGCGCCAGAAGGGCATCATCCTCCAGATTCCTGACGCCCTCGACCTGCTCACGATCTCAGTCCGCGCCGGCCTCGGCTTCGACGCCGCGCTCGGCAAGGTCGTGGAGAAGATGAAGGGGCCGCTCGTCGACGAGTTCCGTCGGGCGCTCGCCGAGGTTCGCGTGGGCAAGGCGCGCCGCGAGGCGCTGCGCGACATCGTCCCGCGCACCGAGGTCCAGCCACTCACCAACTTCATCGGCGCGATCATCCAGGCCGAGCAGCTCGGTGTGTCGATCTCGAAGGTGCTCCAGGTCCAGTCGGAGCAGCTCCGCATCGAACGCCGGCAACGCGCCGAGGAACAGGCCGCCCAGGCACCG
>JANLSG010000230.1:0-12406 GCA_031362295.1 Chloroflexota bacterium
GAACATCCCACATGGGCGAAGGTCTGGAGTCAGAGCCTCGCCCCAGCCGATGCCTCGCGACACCACCCATTCGTACGCTTGGGCTGGTTGTGCGTCCCGGCACCACCAGCCCCGGAGCGAGATCAGGCCCTGTCGGCGGGAGTACCTTCCGCCCATAGACACTCGTACCCCCGAGGGTGTCGAGTTGCGTGCGTGCACCGTCTACCAATGTCACCGGCCGCTGACACGTCCGCCAACACGCGCGCTGGCGAAACAAGGGTTCGGCGCAGGTCGCGCGGCTCCGTCGTCGGGGAGGCTGTGCGGCCAGGGACGCATGTACCGCCCCGCGCCGACCCGTCGTTCGACGCCGTCTGCAGTGTCACCGACCTGATCGACACCCCGATCACCGTGCTGGATCTCGACGGCCGCATCCTTCACCTGAATCCTGCCTATGAGCGGCTTATCGGACGCACGGCGGCCGAGCTTCGAGGCCATCCCGTGCACGAGGTTCTGCCGGCCGAGGGACGCCTGCGACGTTCGCAGTTTGCGCGAGGGGCGGTCCTGTTCCGGAGCCTGCTGGCACGCGGCGCTGGTCGTGCCGTATTCCCGAACCAGGGACCCGACGGGGAGCTGGTCCAGGTCGAGGTCGTCGCCGAGCTGTTCCGTCGGGAGAATCGCGAGTCATCCTTCGTCCTCGCGCGCGTCAATGACCTCGGTGGGGCGATCGAGCAACTCGACGCCAGGATCGCTGCGCTCCGGCAGCTGGCCTCGGCAGGCGATGACCTCCTGCTCGAGATCGTGCGGGCTGCTCGCCGGCTCATCGGGACTCGCTACGCAGCGATCCACGTGCTCGACCACGGGCGCCTGCTTGGGGTCGTCCAGGATGGCATGTCGGTGGCCGAGGTCGAGGCGATCGGCAGGATTCCGGACGGGAGCGGGCTGTTCTCGGCGATGGAGCACGCGAAGGGGCCCATGCGCATTCGAGACGTCCAGGCCGATCCTCGGGCAGAGGGCGTTCCATCCGGCCATCCCCCGATCAAGGCCCTCCTCGCCGTGCCGATGGTCGCGGGAGTCGAGCGCTACGGGAACATCTACTTCGGCGACAAGCTCGACCTCGACGAGTTCACCGTCCTCGACGAGCGCCTGGCCGAGGTCTTCGCGATCCACGGGGCGATCGCGATCCGCGACGCGCGTCAGCAGGCGGCGAGGACGGCGACAGTTGAGCGACTGGTGCTCAGTGAACGCCAGCTTGCGGCCGCCCAGCGGATCGGGGGCGTCGGCAGCTGGGAGCGCGATCTCGCGACCGACACACTGACCTGGTCCACGGAGGCATCCCGTCTCCTCGGCGTGGAACCCGACGAGATGCCACGAACGCTTGTCCAGTTCCTCGCCTTCGTCCACCCCGAGGACCGGACACGAACGGCTCGGAACGTGGAGGAGATGGTGAGCGGCGATCCAGCTCCGATCGATTACCGGATCGTCCGCGCGGACGGAGCGGAGCGCGTGGTGCACGAGGTGTCCGAGGTCATCCGCGACGAGCAGGGGGTGCCTCGGAAGCACATCGGCGCGACGGAGGACATCACCGAGCGAGTTGCGGCGGAAGGAGAACGGGCCCGCATGGCCTCGGCGGTTGCCCAGACGTCGGATGGCGTCTTCATCTTCGATCCGGACACGAAGGTTGTGTATGCCAACTCGGCGGCGAGCCGCATGTACGGCTATTCCGCGGACGACCTGGTAGGCCGGGAGCTGACGATCATCGATAGCGGATTGCAGCCTCCGGAATTCTTCGTGGCGGTGTACGCCGGAGCACGGGCGGGGCAACCGTGGATGGGAGCCATCGTCAACCGCCATCGCGACGGCACGCTCGTCCACGCCGAGGTCTCCATCACGCCGATGTTCGACGCGGGCGGAGGGCTGACCGGAATCATCGAATCGCATCGAGACGTGACCGAGCGCCTGTCGGCTGAGCGGGAACGCGAGCGACTGGTGTCAGCGATCGAGCAGGCGCCGAATCCGATCTGGATCCTCGAACCCGATGGGACGATCACTTACGTCAATGCCGCGGTCACGAGGTTGTACGGCTACACGCCCGCGGAGCTCGTTGGCCAGGACCCCTCGATCCTCAACAGCGGCATCGAACCGCAGTCGTTTTGGGAAGAGATGTGGGCGCAGGTCCTTGCCGGCCGGGGCTGGTCGGGGACGATCACCAATCGGATGAAAGGCGGATCGCTGGTTCAGATCGACTCGACCGTCTCACCGGTTGTCGCGGGCGATGGGAGGGTCACGGCGATCATCGCAGCCGATCGTGATGTGACACGGGAACGGGCGCTGGAGAGCGACCTGGAGCGACAGGCACGCGAGCGCGACTCCATCGAGGAGGCGCTGCGGGGCATCGATCCCACCGCCAGCCCGGAGGAGATTGCAACGATCGCCTGCGCCGAGATCAGCCGGCTCGGTGACATCGGTTCTGCGGTTGTGTTCGACCTGACCCCGGGCGCCGAGACCGTGCTCGGGCTCGCCGGGCGAATGTCGCCCGAGATTCGTGCCGGTGCACCGATTCGTGAGGAGTTTGCCGAGACGCTCCGGCAGCGCGGCACCGCCGGTCCGTGGATCCATGACCTGCGCACGGATCCCCTCGCGAGCGAGGCTCGCGATGGTGCGCGTTCCACCGGCCTTCAGACCATGGCCTACGCGCCATTCAAGAGCCCGTACGGAACGTTCGGCGTCATCGGCATTGGCGGCCACGACTCGCAAGCTGCCGATCGCCTGGTCGAACGCCTGTCCGCTCTCGCAATGTTCGGTTCGATCTTCGGAGCGATGCTGGGGCCCAGCCTTGATGCGCGCCATCGCGGCTCGGAAGCCCAGGCGATGGTTCGCGCGAACCTGGAAGCATCGGCGTTCACGCCGCACTTCCAGCCAATCGTTCGGCTCACCGGCGGCGCGGTCATGGGCTACGAGGCACTGACCCGATTCCTGGGGCAGCAGGATCCCGCGCTCGCCTTTGCCGCCGCGGCACGGGCCGGGCTCGGCATCAATCTCGAGTTGGCGACGCTCATCGGCGCGTTGAAGGCTGCGGCTTCGCTCCCTGCCGAGGTGTTCCTCAGCGTCAATGCGTCGCCGGCGCTGATCGACTCGGGCGAGCTCCTGCGAATCCTGTCCGGCGAGTCGCGACGGATCGTCCTCGAGATCACCGAGCACGTCCCGATCACCGACTACCCTGCCGTCCGCCGATCAATCGAGAAGCTTGGGCCGAATGTCAAGCTCGCGGTCGACGATGCGGGCGCCGGGTTCGCAAGCTTCCGGCACATCCTCGAGCTCGCGCCGGACTTCGTGAAGCTCGACATCGCGCTCGTACGGGGCATCGACACCGATCCCGCACGTCAGGCTCTCGCTGCCGGGATGGTGTTCTTCGCCGCCGAGCGGGGGCTTCGGCTCATCGCGGAGGGCGTGGAGACGCGGGCGGAGCGAAACACCCTGCGTGGTCTCGGCGTCGAGCTTGGCCAGGGTTACCTGCTTGGGCGACCGCGCGCGGCGCCCGCGACTCCAGGGTGATCGGTCGACGGTGACCCCCGGGGGCGGTCCAGGACCCCGCCGATGCTACGATGCCGATCGATGCCCACCCAGACGATGCCGGCGACGCTGCACGTCTCGAACCACCCCGCGGTCCTCCACAAGCTCGCGATCCTGCGCGACGAGAAGACCGAGCCAAAGAAGTTCCGCGAGGTCGTTCGCGAGCTGTCCTGGCTGCTCGGCTACGAGGCCCTCGCCGACGCGCGCGTCCGCACCCGCAGGGTCACGACGCCGATCGAGACGATGGACGGCCACGAGCTCGGAGAGCGCATCGGGCTCGTCCCGATCCTGCGCGCGGGCCTGGGCATGGTCGACGCGATGCTGGAGCTGATGCCCACCGCCCAGGTCTGGCATCTGGGCCTGTTCCGCGACGAGCGGACGCTTCGACCAGTCGAGTACTACAACAAGCTGCCCGACTCGGCGAACGTGGACCTGTGCCTGATCCTGGACCCGATGCTCGCGACCGGCGGCTCGGCAACGGCCGCGATCGAGGTCCTCAAGCGCTGGGGCGCCGTCAACCCAGTCCGGATCAAGTTGCTGAACCTCATCGCTGCGCCGGAGGGGGTCCGGGCAGTCGCAGAGGCGCACCCCGACGTCGAGATCCACTGCGCCGCCCTCGACCGACAGCTCAACGAGAAGGGCTACATCATGCCCGGGCTCGGTGACGCCGGCGATCGCCAGTTCGGGACCGGCAAAGCCGACTGAGCCGCGTCACGTCCGCTTGGAGCGGGGCGAGCGCCAGATTGAAGCCGGCCCGTAGCGCGAGCGTCTGAACGTTCGACAACGGCGGCCTTCTGCCGCCGACGTGGAGGGCTGGACGGCGTGGCTCTCATTCGAGGAGGCATGGTCGTCCTTCGTCGCGAACGGAGATCGAAGGTTTCGGGCGCCGTCGTCGTCTTGGTTCCTGCGGGAGACCGTCTCCGGCGTAGCATCCGCCGCGGAGCCGGGGCAGCAGGAGGAGACCTTGCGCGCTGGGAACGGGGAGCAGCCTTGAGCGAGCCCGTCCCGGAGACTCTGTTCGTACTGGCCGCCCGCGGCGGTGATCGGGCCGCGTTCGAGCACCTCATCCGCGCCCAGTACGACCGGCTGTACGCGCTCGCCCGCCGCATCGTGACGGACGCGGCCGATGCCGAGGACACGACCCAGGAGACCTGCCTCCGCGCGTGGCGCGAACTGGAGCGACTGCGCGAGCCGGAGCACTTCGAGGCGTGGATCACCAAGATGCTGGTGCACGGTTGCTATGACCTGCTCCGCCGGCGTCGGCGGCGCGAGACGAAGGTGCCGTTCATCGTCCTGGAGCCGACTGTCGACGACGGCGTCGGGATCGAGGAGCGGGAGCGGCTATCGGAGGCGTTCGCAAGACTGTCGCCAGAGCACCGCGCCGTGCTCGCGCTGCACTTCTATCGTGATCTCACTCCGGGGGAGATCGGGCGGCTGCTTGGCGTTCCGGAGGGCACCGTGAACTCCCGCCTGTACTACGGAACGCGCGCGCTCCGCGCAGCGCTCGAGGCGATCGACCGAGCGGTCCCGCGCGACGAGGAGCAGACGGCATGACGCCCAGGGATCCGGACGAGGCGATCCGCGCGTGGTTCGAGGAGGGCCCGTCGCGCGGGCCGGAACGCGGCCTGGACGCGACCCTGGCGCGGCTTGCGAAGGAGCCGCGCGGGGCGCGACGCGATATCAGCATGCCGGTCTGGATGCCGCTTGCGGCGATGCTCGCGCTCCTCGTTGCCGGCGTCCTCGCGTTCGGGGCGGGCTTCCGGATCGTGCCGCCCGATCCCCGGCAGAGCCACGAACCAACCGCACCACCCGCGTCCGCGAGCGCGTGCCGGCTCGAACTGCCCGTCCACGGCAAGGACTCGATCCTCTTCGGGACCGGGTTCGCGCCCAACGCGGACGTCACGCTGGTGTTCGACCGGGCTGACGGCAGCGTGCTGACGCTGGATCACAGCACCGTCGGCTCGCTCCGCACGGATCGCGGCGGCGGATTCTTCATGCCCTCACGCCCGTATCCCGAGGACCTCGGCCGTGGTCGGGTCACGGCCACCGCAGGATGCGAAGCGACCATCGAGTACGAGGTGACCGCCGCGGACCTGCCAACGGCTTGCCCGGACCCCGCCGTTTCCTCCGAACCGCTCGTGGACGGACCCGCGTATCGGGCCGCGGTCAGCGCCGACGACCCGATGGCGTGGTGGCACCTCGACGACACCGGCGCGAATGCCGTGGATGCTGCGGGCGGCGGCCACACCGGCGCGTACGTCAGCAACATGGAGCACGCGCTGACGACACCGCTGTCCGATGGTGGTTCGGCCTTCTTCCATCATCAGTTCCCCAATCCCGCAGCGGCGGTCGAGTTCGCGCCGATCGTGCTCCGCGGCGACTTCACGATCGAGACGTGGGTCTACTTCTGCCATTGGGCGGACGGCGATCCGATCATCGGCAGCAACGACTCGACGGCCAGCTGGGGGTTCGGGGAGGGCGAGGTGAACGTGAACGACGGCGTCCAGGAGATCTACGGGACCGGCAAGGACGTGATCTCCGGCGTCTGGCAGCACTACGTCCTCACCCGCGCGGACGGTGCGCCGCGGATCTACCTGAATGGCGCGCTGGACGGGGCTGATGACTCGACTGGGTGGACCCGCGACTTCCCCGTCTCCGAGCTGGGGGCGAGCATCGTCGGCGCCTATCTGGGCTACCTCGACGAAGTGGCGATCTACGACCACGCGCTGAGCGCCGAGCGGATCGCCGTCCACGCGCACCCGTAGCGACTCTCGCGTCGCCAGAGAATCGAAGAGGCCGGCCCGATGGGCCGGCCTCGACGCTTGTTCGCGAGCGAGAGAGCGGGCTAGTTGCCGCCTTCGGTGACGGTTGCCGTGCCCTTCACGAAGCTCGTGCCCTTGGTATCACCGGTGATGTCCTTGAGGGCCTTCTCCGCAAGGTCGTTGCGGTAGGCGCCCTCGGCCGGAGCCGCGGTGATGACCTTGCCGGCGATCGCGACCGCGATGGTCTGATCCCAGAGGGCCTTGTCCGTGATGCCGATGCCGCCCGGGGACGGCCAGATGAGCGGATTGACCTCGTTCATCTGCCAGGCCTGGTGACCCTTGCCGAGCGTCGTGCCGGCCGCGAGGACGTAGTCCACGCACTTCGCCGGGTTGTCGCGGCAGAAGATCCAGCCCTTGAACGTCGCCCGGAGGAACCTGACGGAGATGTCCTCGCTGCCGGGCTTGGCGAGCCACGACTTGCGGGCGAAGACCGCGTCCTGGAGCATCGCGGTGCCGACGGTGTTCCAGTCGATGACGTTGAAGTCACCGGGCTGGTACAGGGCGCCGGTGGCAGGGTTCTTCGCCTCGAGCACCTGGGCGTACTCGTTGTACGTCATGGCCTCGGCGACGTCGATCTGGCGGCCCAGGAGGGCAGCCATGTTGAAGTCCTGGATGACGGTCTGGTAGTCGGTGCCCTCGGTCAGGCCGACCTTGAACGCGCCGGCCGTGACCTCGAACTTGTTGCCGTAATCCCAGACGCCGACCTTCTTGCCCTTGAAGTCCTCGGGCTTGGTGATGTTGCTGTCCTTCCAGGAGACCGAGCGGGTGCCCGAGCGCTGGAAGATCTGGGCGATGCTGACGAGGTCGCACTTGCCCGTGGCGACCGCCTCGAGGGCCTTGGGCACCCAGCCGAGCGTGAACTCGGGGCCATCGGTGCCGCAGCCGACGGTGATGTTGGCGACGTTCGGGCCGCCCGGGACGAGCACGACGCTCAGGCCCTCGGCCTCGTAGTAGCCCTCCTTGAGCGCGGCGATCTCGCCGGCGAACTGGGCCTGCGGGACCCACTGCAGCTGGACGCGTACGACCGTCGTGCCCGGCGCCGCGGTCGCGGCACCGCCGCCCGTGTTGCACGCCGCCAGCACCATCACGGCTGCAGCGAGCACGACGGGGAGCTTTCGGAAACCTCTCATGTCGATGCCTCTCCTCCTCCATGGGCGGGCAGGTCAGCGCCCGCGTGACCGCTCCCGCGCAGTCTACGATTCGAGAGAGGGCTCTACGACCCGCCGGCGCGCTGCGACGCGTGCCACGGAATCACCACTCGCTCCACGACCACCACCGCGAGGTACAGCACGATCCCGGTCGCGGCCACGACCACGATGGCCGCCCAGGTGATGTCGAAGCGCAGCCGGCTGGAGCTCTGGACGATCACCCTGCCGAGCACGTCGTTGGCGCCGCCGAAGTACTCCGCGATCACCGCGCCGATCAGTGACAGCGTCGTACAGATCTTGAGCGCCGTGAAGAAGTACGGCAGCGCATTGGGGATCCGCACCTTCCGCAGGATCTGGCCCTCCGACGCGGCGGAGGCGCGCATCAGCTCCACCGCCGACTCGTCCACCTGGCTCAGGCCCCGCGCGACGTTGACGAGCATGGGAAAGAAGGTCAGCAGGATCACGATCGCCATCTTCGCGAACGGGTTCAGGATCCCGAACCAGTTGGACATGATGGGCGCGGCCGCAATGATCGGGATCGCGCTCGCACCGACGGCGATCGGCAGCACGATGTCGCGCACCCGGCCCCAGCGCGAGACGGCGAATGCGGTGAGTACGCCGGCCGAGACCCCGATGACCAGGCCACCGAGCGCTTCGTAGAGCGTCGCTCCGGCAGCCTTCTGGAGGACCGGCAACTCGGCCACGAAGGCCGTCGCGATCTCCGACGGGCGCGGCAGCACGAACTGCTGGAGGTTGAGCGCCGAGACGACGGCCTCCCACAGCCCGATGACCGCCACGAACACGACGATCGCCGGCGCCTGGTCCCTGACCTGGCGGACGACCCGGGTGACGGGCGAGGCCTTCGGCGCGCTGACGAACCCGGGCTCCAACGTGGCGAGGCTCACCCGACGGCGCCTTCGGCCTGGGTGCGCTCCATCGACGCCACGCTCGTCGCGGCCCCGCTTGCCTTCGCGGCGCCTTCGCCGGACCAGCGGCCGCGGAGCGTCTCGCGGACCTCCGTGATGAGCTCGAAGTAGCGCGCCGTCTCGCGCGTGTCGTCGTTACGAGGCCGGGGCAGGTCGACGTCGATCACCCGGACGATGCGCCCCGGCCTCGGGGACATCACCACCACCTTCGAGGACAGGAACACCGCCTCCGGGATCGAGTGGGTGACGAACACGACGGTCGTCCCGGTCTGCTGCCAGATGCGCTGGACCTCGGCGTTCATCCGCTCGCGGGTCATCTCGTCGAGGGCGCCGAACGGTTCGTCCATGAGCAGGATGGACGGCTCCAGCGCGAGGGCGCGCGCGATCGAGACGCGCTGCTGCATGCCGCCGGAGAGCTGGTACGGGTAGTGGCGGGCGAAGTCCTTCAGCTCCACCAGCTCCAGCATGGCCTGGACGCGCCGCTGGCGGTCCGCGCCAGACACGCCCTTGACCTCGAGGGGCAGCGCGACGTTCGCCTGGACCGAGCGCCAGTCGAACAGGACCGGCGCCTGGAAGACGATCCCGTAGTCGCGGTCCTGGCGCGCCTGGCGTGCGGTCTTGCCGTTCACGGTCACCGTGCCGGAGGTCGGGCTGGTCAGGTCGCCGATGACCCGGAGCAGCGTCGACTTGCCGCAGCCCGAAGGCCCGATGAGCGACACGAACTCGCCGGGCCCGATCGCGAGGTCGATGCCCTCCAGCGCCGTCGTTCGCCCGCCGGCGCTCTCGAACACCTTGTTCACGCCAAGAACCGAGACGACGCTTTTGCCCTGGACGGTCATCTGTTCCTCACGCTTGTCCGGATGCGGGCCGGCCGCGCAGAGCGACGAGCTCGGCGAGCCGCACGGCGAGGAAAAAGCTGATGCCGAGCAGGGAGGCGGCGAGGATCGCGGCCCACAGCTTCTCCGGCGCGCTCGTGTACTGCTCGTTGAAGTTGAGGATCGCGCGACCCAGCCCGAACTGACTGCCACCCGGATTCCCCTCGCCCACGATCGCCCCGACGATGCTCGCCGTCGCGGCGACCTTGAGCGCGCTGAACAGGTACGGCAGCGAGGCGGGCATGCGCAGCTTCCAGAAGATCGTCCACTTCGTCGCCGCGCAGCTGCGCATCAGCTCCAGGGCACGCGGGTCCGGCGAGGTCAGCCCACGGAGCTGGGCGATCGCGACCGGGAAGAACGTCAGGTACGAGGCCACGATCACGATACCGAAGACGCCGTTCCCGAACGCGAACGCGATGAGCGGCGCGAGCGCGAGGATCGGGATGGTCTGGCTGGCCACGACGTAGGGCATGAACGCCCGTTCCGCCAGCTTGGAGTGGACGAAGCCGGCCGCCAACGCGAGCCCGAGCAGCGCCCCGAGGAGGAACCCGAACAGCGCCTCCTGGCCGGTATGGATCGCTGCCGCGACGAGGAACCCGGCGAGGGTCTGCGCCTGCTCGCGCTGGACGGGGCCGGCGAGCGCATCGGCGATCTTCCAGACGTGGGGCAGCGCCAGGTCGTTGACGATGGGCCACTTGAGCGGCGGGACGTAGACCGTCTCGCCGCCCTTCCCGTCGGGGAAGCGCCACGGGTCGCCGCCGAGCGCCTTCGCGCCCTCCCACACGGCAACGACCGCGGCGAGGAAGAGCAGGCCGAGGAGGACGCCTCGCGCGATCGCCCGAACCGGTGAGCGGGTCACCCGCCGGACTCGTTCGTGACGCCTATTGGACGGACTGATCGGCGATGTCGAGGGCGCGGTCGATGACGTCGAAGCCCTCCGCGAGCTGCGCTTCGGTGACGCACAGCGGCGGGTTGGTGTGGATCGAGTTGTTCGGCGCGAAGGTGTACAGGCCCTCCTCGCGGAAGAACTTCGCGATCGCCTTCATCTCGTCCGAGGTGCCGTTGTACGGCGTCAGCGGCGTCCATGGATCCCGGCTCCGGACGAGGTCGATGATCCCGAACAGCCCGAGGTTGCGGGTCGCCCCGACCGACGGGTGCTTCGCCGCGAGCCGCTCGTGGTGGGCGCGCATGACCGGCCCGAGCCGCTGCGCGTTGCCGATGAGGTCGTCCTCCTCGTACACGGAGATCGTGGCGAGGGCGGCGGCGAGGCTCACCGGGTGCGATGAGTAGGTGAGGCCGCCGTAGAACATCTTCGTCTCGAACGCCTCGGCGATGTGCTGGCGCATGCCGACCGCCCCGAGCGGCAGGTACGAGCTGGTGAGGCCCTTGGCCATCGTCATCAGGTCCGGCGTGACGTCCCAGTGATCGACCGCGAACCAGCGGCCCGTTCGACCGAAGCCGGCCATGACCTCATCGGCGACCATGAGGATGCCGTTCCGGTCGCAGATCTCGCGGACGCCCTTGATGTAGCCGTCGGGCGGGATGAGGATCCCGTTCGTACCGACGATCGTCTCCAGGAAGACGGCCGCAATCGTGTGCGCGCCCTCGTACCGGATGACGTCCTCGAGGCCCTGCAGGCTCTCGGCGACCGGGCGCGGCTCGGCCTCGCCCCAGCGGTGCGTGTCCGGGTAGCGGACCACGCCAGCGAGGCCTGGCTCGTTCGCCCAGCGACGCGGGTCGCCGGTGAGGGTCATCGCCCCGAACGTGGCGCCGTGATAGGAGCGGTATCGGGCAAGGACCTTGTAGCGGCCCGTGTAGTGGCGGGCGAACTTGATCGCGTTCTCGATCGCCTCCGCGCCGCCGAGGGTGAAGAACACCTTGTCCATGTCGCCGGGCATGATCTCGGCCATCTTCGCGCCGAGCCGGGCGCGGATCTCGGTGGCGAACGCCGGCTGGACGTATTGCAGCTTCAGTGCCTGCTCCGTGATCGCGTCGATGACGCGCCGGTCCCCATGGCCGATGTTCACCGACATCAGCTGGCTGTTGAAATCGAGGATCCGCTTGCCCTCGGGCGTGTACATGTACACGCCCTCCGCGCGATCGATCGCGATTGGATCGAGCGCGCTCTGCACGGACCAGGAGAAGAAGGTATGGGCCCGGCTCTGGGCGACGATCTCCTCGCTCGTCATCCGGGCGCTCGTCGTCTCGACGCTCATCACGACCTCACGATGGGTTGGGGTCCGCCCATTACACCACGAGGGTTCTCGCCCGGCCGGGGATTCCCACTTGACGCCGCGAGATCGAGTTCTACAGTGCCGCGCAGGGGATGCGAGGAGGAGGGGTCGCCATGTCCAGCCTGATTCGCCGGTTCGCCGCCGCCGCGGCGCTCGTGGGCTTGCTGCTTGCCTGGCCGGGAGCCGCTGCCGCGACGATCACGGGCGGCTGCACCGGTGAGGGTCACTCCACGAGCTCGGGCGCGAATCTCACCACGGGCACCGAGTGGCACCTGAAGAAGAGCGACGTCGCCGGGGGCTCGGGGACGTCCCCGGCAAAGATGCGGTCGGCGAGCGTGGCAGCTTATGCCCTCGGCATCGGGCTGCCCATCGCCAGCGGCACGTCCAAGGATGGCGAGACGCAGGGCGCCGTCGACGGCGTGTCCGTCGCGACCTATGCGATCCTCGGCCACCGGTTCGTCGTCGCGGGCTCCGCGTCCGGCGACGCCCAGTGCAGCGGCGAGATCGAGATCATCCTGGATGACGTCGACCCGCTGTTCACAGTCCTTGGCGGGGGCGGCATCCTGCTCGCCCTGGTCGGCATCATCGTGCTGCTCCTGCTCACGCGAAGCGGCGGTGGTTGCGCCCAGCGGCTGCTCGGTGGCCTGTTCGGGGCGCTCGGCGGCCTCGGCGGGGCGCTGGCGGGCGAGCAGTTCGGACTGCTCGATCCGACGGAGCTGATCGGCCTGTACATCCTGATCGGCTCGGCGATCCTTGGGTTCATCGTCCCGGGCATCTTCGGCGGCGGCGACACGCCGCCGGCGCCAACGGCGACCGCCACGCCAGTTCCACAGCCCACGCCGACGCCGACGC
>JANLSG010000305.1:0-5430 GCA_031362295.1 Chloroflexota bacterium
CGTCAGCATCCGGTCCCGCGGTCCGGATGCGCGTTCGAGGTCGACGAGGATCTCGCCTGCCTCCACCCCGATCCGCATGCCGAGCGTCGGCTTACCCTCGGCCGCGAACCCGCGGTTGAGCTCGGAGAGGATGGCCTGCATTTCGAGTGCGGCGCGTACCGCGCGTTCCGCATCGTCCTCGTGGGCCCGCGGGATCCCGAAGACGGCAAGCACCGCGTCGCCCATGAACTTCTCGAGGAGGCCTTCGTAGCGCCCGATCTCCTGCGCGAGCCGGTCGAACGTGCGGCCGACGACCGACTGGACGACCTCCGGATCCTCACGTTCGGCCAGCGCCGTCGATCCGACGAGGTCGGCAAACAGCGCCGTGGCGAACTTGCGCTCCTTGCGCGTCGCTACGGGTGCCGCCGTGAGCGCGGTGCCGCAGGTGTTGCAGAAGCGCGCATCTGCGGGATTCTCACGACTGCAGGACGGGCAGATGAGCATGTGTGAACCCTACGACACGTCATCGCCACGCGATGGATGGAAACCCACGCCCGCCCCCAGATTGGTGGGGAGCGACCGCAGGGATCTGCCGGGCACGGTCCCGCTGGAAGAGGTCGCCCACCATGCTTGCTAGAATGCCGCGGCGGCGCGACGGAACTCGCGTCGCACTGGGGCGGCTAGCTCAGTTGGTTAGAGCACTTGCTTGACATGCCTCCCGCCCCTGAGCGGCGTAGGCACACTCCGACCGAACGTGATCACCGGGTGCGAACGCGCCCGAGTTATCGTGGTATTCGGGAGCTTGCATGAGTGACGCCGAGTCTTTCGTCGGTCATCGTCGCTGGCGTCTACACCTTGTTCGCCGGGTACGCCATCGGCTGGGTGCAGTACCACATGCGCCGTCGTCGAGTCAGGCGAGGGGTGTGGAACAGCGCCGAGATGGGCGCGGTTGAGCGACTCGTGTTCTTCGGCGCCGTGCTGGCAGGTGCTCCCGAGGTGGTTGCGGCCTAGATCGTCCTCAAGGCGTCGCACCAGATGTTTTCGGCGTCACCGATCAATGAGGTGGGGCGTTGGCAACACCGTTGGCGCGTTCTGGTTTGATGCACAGCCTGCCGAGGCGACCACTGCCATCGCAAGGACCGTTACCAGGCCCGCAACCTTCAAGCGCATCGTCGGTCTTGCCTCCTGCCTTACGGTGCTGATTGGTCAGGGCGCGCGGCAATGATACGGATCGTCTGTCGACACATAGTCATTGCGCTGCGAGTGTCGAGCAGTGGCGAACGGCGTCCCGTCGAGACGTACGGCGTCCAAAGCGGTGACTGGAAGCAACGGCGGGGTTCGTCGTGTGCCTTCCCACGGCTAGGCTCGGGGGGCTACTCTGGCCTCCGACAGGCCAAGTCTTATACCTGGCTCAAATCAGGGAGAGTTCCTGTGACAGCGACGAAATCGCTCTCCTTGATGAGCAGAGGCATGGACGTCATTCACGTGTCTCTTGCTGCACTGCTCATTCTGTTGCTGATGGGTTTCGCCGGCCAGGCGAGAGGAGCGGAAGCCCAGACTCTCAGCTGCTCGACTCCTGAGACGGATCCGATCGTCGAGATCGTGCGGAGTGGCCCCTTCCAGGGAATCGATGCGGACGCCTACGCACAGGAAAACTACGACGATTTGATTGGCACGATCAGCAGCGCCAATTTCCGGCGTTTTTGGGACGGGACCTGCGGCAGCTACAAGGTTCCGGTTCGCATCGTCGCGCCAAAGAGTGCGTCCTGCGACGTAGGACGCCTGGCGCACGCGGGACTGGTCGAGCTGATGCATCCCAATTCCATTGGATATGATCCGCCCGGCGCCTTTTCGGGGCTCATCCACGGATGGAATGACCCCGTCTACGATCCCCTGCTTGACCAGGGATACATGGAGGCCTGGGGCAATCTACGGGCGCCGTTTCTCTTCGGGGATCCGGCTCACGGCGGCAGCGGCGTGACCTACATGGGATTTCAGGCGAACAATTTCGGCGGCGAGCTTGACTACATCGCTTCCCTGCCGGAGAACAGCGGGATCGGCTTGCATCTCCCGAGGCCGCAGGACTACGCGGTCGTCCTCCGTGATGTCTCGAAATGGCTGCGCCAGGCAAAGACTCCCGAAACCTTTGTCAACGCGGGGCGTTCCGATCTTTGCTCGGTGAGCGATGTGATCGGCTTTGGATATTCGTATACGGCCAACCGCCTCAAGGCAGTGCTTTCAGATCCCCATCACCTCAACTCGACGTGGGGAGGCGCCGATCCGACGTTCCCAAGGGGCAGGGTCATCGACGGGACGCTCCTGGGTGGACTCTTTGGCAAACCGAAACAGAATCACTTCAGCGCAGCGGATCTTGCCTTGTACGTCTGCCCGGATGTCACCGCGAGCGAGCTCAGCCCTGCTGTGTGCGCCGCTTCGAATGACAGCAGCGAAGGCCCGATGCTGGTGGTTCGATCCGAGGGCGACGTTCAGTTCTTCCTGACCCGCGGGCTGCGGCCCGACGCGGCAGGTCGCTTTGACGAGTTGGATCACTTCAAGGTCCATGAGATCAATGCCGCTTCCCACTTGGAGGTCCCGTATTTCCCCTTGGGGCCGATCCTCGAATCCTTCGGGCTCGATCCCTCCCTCAGCCGGCAGAACCCCTTGGACAGGAGCCCCGTCCTGCGAGCCGATCTCATCAACCTCCTGGCTAACATTCGCGCAGGTACGCCGCTGCCTGACTCGCAATTCATGGAGGCCCACGCTCCCAACTCCAGGTCTGCGCTGGCGATCATCTCGCTGGATCCGGTGACAGGAAACGGCTTCGGCGGCGTCGCGCTCCCTCAAGCAGCAGCCCCGCTGGGGCTCTATCGAGGGATCGATTGCCATGGCCTTTTCAGCGCTGATTTTGATCCTTCCAACCCCTACCACTACGCGCGTCCGCCCGTAGGGCGTGGTGATCTGAGAATTGGACGTGCGAACTACATCCTGGAAACGACCTCGGCCTCTCCCTACCGCGTCTGTGAATATGGCGGTGATATTTCGGGTCTCTTTACTCCCTATGGCGTGGTGGATGATGCCTTGGGATCGAGCTTCTGCCGAACGCTCTACCCGACTCGGCAGGCCTACTCGGACAAGGTCATCGCAGCCGCAGATCGACTCATCGCAGGGCGATTCCTGCTTCCCCAGGAACGAGACGAGATCATCGCAGCGGCAGAAGCAGCGGCAGACGCGTTTCCGGAGTGCGTTCCAGCACAGTAGCGTCGGGCCAGCCGGACTCGGGTCGATCCCTCGGGGTGGGCGGCTTGCGCCGCCCCTCCGTATATTGCACCCGACAGCTGTCCTGGCGGGTGCTCGTATTGATCGCTCAAAACTCGTGACGGGTGGGCGACACCAGGCCGCCTGATTCGCCGATACGGGCGCCTCGGATCGACTTCGTGCCGGGAGGTCGGTCCCGCGATTGGGCGGTCTCGGGCAGTGCGCTAGAATCCCACGGCGGCGCGACGGAACTCGCGTCGCACTGGGGCGGCTAGCTCAGTTGGTTAGAGCACTTGCTTGACATGCAAGAGGTCACTGGTTCGAGCCCAGTGTCGCCCACCATCCTCCGGCGCTGATCCGCACCCATCGCGGCGTTGTCCCCATCGCCCCGTGGGTCATGCTGCTACCTCATTGCCCGGGCGAGAACCTCACCGAGGTGAGGACTGATTGGCCGGCTGCGAAGAACTCGTCCGCGTCCTCGGCCCCCGATGCCTCGAGGATAAACAGGCGGGTCGATCCCGCAACGTCGTCGACGTTGTCGACGACGGCAACGCGATATTTCGATCCGTCCGTTGCCGCGAACCGGTCGAAATACGAGGAGCCTTGTTCTCGGATCAGCGCGAACAATGCGACACAGGGGATCACGTTGGAGCAGCCCTGACTCGCCTCGCCGGGGATCGACGCTGCAAAGTCGATCGACAATCCACGCTGGCCGTAGTTCCATTCGACCGGTGCATCTGCTCGAAGATACGGATGTTTCGATAGCCACTGGACCACCTGGCCGGAATCAGCGAGCACCCTGGCCAACGTGTGCCCGCCCCCTTCGTCGGGGAGAATCGCGTCCTCGTATCGAACGACGAAGAGGCCCAGTCCCGGCTTCGAGCCATACGACAACCACAGCGCGTGTGGAAGCTGGTCGACGAGCGTCCAACCCGGCCCGACCGTCAGGGCCACGGACGGCACGGTTACGCGCGAGATGTACGTCCCAGGCTCCAAAGGGCCGACGGCGAACTCCACCGCCACCTTCTCTGAAGCGCGCGGCGCCGTCGGTGATGGGGCTGCCGTGAAATCAGGAGAGGACGCTTCGACGGTGGCGATGGCGCCAGGTGGTGACGCAGATGGCAGGACGGCAAGGCCTGGAAAGAAGCGGACGGCGCCGAAGCCCGCCGCGAGCACGACGACAAGTCCTCCTGCGATGAGGCCAAGGCGCCGGCTCCTTGGGTGCTTCGCCGCGCGCTGCCAGCCAGCGAGGCTCGGAGCCGCGCCGCGCTTGACCGCGTAGATTGCGATCGGTTGCGAGATGCCCTTGAGGCGCGGCGTCCCTCTCGGCAGGAAGTGGACGGGCAGTGCGGTTCGTATCAAGCCGTAGACCGTTTCCGACACGGTGACTTCGCCGGCCCGCGCGACGGAGCAGACGCGCGCCGCGATGTTCACCGCCGACCCGACATAGCCGCCATCCGCCTCGACTGTCTCGCCCGCGTGGACGCCGATGCCGACCCGGATTGGGCGGCTTACTTGCTGCTCGGACTCCGCGGCCGCTCCCTCGACGACTGCAAGTCCGCACTCGACCGCCACGCTCGCGGACTGGAAGACGACATAGAAGGAGTCACCTTCCGTCTTGATCTCGGCCCCCCCGAAGCGGGCGACCGTTTCTCGAACCATCGCCCGGTAGCGGCCCAGCAGCTCCGCGGCCGCGGCGTCGCCGTTGGCCTCGACAAAAGCCGTGTAACCGCGCAGGTCGGCAAACAGAAACCCCAGCGTGCGGCGATCGCCGGCGGTCTCTCCGGGCATCAAGGAAGCCGCGGCGCTAAGAGGCTCGGCGGGCCGATCCGCTGGCAACATTCCGGCATCCTAGCCGCCCCTCCTAGCCCAGGGTGGCTCCTGGCGTCGACGTCGTGAGATCTGGCAGCGGGCGCCGCACTACCAGCGCGACCAGCGCGGCAAGACTGACGCCCGCGAGAATCGGGACGGCGACCTTGGCAGCTCGCGGTGGCAGGACGAGTTCGAAGAAGGGGATCGGGTCGCCCCATTCGGCCTGGCGCGGCCCCACTGGGCAGCTGCCTCGGCCGATGACCAGCGCGGCACCCTCCGCGACCAAGAACCCCACGCATGCCCAGACTCGCCGCGTGCGTTGACGCGTGATCGCGGAACGCCAGATGTACGCGAGTGCGGAGAGTTGCGCGATCGACCATCCGG
>JANLSG010000013.1:0-17451 GCA_031362295.1 Chloroflexota bacterium
GCGTAGTTGATCGTGCCGTCCAGCGGGTCGATGACCCTCGCGCGCCCGATGCCCGTCGTCGGCGCGCCGCCCCCGCCGTCCGCGTGCTCGCCGCTCTCCTCCGCGATGATCCCGTCGGTCGGGTACCGCGCGCGGATCGCCTCGATGATCAGCGCCTCGGACAGGTGATCGACCTCGGTTACGACATCCTTCGCGGACTTGTAGTCAATGCGCTCGACCTTCTCGAAGCGTTCGAGCTGCACCTCCCCCGCCCGGATCGCCAGCGCAGTCGCGAAGGCGAGATCCGCCGCTCGCTTCGTGGCGGCGTCGGCCGTCACGGGGACGAGCAGTCGGCGGCGAGCGGAATCGGTGTCGAGCCGAGCTTGGTCACGACGGCCGTGAACTCGACCGTCGCGCCTGGCTGGATGAGGGGCGTCTGCACGACCTGCGTCGCCCCGCCGATGCGCGACGGCGTCTCGGCGATCGAACACGTCGTGGCCGTGGCCTTCTTGCCCTCATTCCGCACGGTCATGGTTACGGTGAGGCCCGTCGGCACCACCCCAACCGCGCCGATCGTGCCGACGAACGGACCGGTCCCGGACAACGCCGCCCGCCCCGCTACCGCGAGCACGAAGATGAACCCGATGATCCCGACGGCCGCGATGCCGTGCATCTGCGTCGCCGACGGCTGCGACAGCTCGAGCGGGTTGCACAGCTCGCACAGCCCCGCATCGGCAGGGACGCCCGGGCGCCCGCACCTGATGCACGGATGGGTCGGCTCCAGCTCGCGCCTCACCGCCGGCGCTGCCGTTGGCGTCGGTGTCATCCGCCCACTGTCGCGCAGGCGTGACATCCGACGAAGAAGGCGGTCTGGCGGGACGGAATTGGCGGGTCGGTCGGGAGGCCCGCCAACGGCGGACCCACAAATGTGCTCGATCTGCGCACCGACCGCCCCCTCGTCATCCGTCGCGAACCGACATCGATTGGCATCGTCGTCGCTTGTCGCGCTGACGGGACAGACGAGGAGTCCGGATACGGCAGCGGCGGCGCGATCACCATCGGTCGACTGCCGACACCAGCGCATCGACATCGGCGGTCGTGCGGGCGAGGACGATCGCCCCGTCGGCACCGGCCGCCGCCCATCGTTCGCGAGCTGCCGCGGGCTCGCGGACCCACTCCGACTGGGCGAGGTCCGCATCCCCGAGCCAGTCGCCCTGGAAGCCGACGAGAACCAGCTGATCGCGGCGCCTACGACCCGTTTCCTCGAGGGCCTCCAGATAGGTCGGCAGGTTCGTTTCGAAGTTGTCGTCGAAGGCGCTCCAGCCGTCGCCGATCCGGCCTGCCAGTCGGGCACCGTTGCGGGTCTCGCCTCCGATAACGATCCTCGGCGCCGGGTCCGGGACCGGATAGGCCGTGGCGTCCTTCAGCGGGTACAGGTCCGACTCGCGACTGACGGGTCCGCCCGTCCACAGCGCACGAATCGTGGCGACGGCCTCTTCGAGGTGGTGGACACGTTCGGGCGCCGCGGGGAACGGGATGCCGTACGCGGCGTGCTCGCGCGGCGCACCACCGATGCCGATCCCGAGGATGAGCCGGCCGCCACTCGCGATCTGGAGCGTGCCCGCCATCCGGGCGAGCACGGCCGGATGGCGGTTCATCACGTTTGCGACGAACGGCGCAAGCGTCACCCGCGAGGTCGAGGCCGCGGCCATCGCCAGGATCGTCCACGACTCGACGGTCGGGACGGTCTTGTCGCCCTGGCCCATGAAGTGATCCCAGCACCAGAGCCCGTCATAACCCGCAGCATCGAGCCGCCGCGCGCTCTCGAGCCACCATTTGGGCTCCGCACGGATCGAGCGGATACAGACCCCGATCGTGAAGTCGGCGGGCGCGGTCATCGGCCCCCTAGAACCCCGTCTCGAACAGGCGGATGTCCTCGGGGGAGATCGTGTGGCCGTCGCCGCGCGTCGGGCCGAGCGCCGCGGTGGCGCCCAGCGCATCCAGGTCGGCCGGGAAGCGCCCGATGAGATCCAGCACGACCTTCTGGATGCGATCCGCGTTCTGCGAAAAGACCTCGAGGACGCTCATCGCATTGACCGCCTCGGTCCCCTCGTGGACGCCGGCGTCGTAGTCCGTGATGAGCGCGATGTTCACGACCGCCATCCCGAGTTCGCGGCACAGCCAGGCCTCCGGGTAGCCCGTCATGCCGATGACCTGCCAGCCCGCGTCGGAGAACCACTTGGACTCGGCCGTGGTGGAGAACCGAGGACCGGAGATCACGACCATCGTGCCGCCGTCGTGGACCTCGATGCCGTGGTCGCGGATCGTCTGGACCGCCAGTCCTCGCAGGACCGGGTCGTAGGTCTCCGCGGAGGAAAGGTGGGTCACGATCGGGCCGTCGTAGAAGGTGTCGACACGGTTTCGCGTGCGATCCACGAACTGGTCGCAAACGACGAAATCGCCCGGCTTCACGCTGAGCTGCAGCGAGCCCGCCGCGCATGGAGAGATGACCGCCTTGACCCCGAGCGAGCGCATTGCCCAGACGTTGGCTCGGTAGTTGATCCTGTGCGGCGGGATCGTGTGGCGGCGCCCGTGGCGCGGCAGAAAGGCGACACTACGACCGGCGACAGTGGCGAGTGAGAACGAGTCCGATGGCGGGCCGTACGGCGTGTCGACCTTCACCTCGCGGACGTCCTCGAGCAGCGAGTAGAAGCCGGAGCCGCCGAAGACTCCGATCTCCGCGTGACTTGCCATCCGCGGATTCTAGTCGCGGATCGGAATACGATCATCGCGGCGCCCCGATCGCCTGGAGGAAGCCTGATGACAGAAGCAGCACCAGACCCGACGCCGAAGCCGTCCACGTTCGAGCAGCGCATGGAGGCCTTTGGGCAGCAGGCCGGCGCGGCCGGCGAGCGAATCGGCAAGCAGGCAGAAGCAGCCGGCGAACGGCTCGCGAAGGATCCCACCGTTCAGCGGGCCGCTGACACGGCCGCGCGCGTCTGGGGTCTCATGGTCCTCGCCGTCGGCGTGTGGTTCCTGCTCGACGTGACCGTGGGCCTGAACATGCCCAACGTTCCGTGGGGCGACATCTGGCCGCTCGGACTCATCCTGATCGGTGGCCTGATCGTGGTGCGCGGGATGGGGCGCCGCAGCGCCTGATCCCGCGGGCCCGCGATCGCGCGCGGGGCCGTACCATCGATTCGATGGACCTCCCACCGCCTGCCGCCCTGTCCGAACGCGTCCGCAAGTTCCTCGAGCAGCCGCTGTACCCGACCCTCGCGACGGTGGGCGCCGACGGGACGCCGCACCAGGCGGTGATCTGGTACCGGCTGGATCCCGACGGGCACATCCTCGTGAACAGCCGCAACCCGCGCCGCTGGCCGGACGAACTGCGCCGGGTCGGCCGCGCTTCCCTCGCGATGACGGACCCGCATGACCCGATGCGCTGGGTCGGGCTCCAGGTCGTCGTCGAGGACGTGATCGACGACGTCCCGGTCGCGCGCGAGGACATCGTCGCGCTGGCCGTTCGCTACGACGAGGACGACGCCGAGAGCGTCGCGAACTTCCGGACCCAGGAGCGCATCTCGTTCCGGCTGCGCATCACCGCCGTCCACGACCACCTCGAGGAGTAGGCACCCGATGGCACGAGTCCAGTTCGGGCTGCAGCTGTGGCCACAGCAGACCACCTGGCCGGAGTACCGCGACTCGGCCCTCGCCGCAGAGGCGGCAGAGTGGGATTCCATCTGGACCTGGGACCACCTGCTGGCGATCCAGGGTCCGTGGCAGCAGCCGATCTTCGAGGGCTGGGAGCTCCTGACCGCGGTCGCCGCGATCACGAAGCGCGTCCGTCTCGGCCTGATGGTCGGCGCAAACACGTTCCGCAACCCCGGCGTGACCACGAAGCTCGCGGTCACGCTTGACCACGTTTCCGAGGGCCGGGCGATCCTGGGCATCGGCGGGGCGTGGTTCGAGCGAGAGCACGAGGCCTTCGGCATCGACTTCGGGGCGAGCGTCGGCGAGCGCCTGGACAAGCTCGAGGAGGCCGTGCCGCTCATGCGCCGGCTCTTCGACGGCGAGCTGGTGAGCCACGAGGGCCGCTTCTACACGCTGAAGGACGCGCTGTGCGAGCCGCGCCCGATCCAGACGCACCTGCCCATCCTCGTGGGCGGCAGCGGGCCGAAGAAGACGCTGCGGACCGTCGCGCGCCACG
Organism: Chloroflexota bacterium; assembly: GCA_031362295.1. Taxonomy (GTDB): domain Bacteria; phylum Chloroflexota; class Limnocylindria; order Limnocylindrales; family CSP1-4; genus UBA5189. The sequence goes on from JANLSG010000013.1 coordinate 4,190, forward strand.
CCGACGGCTGGAACACGAGCGGTGACGTCGAGACCGTCAAGGGCTACCTGGACATCCTTGCTGCCCACTGCGCTGACGCGGGCCGGGACATGTCCACGATCGAGCTCACGATCAGCTTCCCGACGCTCATCCGCGACCGCCCCGAGGACGCCGCGGCGGTGCGCGCTTCGCAGCTCGCGTTCAACGGCGTCGAGGAGAGCCCGATCCCGATGCTGATGGGCTCGCCTGCGGTCATCGCCGAGACCCTGCGGCCGTACCTGGATCTCGGATTCTCGACGGTCATCGTGCGCATGCCCGCACCGTTTGATCGCGAGACGATCGATCGCCTGCCCGAGGTGCGCGCGCTCCTCGCATGAGCGGGTCCGTCGTCCTTCTCGCCGGCGGTGTCGGCGGTGCGCGTCTTGCGCATGGCCTCCAGGCGCACCTCGGTTCGCGGCTCGTCGTCATCGTCAACACTGCGGACGACGTCGAGCGCCACGGGCTGCTTGTCTCGCCAGATCACGACACGGTGATGTACACGCTCGCGGGCATCGACAACCGGCAGTGGGGGTGGGGACTCGCGGGCGAAACGTTCGCCGCCGCGGAGATGCTCGAGCGCTACGGCGAGGAGACGTGGTTCTGGCTCGGCGACCGGGACATCGCGACGCACGTGGTCAGGACCGCCCGCCTCGCGCGCGGCGATCGAGCCACCGACATCTCACGCGACCTGCAGCGCGCGCTCGGCGTCCAGGCCACGATCCTGCCCATGTCCGACTTCCCCGTCCGAACGGAGGTCCTGACCGACGAGGGCTGGCTGGAGTTCCAGGACTACTTCGTTCGCTTGCACCAGGAGCCCGAAGTGCGCGACCTGCGCTTCGGTGGCCTGGAGGACGCCGTTGCCACTCCCGAGGTGGAGGCGGCGCTGGAGTACGCGTCGGCGATCGTGATCGCGCCGTCGAATCCGTTCGTGTCCGTTCGGCCGATCCTCGGCGTGTCCGGCATCGAGGCGGGCCTGCAGACCGCTCGCTCGCGGGGCGCTCCGGTGATTGCGGTCTCGGGCATCGTTGGGGGGAAGGCGCTCAAGGGGCCGGCGGATCGGATGCTGGTCTCGCTGGGGCACGAGGCGAGCGCGCTCGGCGTCGCCCGCCAGTACACAGGCATCGCGGATGTCTTCGTGCTCGACGCGCTCGACGCATCTCTCGAGGCGCCGATCCAGGCCCTCGGCATGCGCACGCTCGTGACCGACACAATCATGGCCGGCGACGCCGGCCGCGCCCGACTCGCTGGCGAGATTCTCGCCTTCGCCAGGGCTCGCTGAGCACGGGCGATCCCTGCGTGCGCCATCATCCCGCCATGTCCGACCGAGCCATGCCCGACCGAATCTGGGCGCTCGTCCCGATCCGTGGCCTCGAGACCGCCAAGACCCGGCTCGGCGGCGACCTCGACGCCGAGGAGCGGCGGGATCTGGTCGTGCATCTCCTTCGCCGCACCCTGGTGGCCACCCGCGACGCGCGCCTGATCGCGGGTACGATCGTCGTCACGATGGACCCGGCTGCCGCGGGTATCGCCCGGGATCACCGCGCGGTCGGCCTCGTGGAGCGCGCGCCGGGACTCAACGGAGCGATCGAGGCAGCGCGCTCGGTTGCGGTCGCACGCGGGGCGACCGCGGTGCTCGTCGTGCCCGCGGACCTGCCCGCAGTCAGCGCCGACGCGCTCGACGAGCTCATCGCTGCCGCGGCGACAGGCGCAATCGACACCGCCCGCGGCATCGTGGCACTCGTCACGGACCAGCATGAGAGCGGAACCAACACCCTCTTCCTTCGCCCACCGACCGTGATCGATCCCCTGTTCGGACAAGGTAGCCGGGGTCTGCATCGCGCCGCCGCGGCCGCTGCGGGAGCGAGGTTCATGGAACTCGACGGTCCGCTTGCCCTCGACGTCGACACGTCCGAGGATCTCGTTGCCGCCGAGGCTGCGCTCGGGTCGATCGGTGGCTGACCCGACCGCCGGGCAGGCCGGCCCCTCCGAGTCCGCGGAGCCGCCCCGCGAACCGTCGCACGTCGAGGTCATCGCCCTCGAGGGCATCCCCGAGATCCAGACCGGCGACGACCTCGCGCAGATCGTGGTCGACGCGCTTCGTGCCACGCCCGGCGCCCTGCCGGCCCGCGACGACGATGTCCTCGTCGTGACGCAGAAGGTCGTCTCCAAGGCCGAGGGCGCCATCGCGGACCTGACGGCAATCCAGCCGCGGCCGGAAGCCGTCGAGTTCGCGAAGCGGTGGGATCGTGACGCACGCCAGGTCGAGCTCGTGCTTCGCCATGCGAAGCGGGTCGTCCGCATGGACAACGGTGTCGTCATTACCGAGACCGCGCACGGCTTCGTCTGCGCGAACGGCGGGATCGACGCCTCGAACGTGGGGCCGGACAGCGGCACGATCGTGACGCTTCTGCCGGTCGACCCGGATGCGTCAGCGGCGCGCATCCGCGCCGCGGTTCGCGAGGAGACGGGCATCGACGTACCCGTGATCGTGTCGGATTCCTTCGGACGGCCATGGCGCTACGGGATCGTGGACGTGGCAATCGGCGTGTCCGGCATCCAGCCGCTGGAGGACCTTCGTGGCACGCCGGACCGCGACGGTCGAGTGATGAAGTCCACGGTTCGCGCGGTTGCGGACGAGCTCGCGTCCGCTGCGGAGCTGACCCTCGGCAAGCGCTCCGGCCGGCCCGTCGCACTGGTACGCGGCGCAGGGTTCATCCGTGCCGAGGGCTCCATCCGCGAGGTCCTGATGCCAGAGGCCTTCGACCTCTTCCGCTGATAGCGAACGCGGTTTCGCGGGCGTTCCAGCAGCGGTGGCGATTCATGGCCCCGGCGGCGATAGGGTTCATGGCGCATGGCAGGCACTGGAAAACTGCCGGATTCTCCCGCCGGGAGCATTCGACGAGTCGGCGGCGCCCCTGAACTGGCGCGGCCACGGATTTCATCCCGTTACGAGCGTGGCTCGGGATGAAACTTCGACCGACTACCTGCGTTACCGCGATTTTGCCCGGCTAATGCTCCCCCGGGGAGAATTCGACAGGTTTGAGGCGCTGGAAGCGGCGAGGGGCGGGAGGCGTGCCGAAGCGAGGACGGGCAGCGGATCGGATGAGAGCGGCGCGACTTCGCGAACCGACGGCTAGCATCGAGGCGTGAAGTTCGGCCTGCAGGTCTCGTCGTTCACCTTCCCCGGCGGCGCTGCCGAGCTCGCGACGCATCTCGAGCGAATCGTCCGGACCGCGGACGAGGTCGGGTTCGATTCGATCTGGGTCATGGACCACATGTTCCAGATTCGGGCCGTCGGGCGGCCGGAGGAGCCGATGCTCGAGGGCTGGACCGCGCTCGGGTTCATCGCCGCGCATACGAAGCGCGCCCGGATCGGGCTGATGGTCGGCGGCATCCATTACCGCCACCCGGGCATCTGGGTGAAGGCCGCGACGACGCTCGACGTGCTGAGCGGCGGCCGGGCGTGGCTCGGCCTTGGCGCGGCGTGGAACCAGGAGGAGTCCGCGGGGCTCGGGTTCGACTTCCCGCCCCTCGGCGTCCGTTTCGAGATGCTCGAGGAGACGCTCCAGATCGCGCACCAGATGTTCGAGAGCGACCTGGGCTCGCAGGGCGGGCTCCGCGGGCGCCACTACCAGCCGACGCGCCTGCTGAACTCCCCACAGTCGATCTCCCGACCGCGCGTCCCGATCATGATCGGTGGGGGCGGCGAGCAGAAGACGCTCCGCCTCGTCGCGCAGTACGGCGACGCGACCAACGTCTTCGGCGGGCCGGAGAAGATCCACCACAAGTGGCAGGTCCTCAAGGCGCACTGCGAGGCAGTGGGTCGGTCGTATGACGAGATCGAGCGGTCAACGCTTCAGGGCGGCCTGCGGATCAGCCGGGACGGTGGCAGCGGAAACGAGGCGCCTGCCCAGGTCATCGAGCGCTACGGGGAGCTGGCCGACGCCGGTGCACAGCACGTCCTGTTCAGCGTCAACGACGTCTGGCAGACGGACAAGCTGGAGCTGCTCGGCAGCACCCTCCTCCCGCAGCTTCGGGACGCCTGACCTGCCGGCCGGCCTCCACGGTGGGCGGACGCGGGTCGTATGCCGGGCCCGCGCCTAGCTCGTCACGTCCAGGATCAGCATCAGGCCTCCCCCACCCTCCTCTTCCACGTTGTCGTTCGTGGTGTGATGGTTGATGTGGCAATGAAGCAGCCATTTCCCGGGCTCCCGCGCTGCCCACAGGACGTCGTATCGCTCGCCTGGAGCGACGTTGATCGTGTCCTTCTGATATCGCGCTGACTCGGCCAGCGTCACCCCGTCGGTCGCAATGACCGTGAACGGCCCACCGTGGATGTGCATCGGGTGGATGAAGCCGCTCTGCGACCCGATGAAGCGGACGAGAAGGTGCTCGCCAACGACCATGTGGACCGTCTCCGTGGACGGGAACGCCTTGCCGTTGATCGTGAAAAAGTTGGGCATGGCGCCTTCCATCGGCATCGCCGGGTAGGTGTAGCCCTCGCGCTCGTTCCACTCCTGGAGCTGGACCACGAGCTCGTGATCAGGGGGGATCGCGGCGGTCGCATGCTTCGGCGCGACGAGGAGCGCGCCGTACAGTCCCAGGGCCTGCTGACGATCGACGTGGGCATGCGAGTGATAGAAGAACGTTCCTGCCTGCTGCACCGCGAACTCGTACGTGAAGCTTCCGCCGACGGGAATCGGGTCCTGGGTGATCTCTGCAGGACCGTCCATCGCGTTGGGCACGACAAGGCCATGCCAGTGGATGGTCGTCGGCTCTGGCAGGTTGTTGGTGACGTTGAACCGGACGTGATCGCCCTCGGCCAGCGTGATCCGCGGTCCTGGGACCTGCCGGTTGAATGCGTACGCCATGACCCGCTCGTACGGCAGGATGTTCCACTCGATGACCGAGGCCTCGAGGTCGTACACCTTTACGCCACCCTCGACGCGGGGTTCGAACGGCTGATCGCCGCGCGCATCGACCGGCGCCCGGTAGGAGACCGTCCGCGGGTCCACGGCGGCCATGTCGCGCATCGCCTCGCCGGGCGTGTCGCGCGTCATGATCATCCCGGGCGGCATGACGAGGTTACCTACGTCGCGCGCGCCCAGGGAGAGGTTGGCGATCGAGGCGGCGTGGATCAGTCCCGCAGCCAGCGCAACGACCGACAGGAGCGCGATCGAGACGATCTGGGGCCGGGTCGAGCGGAAGGCAACGTCGACCCCTTCAGTGCGCGTCCCGGAGGGTTCGCCCTTGTCGGACATGCCGGCCATGCCGTCCATCCCATCCGGCGCGTGGCCGGCAGGCTCGCCCATGGCCGCAGGGGAACGCGACGAGCCTGCTTTCGCGGCGGCGGCGGTCAGCTTCGCCGTCGCTCTGGGCCGCTTCTGCGGGGTTGGTTTCGACGAGTGTCCGCCGTGGCCCTCCATCACGCTGCCTCGGCGACGGGCTGCGCCGTGGACCATCGAGCGCGCTCTGCTTCCATCGTGTGACCGCCCTTGCCGAGCGCACGCTGCGTGCCCATGCCGTGCTTCAGGCCCTTCTCGACCATCCACACATTGACGGGGTAGGCGACGAGCAACCCGACGCCAACAGCAGCCGACATCGCGCCCCAGAAGGCAAGCTGCGTTGGGTCCATCGCCCGCATGTCCCGGCCCATCATCAGGACGACCATCGTCGGGAACATCCCGGCCATCATGAAGTTCATCGACAGCCACTCGGGCACCAGCGAGTGACGGACCGCCGCGCGATAGGACCCGCCCATCATGTCCTTCATGAACAGCGCCTGGAAGATGAACAGCCCGAACCCGAATCCGGCGACGTACTCGATGACGAGATCGATGCCCATCGGCAGGCCGAGCAGCCCGGTGACCGTCGCGGCGACGATGATCCCGGTCGCGTCGCCGGCCACGCAGTGAATCGTGGATCCGAGGCCCTGCTTCCAGAGCGGCTTGATGAACTGCTCGTGGGATCCCGGGGCCGGCTCCTTGCAGGACAGGACGTAGAGCATCAGTGCGATCGGGCCGAGGTATAGCGTGACGAGCACCCAGCCCCACTTCATGACGCTCAGCTCGGGATTGTTCCGCCACGCGTCCCAGGCCACGTAGGCCACCGAGAGCGCAGTCACCGTGAACCAAGCCAGGAGAACGAGATCGATCCACGGAAACGGGCCGAACGGCCCCAGATGCACGTCGGTCATTCCGGACTCCAACTGGTCAGGCAAACCGCCTGATTCCAAGCCTGCTGGATCGAACACTACAGGCACGTCGTAGCATGAACTGGGGATATGCCAATTCGCACGCGGGGCTCGCACAATGCCAACGGCGTCTGATCGGGGTGGGTCCGCCGACCGCCGCGGCCGGACGCGCCTGCTGCTTGGCCTGGGACTCGCCGCCGTGACCTTCGCAGGCGTCGGATTTTGGGTCACTGGATCGGGGGGGGCGCCGATCGAGGCTTGGAGCAGGCTCGGAACCGAGGATGCTCACTCGCTCGCCTTCGTGGAGGACGACCCGAATCACATCATCTTCGGGCACCACGACGGCGTCATGGAATCCACGGACGGTGGCACAAGCTGGCATGCGCTGGGTGGTCGATTGGATGCGATGAGCCTCACCGCACCGACGACCTCATACATCGCCGTCGCCGGCCACGATGTCTTCAGCGAGAGTCGCGATGGCGGCCGCACATGGCAGGACATTCCTGCGGAGCTCCCGAACCTCGATATCCATGGCTTCGCACAGGACCCCGGCGATCAGGCGCGAATGTGGGCATACCCCGTGACGGGCGGGCTCTGGGAGAGCCGTGACGGCGGTCGGGCCTGGGAGCTCGTCAACCCCGACAACGTCGTCTTCCCTGTCGCGATCTCGACGCCGAACGGGGTCCGCCTGTTCGGCGTGACGGCCAGCGGCCTCGCCACCAGTGGCGATAGCGGCCGCACCTGGCAAAGCCTCGGCGATCCCGGGCTGTACCCGATGACCAGTCTCGCCGCCGCCGCCGGTGGGTCGGTGCTTGTCGCGGGCGGGCCAGACGGACTTGCTCGATCCGACGACGGCGGCGCCAGCTGGTCGAGGCTGCCCTTCAAGGGCCAGGCGTTCGCGATCGCCCTTGCCAACGGCGGCCGGACGGTCGCGATCGTCACGGCAACGACCGAATTCTTCCGCTCGGACGATGGGGGTCATACGTGGCCGGCGCCAACATGAACCGGGACCCACGCTTCGAGGACGTGCTCGGCCCCCTCGCGGCGGCGATCGTGCGCGAAGTCACAGGGCGTCCAGAGGCCACCGTTGCCGACGTCGTCCGCGGACTGCGCGAGACGCAGGGCCGGGAATACGCCCACACAACGATCATGACGGTAATGGGCCGGCTCTTCGAAAAGGGCGTGCTGGCACGCGAGCAACGCGGTCGCCTGTACATCTACCGCGCGGCGGCGTCGGAAGCCGCATTGGTCGAGCAACTCAGCGCGATCGCCGTGGACCGACTGGTTGACCGCTACGGATCCGCCGCCTTGCGGCACTTTGCCGTGCGACTCGCAGATCTCGATCCGGGTACGCATCGACGACTCGTCGACCTGGCGGGCGATCAGGAATGAATCGCCGGCGCGCCCTGGGTCTCGGGTTCCTCGCGATCGTGCCGTTGGGCACGTGCGTGATCGGTGGTTTCCTGATCGGCGGGGATCCCACGCTCGTGGTCGAGGTGATCGGGGGCAGCGTGATCTCGCTGTGGATCGCTCTCGTGATCCAGGACGTGGTCGCCGCCCGACAACGAACCCGATGGATGGCAGCCAACGCTCAAGAGGTGGCGCTGTTCGGCGTGCCCTGCAGCATTGCGCCCGCCCTCGGCCACGACGCGCTCGTCGTCGGCTGGATCCGGCCACGCATCCTCCTCGGCGTCCCGCTCCTGAGCGCGCTCTCGAGCGCCGAGCTCGAGGCTGTCGTCTACCACGAAGACCACCATCGTCGAACGCGGGCGCCCCTTCGTGCTGCAGCGCTGGGCGCGTGGCTCCGACTGTTCGGACGCGCCGGCCGAGTGCGCAATGCGATGCTCGACCGGATGGCCGACCTCGAATCCCTGGCGGACGCTGACGCAGTCCGGCGGGGATCAAGTCCAAGGTCGCTCGCCCGCGCCCTGCTGAAAGGGGACGTCAGCCCGGAGCCGGCTGCGTTCTCGTATGCCGCAGACCGACGAGTCCAGCGCCTGCTCGATGGAGCCGAGGGCGTGGCGGGAGACGGGACGACGCGGCTGCCGTACGAATGGCTGCCAGTCGCGCTCCTGGCCGCGGTCACGATCGGCTGCCACGTAGGGCTCTAGCTCAGGCCCCAGAGGCCCGACTGCTACACTGCTGTAGTAGATGCTCCCAGGATAGGTCCCCCGTCTGTTCGGGGCGCTCGCTGGGCGAAAGGACAGGCCTCGGGTGGGACGGCGACGAGGCAAAGCTCAGGCCAGGGCGGACCAACCTCGAGCCGGCAGGGCTCCCGGCGTTGCCCAGGCACCGAGATCGACGGAACGACCCGGCGCAAGCCCGTCCTCGGGCGTACCGGAGGACGACGAGCGCCAGGCGCTCGTCGTCACGCACTGGTTCGATTCCGGCACCGACGGTGAGCCGTTTTCGGCGACCGTCCGCCTGAACGGGCGACGTGTCGGTATCCGAGGTGCGCCGAAGGCTCGGGACACGTTCGACCAGGACGAAGTCGTCGAGGGGATCCTGCCCGGAACCGGCCGGGTATCGGTCACCTCGTGGGTCTACGGCATCGAGCCGGGCGAGTGGATCGTCAACGCGCGCCTCATCCGTCCGTCTGCGCACCCGTCAGGTCGCAGCTCCAGCGAGGCACTGCCGGCCGCAGCCTGGTCGTGGCGACGCTGGTCGCTGTCCGAGGTCCCGGCGACTGCGGTCAAGACGCGGTGGGCCCTCATCGCCCCGTTGGCGCGAATGCCGGCGGTCCTCCCCGGGAGCTTCACGGTTCTCGGGATCCTGGGCATCGTGCTGGCGCTGGTCGTCCAATCAGCAATCCTGTCGCGACAGAATGGGCCAGCGGGCGCAGCGACGATGGTGTTCCTGCTCGCAGTGCTCTCGGGCCTCGTGGGTGCCAAGCTCTGGTCTCGGGTTCTTCATCCGGGCGAGAAGCTCGTCGGGTCTGGCTGGGCCGTCGATGGGTTCCTCGTCGTCGCACCGATCGGAGGCATCCTGACGCTGATCGGCCTCAGTCTTCCGATCGGGCAATACCTTGATGCGGTTGCTCCGGGGATCTTCTTCGCCGTTGCGATTGGACGCGTGGGCTGCTTCTTCACCGGTTGCTGTGCGGGCCGCTGCTCCCGATCCCGGTTCGCGATCTGGTCGTCGGATCGGCGGATTGGCGCTCGTCGACTCCCAACGCAGTTGATCGAAGCGGCGGTAGGCCTGGTGATCGGCAGCGTCGCGCTGATGCTGACACTGGGAAACGTCTTTGCCTGGCAGGGCACCGTCTTCGTGGCCGCATTTGCGGCATATTTCGTCGCCCGCCAATTCCTCCTCAGGATCAGGGCGGAGCCGCGGAAGTACCTGTGGCAGCGCAGCATCAAGTTCGTTCCAAAAGGGGCGTAGGCGCGAGTCCGCCCGCTGCGGGGCTCGCCGGCGCCTCGATGGTTATACTCCCCAGGAGTATCAAGCTACCGATCGAGAGGGCCATGGAACTCACACTGACCGGGATCGCACGAGAGACCGTTCGCGCCGGCTACGTCTGCCCCTGTGGCTGTACGCCGTCCGTCGATTACGAGCGCGGGGCCGACGTCGCGACCGAGGGATGCTGCTGCGGGAACCAGTTCGCCGTGGGTCCTGGCGCCGCCGCAACCTTGGCTCCAACGCTCGGGTTTCGATCTGAGGTACAGGGATTTCAGCCGGCGTGGGGCGAACCGCTGGAGGCCGCGTGGCTCGTTGGGCCCAGTGTCCATGGGCCGACAGACGATCAATCACACGACCACGAGCGAGAGCACGTCTCCGACGCTACCAACGGCGCGGCGATCACGAGCGCTCTCGATCCCGTGTGCGGAATGACGGTGGAGCTCGAGGCAGCGCGATCAAAGGGCCTCCACACGACGTACGGCGGGATTGCGTACTTCTTCTGCGGCAAGGGCTGCAAGCTTGAGTTCGAGGACGATCCCGAGCGCTATCTCGATCCGGCGTACCAGCCGTCGATGTGATCCAGATGCAGCGCAGCAGCTTCGCCCCCGCGCTCCCTCTCATCGTCCTGAGTCTGGCCATCGCCGCCTGCTCCGGCGGAACCTCCTCATCGGTAACGCCGGCGTCGCCGGCGCCATCCGGTGGGCTATCGACCCAAATCCCGGTGCAGTAGCCCCTCACGGGTCATACCCCCGGGGGGTATGACCCGTGATACACTTGCGTCAATGAGCAAACAGCAGACCGGCGAGTCGGTTCGGCTCGCCACGGCGGGCGACGTGACGCTGAACGCACCTGCCACAGAGACCCACACCCCAGTGTCCCCGTTCGGCGGTATCTCGATCGATTTCTCCGGCGACACCTCGGTCGCTGCGCCGTACGCCCCCGCTCCGCTGCCCGAGATGGCCATCGACTTCGGTGGCGGCGGTGCGATCGCCACGGCGCCCGGTGGCCCAGCCTTCGTCTCGACTGGCGCGAGCCGCACGGAGACCAAGCTGTTGATCGTCGGCTCCGGGCCGGCCGGCCTGACCGCCGCGATCTACGCGGCGCGCGCCAACCTTGAGCCCATCGTCCTCGCCGGCTCCACGCCGGGCGGCCAGCTGATGCTCACCAGCGACGTCGAGAACTACCCGGGCTTCCCCGACGGCATCCAGGGCCCAGAGCTCATGGCGCTCTTCCGCGCCCAGGCGGAGCGCTTCGGTACGCACATCGTGGACGTCGACATCGACAAGGTGGACCTCTCGTCACGCCCGTTCCGGATCTGGGCGCGCGGCGTCGAATACAAGGCCCAGGCCGTCATCGTCGCAACCGGTGCGTCCGCCATGTGGCTGGGGCTCGACAGCGAGACGCGGCTGCGCGGCCGCGGCGTGTCCGCGTGCGCGACGTGCGACGGGTTCTTCTTCCGCGACAAGGAGATTGCCGTCGTGGGCGGCGGCGACACCGCGTTCGAGGAGGCGTCGTACCTGACCCGGTTCGCCTCCAAGGTCCACATGCTCCACCGGCGCGACGAGTTCCGGGCGAGCCGGATCATGGTGGAGCGGGCGCTCCAGAACCCCAAGATCGAGATCCATACCAACACCGGCGTCGAGGAGGTCCTTGGCGACGAGAAGGTGACCGGCCTTCGGCTCAAGGACACCGCGACTGGCAAGGAGCGCGAGATGCGCGCCGACGGCGTGTTCATCGCCATCGGCCACCGGCCCAACACGGAGGCCTTCCGCGACTGGCTGGAGGTCGACGCCAAGGGCTATCTCGTGGTCCGCGGTGAGACGAACAGCGAGATCGAGGGCGTGTTCATCGCCGGCGACGTCCACGACCACCGCTATCGCCAGGCCATCACGGCAGCCGGCGACGGCTGCATGGCCGCCATCGACGCCGAGCGCTGGCTCGAGTCGCAGGGCATCACCGAAGCCAACACGCTCACGGCCTGGTGACCGAGCGGCGCCGGTACACCTACCTTCCGCGACTCGGCCTTCGGCCGGGATTGGCGGAAACGGTCGCGGAGCGCCTGGACGCGGCATTCGCGGACGCGCCGGCGCAGCTCGATGCGCTTGATGCGGGTTGCGGTCGGAAATCTGCGCTCACCGGGTACCGCAAGCGCATCCGGCGTTTCATCGGCATTGACATCCACCCGCCGCGGCCGGGCGCGCTTCCCCACCTCGACGCGTTCGAGCTGGTTGATGTGTGCGGAGACCCGTCGGCGATCGAGGCCGGCTCGTTCGACGTCGTGCTCTCGTCGTTCACGGTCGAGCACTTCACCGACCCCGCGAGGGCGTTCGCGAACCTGCGCCGCTGGCTTCGGCCGCAAGGGCGCCTCGTGCTCACGACCGTCAATCGACGGCACCCGTTCGTCGCGCTGTACCTCGGGATCCCCAAGTGGCTCCAGCGACCGGCGCAGCGCCTGCTGAAGGCGTCCCCTGCCGACGCCCACCCGCTCGTTGGAATCTGCAACGACCCGGCGCGCGTCCGGGCGGGGCTGGAGGCTGCCGGCTTCGTCGATGTCAGGGTCGTCTCGGTCCCGCACCTCTCCCGCGCATGGGGCCGCCACCTCCCGTTCTTCCTTCTCGGCGTGCTCGGCGACCTCCTGATGCAGCCGTTTCCCTCGAGGCGATCAACGCTCGTCGCCGACGCTCGGGTCCCGGCGTGAGCTTCCCCGGGCGCGGGCCCGGCGCGCGTCTCATGGGCCGTGGGGACGTGAAGCCTGTCCCCCGTGAGCGACGCGCCAGCACCGTCCGCAAGATCACCGCGTTCTTCCGGCCCTACCGCGGCCAGATTGCGATCGTCCTCGGGGCGATCCTGCTCACGAGCTTCGTCGGGCTGATCAACCCGATCCTGCTCAAGCTCCTGATCGACATCGCCATTCCACAGCGCGACTGGGGCCTGCTCAACCTGTTCGTGGGCCTGATGATCGTCCTGCCGATCATCACCGGGCTGATCGGGGTGGGCCAGAGCTACCTCAACAACATCATCGGCCAGAGCGTCATGCACGACCTCCGGACCGCGCTCTACGCACACCTCCAGAAGATGCCGCTGCGCTTCTTCACGGAGACGAAGACCGGCGAGATCCAGAGCCGGCTCGCCAACGACGTGGGCGGGGTGCAGTCGGTGGTCACCGATACCGCCGCGTCGCTTACCTCGAACATCGCGATCGCGATCAGCACGGTCATCGCGATGTTCATCATCGACTGGCGGCTGACGGTCCTCAGCCTCGGGATGCTGCCGTTCTTCATGTACCTGACGTTCCGCGTCGGGAAGGTCAACCGCGAGGTTCGTGGCGAGACGCAGAAGTCCCTCGCCGAGATGTCAGCGGCGACCGAGGAGACGTTGTCGGTTTCGGGAATCCTGCTGTCGAAGACGTTCGGCCAGCAGCAGACGGCGATCGACCGGTTCGGCAAGCTCAATCGCCGACTCGCGACCCTGCAGGTCCGCCAGGCGATGGTCGGTCGCCGCCGACATCTCCGCGAGGGACTTCTGCGTCTCGCCTCGAACCTCGCGGTTGACCTTCCCGACGCGGAACGTCAGGTACATGAAGAACGGCAGCATCCCGAGGCTGAGGACCGTCAGCCGCCAGTCGATGATGAACATCGCGATGACCGTGCTG
>JANLSG010000025.1:0-1986 GCA_031362295.1 Chloroflexota bacterium
CGGCGGTCGTGGCCTTAGCGACCTCCGCGATGACCTCCTCGGTCGCCGGATTGACGCTCTTGAAGATGCCGCCGTCCGATGCCTGGACCTCGCGCCCGTCGATGAACAGCCCGTAGCGCGGCTTGATCGTGACCACGTCGCGGGATTCAGGGGCCGGCGCGTACTCCCACGGCACTGCCTGGCCGTCGCCGAGCCCCCAGTCCGCCGGGGCCTTATCCCCCGACCATGGTCGGAGCGCCTTCGATTCCGTCGTCACGAGGGCATCATACCCGTCATGACCGACCCATCCGGCAGCACCAAACCGTTCGGGAAAGCCACGGGATTCACGCGGCTTGCCTCGTACGGCGTGATTCGCCGGGACGATCGCCTCCTGCTGTGCCGGATCTCGCCGGGTTACCCGGCAGTCGGCATGTGGACCCTACCGGGCGGAGGCATCGAGTTCGGCGAGGCGCCGGAGGCCGCAGCCGTGCGTGAGGTGGAGGAGGAAACCGGCCTCCTCGCGACGATCACCGGCACCCCCGTGATCCTCTCGCACGAAGGCACGTGGTGGCGGGAGGACGGCGACGTCCGCTTCCACCAGGTTCGATTCGTCTACCCGATGGCGATCACGGGTGGCGCCGAACGGGTCGAGGTGGGCGGCTCGACGGATGCCTTCGGCTGGTTCACCGACGACGAGGTTGCAGCGCTGCCGATCGTCGAGCTGGTCGGGCTCGCCTTGGGATCAGAGCGCGAGCAGGGCCGCAGCTAGCTCCGCGTAGCCGGCGAGGGCGGGATCGGCCGAGGACTCGGCGCGGAGCTGGACGCAGACGTGGTCCGCACCGCTGTCGAGGTGCGCCTTGACCCGCGCGACGATTGCGTCGACGTCGCCCCAGGCGATGACCGCGTCGATCATTTTGTCGCTGCCCTCGTTCGCGATGTCCTCGTCCGACCAACCCAGTCGGGACAGGTTGTTCGCGTAGTTCGGCAGGGCGAGGTAGTGCTTCGCGAACGCCCGCCCGATCCGGCGGGCGGTATCGGGGTCCGTCGACAGCACGGCGGTCATCTCGACGGCGAGGCACGGCTTCGGGCCGAGCGCGGCCCGCGCGACCGGCGTGTGCTCGACGGGGACGAAATAGGGATGCGCGCCGTCGGCGCGCGTCGCGGCGAGGTCCAGCATCCGCGGGCCAAGCGCGGCGAGGACGAGCGGCACCGGCTCCGTGCCCTCCGGCCCGGCATAGGACGAGGCGGCCATCGCATCGAGATAGGCCGTCATCGTCTCGACGGGCTTGCCGTAGTTCCCGCCGCGCATTGCCACGGACGGCGCGTGACTCACGCCGATGCCGAGTACGAAGCGGCCGCTGTACGCCTCCGCGATGGCGCGGGCACCATTGGCCATCGCCATGGGATCGCGGGCGTAGATGCTCGCGATGCCTGGCGCCACGATGGCGTGCTTCGACGCGCCGAGCAGGATCGACGCGTGGGCGAAGACCTCCTTGCTGCCGAGGCTCTCCGGGATCCAGACGCTGCGATAGCCGAGGCGCTCGTACTCGCGCATCGCGGCGCCCTCGTCGGACGCTGTCAGCCGCTGCAGCGCGAAGTTCCAGATGCCCACCCGACCGAGTCGAACTGCGAGCGCGCGCCCGCCGATGCCACCGATTCCTGCCATGCCACAACGGTAATCGAAGACCAATGCCTGGTGCGCGACCTCTACGGTCGCGAGCCACAGGGCCGGCCGTCCGCTCAGAGGGTCGGGAGATGCACGCTCAGCATGTACCCGCCGGTGGCGTTGCGGCCCAGCTTCAGCCCGAGCCCGAGCAGCTCGGTCGACGTCCCGTCGTCCTTCTCGAGCGTCGTCGCGTGCCCGAGCACCCATGTCGCGAGCGTCGAGCCGTCGCCTTTCTGGGCGGCCACCGCGGCGGCCTTCGCGAGCACGCTGGCGATCGCCTCGCGGGCGGCCGGCGTATCGGGGCCGACGATGTCCGCCTTGGCGTGGACCTCGACGACAAG
>JANLSG010000062.1:0-2129 GCA_031362295.1 Chloroflexota bacterium
AGCTGATCCTCGATCAGCTGGTCGTGGGTTGGCCGGGAGACCGCGCGAAGTACCCCGACCGGGACCGGGTAGTCCGGCCAGAACATGCGCGACAGCATGAGGGCCAGGTACGGCTCCTCGGCCTGCTCGTCATGGACCAGCAGATCATCCTCGGTCACGCCGTTCTGCCCGATCGTGACGACCTCGGGGTGGAGCCCGTTCAGGCGAATCCCCTTGTTGCGGTCCTTGCCGAAGATCATCGGTGCGCCGTGCTCCAGCATGAGCATCCGATCCTCGCGCACCTCGCGGTCGGTGAAGTCGCGGAACGCGCCGTCGTTGAAGATGTTGCAGTTCTGAAGGACCTCCACGAACGTGGAGCCGCGGTGCGTGCCCGCCGCCTCGAGGGTCTTCTGGAGGTGCTCCGTGTGCGTGTCCACGGAGCGGGCAATGAAGCTCGCCTCCGCCGCCAGGGCGATCGCGAGCGGGCTCACCGGGAAGTCGGTCGTGCCGTAGGGCGACGACTTGGTGATCTTGCCGAGCTCGGAGGTGGGACTCGCCTGACCCTTGGTAAGGCCATAGATCCGGTTGTTGAACATGATGATTCGGATGTCGACGTTCCGGCGGAGCGCGTGGATCAGGTGGTTGCCGCCGATCGACAGCGCGTCGCCGTCGCCGGTGATGACCCACACCATCAGGTCCGGCCGGGCTGCCTTCAGGCCGGTCGCGAGCGCCGGCGCCCGGCCGTGGATGGTGTGGAAGCCGTACGTGTTCATGTAGTACGGCAGCCGGCCGGAGCAGCCGATGCCGGAGATGAAGACGATGTTCTCCTTCGCGTAGCCGAATTCGGGCATCACCTTCTGGGTCTGGGCGAGGATCGAGTAGTCGCCGCAGCCCGGGCACCAGCGAACCTCCTGGTCGGACACGAAGTCCTTCCGGGTGAGGACCGGCAGCTCGTTGGTTACTGGCGTCTCCACGGTTGCGCCGTTGCCGTTCGTGGCCTTGGGTCGGGTGAGATTGCCGTCCGTCTCCGGGATCACTTCGCCGTCACTCCGAGGGTCGCGAGGATGCGGTCCGCCTCCGCCTCAAGCTCGGCAATGCGGAACGGCTTGCCGCGGACCCGGTTGTAGCCGATCGCGTCCACCAGGTAGCGCGCCCGGATCAGCAGCAGGAGCTGGCCAAGGTTGACCTCGGGGATGAGGACGCGCTTGAACGCCTGGACGACGTCGCCGGTGTTCGAAGGGAACGGGTTCAGGTAGCGCATGTGCGCATGGGCGACCGACGCACCACGCTCCTGGAGGCGCTCGACCGCGCTTCGGATTGCGCCGTACGTGGAGCCCCAGCCGAGGATCAGGAGGTCGCCCTCCTGCGGGCCGTAGACCTCCAGCGGCGGGATGTCCGCGGCGATGCCGGCGATCTTCGCCTGGCGCAGCAGCTGCATCCGGTGATGGTTGTCCGGGTCGTAGCTCACGTTGCCCAGGATGTCCGCCTTCTCGAGACCACCGATCCGGTGCTCAAGGCCCGGCGTGCCCGGGACGGCCCACGGCCGGGCAAGGGTCGTCTCGTCGCGGAGGTACGGATAGAAGCCCTCGCGCTCGGTGCGGTTCGGCACGGCGATCGACGGCATGTCGGCAACGTCCGGGATCTGCCACGGCTCGGCGCCGCTCGCCAGGAAGGCGTCCGACATGTACACCACCGGGGTCATGTACTTGAGTGCGATCCGCCACGCCTCGATGGAGAAGGTGAAGCATTCGGCGGGGGTCGCGGGAGCGACGACGACGACGGGCGAGTCCGAGTTGCGGCCGAACATGACCTGCAGCAGGTCCGCCTGCTCGGTCTTCGTCGGCATGCCCGTGGAGGGTCCCGCGCGCTGGACGTCGACGACGACAAGCGGCAGCTCGACCATGACCGCGAGCCCGAGCGCCTCCTGCTTGAGCGCGATACCCGGGCCGGACGAGGCGGTCATGCCCATCGCGCCGCCGTAGCTCGCCCCGATCGCGGCGCCGATCGCGGCGATCTCGTCCTCTGCCTGGAACGTCTTGACGCCGAAGTTCTTGTAGCCGGCGAGCTGGTGGAGGATGTCCGAGGCTGGGGTGATCGGGTACGAGCCGTAGAAGATGTCGCGTCCGGCGAGCTGGGAGGCCGCGACGAAC
>JANLSG010000104.1:0-3730 GCA_031362295.1 Chloroflexota bacterium
GCCTCGCGCGGCACCGATGCCATGGCCTGGAGGACGCGGGCGTCGCGGATGCCTCGGCGTTCCAGCTGCTGCGCGACCATCGCGGCCCTGGCGCGCTCGGCCTCGTTTGTTCGACGACGGAACGGCCAGCGCACCGGCCGAGGATACGCCGGGCCTAAATCAGCTCGTGGTAGCCGCCGGGGCCACCGATGGCACCACAGACGGCGCCGCTGACGGCGCGACGGACGGCGCGGCGCTGCCGCTCGGGGCGGGAGTCCTGCTTGGCGCCGGGGACGGCGACACGATCGGTGTTGGGCTCGGAACCGGGGTGAAGGCGCCGCCGCGCCCGAACGCCATCGCGCTCAGGAAGATCAGCAGGAATGCCGCGATCGAGATGGCGACGAACCACGCCGACGCGGGATCCTTGATCCGCAGGGATGGGTCGATCGGGAACGCGGTTCGTTGCGCCTTCGGGGCCTTTGGGCCGCGCGCACCAGCGGCAGCTCGCGCCGCGGCGGCCTCGGCGGCACGTTGGCGCGCACCGACACGAACTGGCGCGGCCGGCATCCCCTCGTCCTCGGCGGCAGCTTCGGCCTCGTCCTCCTCGGCCTGCTCGTCCTCGGCGGCAGCTTCGGCCTCGTCGAGATCGGCGTCGACGGCGTCTGCCTCGGCCATCGTCTCGCCGCCGGCCTCGAATTCCTCGACCTCCACCTCGGCGGCGTCGGACGCGGCCTCGATCTGGGCGTCGGTCAGGTCAGGCGCGCCGCCGGGCGCGTCGTTCAATCGATCGGTCATGTCGGCGCGCAGTGTACGCGAAGGCCATCACGCGTCTCGCACGGCCGGCACCGCCAGGCCCGCGAGGCCCGCGCCGACTGTCACGAGCCCGAACGCGGCAATGACTGGTGCTGCCCCAAACGACTCGCCCAGGACGCCGCCCACGCCCATGGCGAGCGTCATTGCTCCGAAGACGAGCGAGAACCGCAGCCCGAGCACGCGGCCCATGAGCTCCGGTGGCGTTCGTCGCTGGAAGAGCGTCTGGCTCGGGATCACGAAGGCGAGATTGCCGACACCCGTCCCGAACCCGATGCCCAGCGCGAGGGGCAGGTTCCCGGCCAGCGGCAGCAGCGCGACCATCGCGCCGGTCACGACATACCCGAGGATGACCATCCGTCCCAGTGCCAGCCGAGCCCCAATGATCCCGATCACGAAGCCGCCGACGAGGTTGCCCGCGCCGATCGCCCCCTCGATGAAGCCATACGCGGCCTTGTCGGTGAGTGTCGGGGAGGCGAGGACGTCCGCCGCGTACACCGGCGTGAGGGCGAGGAGGATCCCGAGCATGAACTGCCCGACGGTCGCCTGGAGCGTGTTCGCGAGCAGGACGGTGTCACCGCGCAGGAACAGCCAGCCCTCGCGCAGCTCGCCACGGAGCGCCGCAACCGCGGCACGCACCCCGGTCCCGACCCGCGCGGCAACGGTTCTCGTCACCGGCGCGACCGAAATCGAGGCGATCAGGACTGCCGAAGCGACGTACGTCACCGAGTCCACCCAGAAGGCGAGCGGCAGCTGGCTGCCGAGGAGTGCCACGAACAGGCCGGCGACCACATACCCCGCGATGTCCGCGAACGTCTCGCCGACCCACAGGGCGGAGTTGGCCGCGACGAGGTCCTCGCCGGCGACGATTCGAGGCAGGATCGCGCCCTTGGCGGGCCGGAAGAAGATCGACACGGTGGTCACGAGGAAGACGAGGGGGTACGCGAGAAGCAGGTTCGTGACCGCCGCGAGCGGAATCAGCAGGACGATGCCGGCCCGTAGCAGGTCGCTCACGATCATCACCTCGCGGTGATCCCAGCGATCGACGAACGTACCGGCGATAGGCCCGATGAGCAGGTTCGGGAGGGTCGCGACCAGGAAGATTGCCCCCACCGCGATCGCGGATTCCGTCGCATCCCAGACGACGAACGCCAGCGCGATCTGGTGGATCCGGTCGCCGAGCGCGCTGATGAGCTGGCCGGTCCACAGGGCGCTGAACGAGCTGTCGAGCGCGAGGCGCACGTATGGGTGGCGCCGGACCCGCTCCAGGATCGGTGGGACGCCCGGGAGCGCGCGCCAGCCCGTCCGCCGAAGGGTGCCCTCCGACCCGACCGACGGGCCGCCCAGTGAGAGCGGCCGCTCCAGCGCCGCCGCGGTGACCAGGCCGCCGTTGTAGGTATCGAATTCGAGGCCGGGCGCGGTCGCGGTTGCTGCGGTCGCCGCGGTCGCCGTCGCCGCCGCCGCGGTTGCAGCCACCAGTGCGCCGCTGTCCAGCATCGCTGCCGCCTCCGCGGCGGCGGCCTCGGCCCGGCTGAGCCGACGCCCCAGCCGACGCCGGAGGATCGTCGCTTCGCCCGCGGCGACCGCCTCCTCCGGCTCGCGCACGGTGGTCGCGAACAGGAAGAACGCGAGGCCGGCGGCGAGGAACAGGTCGCCGATGCTCGCGACGTTGCGGATGAACGGGATCGGGATCGGGATGATGTCGCCCAGGGGCCCGGCCTGGGCGAGGAAGTCGCCCGGGATGCCGCCGCCTGCGGCCACGCCCACGATCCTGTGGAACGCAGACCCGATCTCCGTGATCGGTAACCCGGCGGCGAGGATGCTCGGCTCCCAGACCGGCATGAACCCGCCGTTGATCACGATCGCGACCGCGTTGAGGAGGATGCCCACGAACGCGAGCGGCAGGCCCGGATGCTCGCGGTTCCGCCACAGCCCGATCAGCAGCAGGAGGAAGCCGGTCGCGAACAGCGGGAGCCGCGCCGCGTCGGCGATGTCGCTGCCGTTCTCGATCGCGAACTGCGTCGCGTAGCGGAGGGCGAGGCCGAGGAACAGCAGCTGGACGAGGCGGAGCCGGACGCTGGCGAGATTCAGGATGGACCCGCCGGCGAGGAGCCCGAGAGCCAGCCCGGCGACGAGGCTGAGGATCAGCATCGGAATCCGGCTGTCACGGCGGTGTGCACTCGCGCATTCTCACGAATGCGGAGGGGGCGCGGGGCGGCGATCCCCCAGTGATAGCCGCCCCGCGGGTTCAGGCCGGGTCTGCCGCGGGCGACCCAGGCACGGGCGCGTCGTGCGCACGAGCCACGCGCGCGCCGTGCTGTCCGAGCAGCGGGATTGGTCGAAGGTCGGGCTCGCCGGCTTCAGCGATGTCGTCGGCCCACGAGGTCTTCACGAAGGCGTCGACCACCTCGGGGTCGAACTGGACCCCAGCGAACTTGCGGAGCTCGCCGAGCGCCTGGTCCGTCGAGAGCGCCTTGCGGTACGGTCGATCGGCGGTCATCGCCTCGAACGCGTCGGCGACGTGCAGGATCCGCGCGAGCTTGGGGATCTCGTCGCCCATGAGGCGATCCGGGTAGCCCGAGCCGTTGTACCACTCGTGATGGTGGCGGATGACCGGGAGCTCCGGCGCCAGCCGATCCACGGGCCCGATGATCTGCGCGCCGAGCACCGGGTGGGCGTTCATCGTGATCCGCTCCTCGCGGGTCAGCTTGCCCTGCTTGAGCAGCACGTTATCGGGCACGCCGATCTTGCCGACGTCATGCAGGAGCCCGCCCCACTCCAGGGCCTCCAGCTCCGACGCGGACACGCGCATCACCCTTCCGATATCGACGGAGATCGTGCGCACCCGCTGCGAGTGCTTGCTCGTGAACGGGTCGCGCTTATCGACCGCCTCCGCCAGCGCCCCGATCGTCTGCGTGAACATCTCCCGCATCTCGACAAA
>JANLSG010000116.1:0-18657 GCA_031362295.1 Chloroflexota bacterium
CGGAGTCGCTCGCGGCGCTCCAGCGTGCGCCGCGCTACCTCCGCGACACCGCGATGTTCCCGTACCAGGACGGGCTTGCCTTCGTCTCGCGCCTGCTCGCCAGCGGGGGCTACGCGGCCGTGGACGCGGCGTACGCCGACCCGCCCGATTCCACCGAGCAGATCCTCCACCCGGACAAATACCTCCAGCGCGAACGACCGATCGACGTGAAGTTGGCCGACTCGCTGTTCGCTGGGCTGCCCGCCGGCTGGACGAAGGTTGGCGAGGACACGCTCGGCGAGCTGCTCCTGCGCATCTGGCTGAACGAGGGCGGCATCGGGACCGCGGCCTCGCTGACCGCAACGGCCGGTTGGGGCGGCGATCGGCTGGCGCTCCTACGGGGCCCGGGCAATGCCTTGAGCGTGTTTCTTCTCACCGGCTGGGATTCGATCGCCGATGCCGACGAGTTCGCCATGGCAGCGACCGCGGCCGTCGCCAAGATCGCGCCCGGAGCGAAGGTCGTCCACCCGACGAACTCAACGGCGGTCTGGGTTGCGATCGGCGAGGCCGCGCTCTCGATCGATCTTCCGATCGTCGTCTGATCGTGCACGGCGCGTAGGGCTGACTACATTGCCTCTGGCGCGGAGATCCCGAGCAGGGCGAGCGCGTTCGCAAGCGAGATTCGGGTCGCATCCACCAGGGCCAGGCGAGCAGCCGAGCGCTCCGGCTCATCCGGATCCACGACGCGCGCGTCCCGATAGAACGCGTGGAATGCCGTGGCGAGCTCCGTGGCGTACGTGGTGACGCCCTGCGTCTCCTGCCCCGCGGCAGCGTCTTCGATCACCTCCGGCAGGCGAGCGACGACCCTCGCCAGCGTGCCCTCGGGACCGCCGCCGAGCGAGCCGGCGACCGACGACGCGGTCGCCAGCCCCGTGTCGGCCGCCTTGCGCAGGATCGAGGCGATCCGCGCGTGCGCGTACTGGACGTAATAGACCGGGTTGTCGCTCGACTGGCGCTTCGCCACCTCGAGGTCCACGTCCATGTTCACGTTCGCGCCGCGGCTGGCGAAGTACCAGCGCGCAGCGTCGGTGCCCAGCTCGGCGAGCAGGTCGTCGAGCGTGATGAACGTGCCGGCCCGCTTCGACATCGAGAGCTCCTTGCCGCTCTCGGTGAAATGGACCCAGCCAGTGAGGATCACCTCGACGGCCGACTTGTCGAGGCCCATCGCCTCCGCGGCGTTGCGCAGGCGGGCGACCGTCCCGTGGTGGTCCGCGCCCCAGATGTAGATCAGGTGGTCGTAGCCGCGGCTGAACTTCTCGAGCACGTAGCCGATGTCCGCCGCGAAGTACGTGCGCGAGCCGTTCGAGCGCACGAGGACGCGGTCCTTGTCGTCGCCGAACGTGGTTGAACGGAACCACAGCGCCCCATCCTGCTCGTAGAGGTGGCCGCCGGCGCGGAGGTTGTCCATCGCCCGGTCCACCCAGCCGTCGTCGTGGAGGCTCGCCTCGGTCGTCCACACGTCAAAGCGGACGCCCAGGTTCGCGAGCGAGGCTTCGATGCCGGCGCGGATCCGATCTGACGCCCAGCGCCCAACCGCGAACTCGCGCAGCTCCCCGGAGCGTTCGGTCGCGGCATCCGGCCCCGCGGGCGGTGCCGCCAGCTCGTCCGGCAGGTGCGGCGCGAGCTCGACGACGTACTCGCCGTGGTATCCGTCCTCGGGGATCTCCGTGCCTTCGCGGATCGCCAGCACGGACGCGCCGAGGTTGCGCACCTGCGCGCCCGAATCGTTGAAGTAGTACTCGCGGGTGACGCGCTGCCCACCGGCCTCGAGCACACGCGCAAGCAAGTCGCCGACAAATGCGCCGCGCGCATTGCCGACGTGCAGCGGTCCTGTCGGGTTGGCCGACACGAACTCGACGTTGACGTGGCGGGTCGTCGCCTCGCCCGCGGCCTGGACCCGACCCCAGCTCGCGGGATCGCGGCGGGCACGATCGACGATCGCCTCGACCGCCGCGTCGGTCAGGCGCAGGTTGAGGAAGCCCGGAGCGACCGCCTCCGCGGTGGCAACCGCATTTCCGGGGCCGGCCTCGCGAATCTCGGCCAGCGCATCCGCGAGCGCCGATGCGATCGCGATCGGCGCCATGCGGAGCGGCCGCGCCAATCGGAGCGCGAGGTTCGCCGCGAAGTCGCCGTGCTCCGGCTTCGCCGGGCGGCTCACCTCGATCGTGGCCTCGCGGGCCTCGGGGGAGTCCGGCAGCTTGCCCGTCGCGATCGCGCGCTCCAGCGCGGCCCGGACGGCCTCGCCGGCGAGCGCCCGAAGCGTCGCCCCGATGCCTAAATCCGCGTCGTGGTGCATCCACGCATGGTACGTACGCCTTCGAAAGTCATTCGACGAAGGAGGGAATCAGCCCCGTGTTCGACGAAATGCACCGTTATCGTGGGCGGTCTGCGTACTTCCAGTCACGAAAATGACAGTCTGCGAGTGTGAGGAAGTACTAGACGACCGATGGACCTTCGTGCACACTACGGGCCCGGTTGGCCCCTGTAGGGTCCTCGGGACTCCGGCATCGTGCCCAGGTACGGTCGCCGAAGGGTCGCAACAAATGGTCCGGTCCAAGTTTGGAATAGCGGAGGGATACTCGAGAAATGACAAGCCTGAAGAAGCTGACGGCGCTGCTTGGTGCCGGCGCTCTGATCTTCGCTTTGGCTGGAACCGCCAGCGCGGTGACTGTCTACGCCACCGTCACGGGGCATATGGCCGCGTCGAGTGACAGCAACGACCCGAATTGGTGGGAGACCCACGAGCCCGAGGGCCTCGACCTCTCGGACTGCTTCAAGTACGACAAGGGCGAAGGTGATCTCGGCGCCGAGGTCAACGCGTACACCCTGTCGGTTGGCTACGAGCTCGTGATCGTGAAGGCCGGCTCCGAATCCTCCGTCGGAGACAACTCCCTGACCCTGTTCGCGGACGCCGCGGCGGGTGAGACCGTCTGGGCCGACTCGAACGGCAACGGGGGCTCCGTGTTTGGTCCTGATGAGGGCGACAAGAACATCAGCCACATCATCTTCTGCGACCCCACCTCGACCACCACGACCACGACCACCACGACCACCACGACCACCACCACCACGACGACGACGGACACGTTCACGTCGGACACCGGTGGCGAGACGGATGCCCCGAGCGAGCCGAACACGGCGACGATCGGTGGGACCAACAGCGGTGCACCGGCTGACGGCGCATGGCTGCTCGTCATTGCCCTCGGCGTGCTCCTCGCGAGCAT
This sequence comes from Chloroflexota bacterium, assembly GCA_031362295.1. Lineage (GTDB taxonomy): Bacteria > Chloroflexota > Limnocylindria > Limnocylindrales > CSP1-4 > UBA5189. Next base: position 3,264 of record JANLSG010000116.1, read on the forward strand.
CGTCGTTCTGACCCCCGCGAAGGCCCGCCGCTAGGGCGAACCCCAACAGGGGACCTGACCAGAAGAAGAGGGCCCGGGAAACCGGGCCCTCTTCCTTTTTTTGCCCCGATGTCCGCACCGGGCCGCGACCTCGGTCGACCGGCCCGGTGTTGCATGCTTGACGGGTGATTGCGGGACGCTGGCGACGGTGGTCCGAGGTGGCGCTCCGAGGACGGCGCGACATCCTCCTCGTGGTCCTCATGCTGTTCGCCTACGGGTTCTTCCAGCAGCATCCCGCCTGGAACGAGTACAGCCGCTACGACCTCGCTCGCGCCCTGGTCGAACAGGGCACGACGCAGATCGACAGCTTCCACGAAAACACCGGCGACGCGGCGTTTTATGCCGGGCATTGGTACTCGGACAAGGCGCCCGGGACCGCCCTCCTCGGCGTGCCGGTGTACGCGCTGCTCAGCCTCTCGAGCCAGCTCGGCGGGCACGGGGTGCCCGACCAGGTCGAGGCCGTCCAGGCCCTCGCCTTCGTCGAGAGCGGGATTGCGACCGCACTCCTCGTGCTCCTCCTCGTCCGATTCCTGGGCTCGTTGGTCGGCGAACGATGGGCCGTCACGGTCGGGCTCGCCTACGGCTTCGGGTCGATTGCCTTCCCCTTCGCGACCATGTTCTTCGGCCACGCCGCGTCGACGGCTGCCCTGTTCGCCTCGTTCTACCTTCTGTATCGGATCAAACAGCGGCCCGGCCGATGGACCGCCGTTGCCGCCGGATCGCTCGCGGGGTTGGCGGTCCTCATCGAAATCCCTGTCGTCCTCGGCGTGGCAGCACTGTTCGTCTACGCGTTGTCGCTCGGCCGCGGCGTCGTCGCCAGATTCGTCGCCGGAGGGCTCCCGATCGCGGCGATCCTGTTGGCGTACAACTGGCTCACCTTCGGCAGCCCGATCGCCATCGGCTATCAGTACGCGCCGGCGTTCGAAGCCCAGAACCAGCAGGGCCTGGTCTCCATCGTCTGGCCGGACCTCGACACCACACGGGACCTCCTCTTCGGCCCGCGGGGCCTTATCCGCCTGGCGCCATGGTTCGCGCTCGCACCCATCGGGCTGCTTGCCCTCCGCCGCCGTGAGATTCGCTTCGAGCTGCTCCTGGCGGTCACGATCTGCGCGGCGTTCCTGACCTACAACAGCGGGGCACTCAACCCATTCGGTGGCTGGACGCCCGGGCCGCGCTACCTGCTTCCGGCGCTCCCCTTCGCCGCCGTGCTCGTGGCGTTTATCCCACGCTCCCTCCGGGCGATTGCCGTCCCCCTGATGGTCGTCGCGTCGGGCGTCTTCCTCGTGGCCACGACGACGATGCCGAACGCCCCGGAGGGGTTCACGGATCCCCTGTTCGACCTCTGGCTACCGCGGTTCACGTCTGGTGCGCTCGCGGATACGGCCGCGTGGATCAGTTGGGGCCTCGCCGGGCACGCGTCGGTGGCCGTGCTCCTCGTTGGGCTGGGCTTCGGGCTCCTGGCTGTCGCCCTGTCGTTTGGCCACTCGTGGCTCGCCGAGCGGATGCGGGTTCGGGCGCCCATCGCCCTGGCCGTGGTTGCGCTCCTCTTCTCGTTCCCGTTCCCCCCGCTCGCTCCGGTGGGGCTCGGGCAGCCGCGCGACGGGGATCCGCCGCTCGTCATGGTCGTGGCGCTCGACCATGCCCCGGTTCTGCTCAGGGGCGTCACGGACGTCCAGCTCTGGGCTCGACTCGAGAACCGCGGGAGCGCCATCCCTTCCGGCAGAGCCCGGTTCTACGTGTTGGGTCCGGGCGGCGAAGTTGTCTGGACGGCCTGGTACGGCGACCTGCCCATTGCCGCGGGCTCACGACGGACTATCACGATGAACTGGCACCCGGGCGAGGCTGCCCCGGGGACCTACGGCTACGGCTTCGCGGTGAGCAACGAGGCCACGGGCACCTTGTACACGCAGGTCCGCGCCGGCGACGACATCACCCTCGGTCGATGATCCTGGCTCAGGGGATCTGCCGGAAGGGGAAGTACGCCGCGAAGCCGACGACGTAGGCGAGAGCGAAGCCCCATCGAATCGGACGCGGCAGACCGGCGCGCAGGAGCAGCAGCGCCACGCCAACTGCAACGGCGGGCACGAGGGGCAGCACGTAGTAGATGTACATGATCCGGTTGGTGAAGAGCGCCAGCGCGACATACGGGAGGTAGTTGGCTGCCGCCCACGCCACCGTCCACATGGCGACCTTGCTCCGCGTTCGCCAGGCATACCAGGCGGTAAACAGCGCGGCCAGTGGGATTGCCCCGACGAGCAGTGGGTTGAGCGCCCCGCGGAAGTCGATCTTGGCGATCTTGCCGACGACCTTGTCGCCCGCGAGGACCGTCTCATCGACCCGCAGGTACTGGATCTGGCATTCGTTGAATAGCCACTGCAACGGCTTGCTGTCCGCTTCCGGGCAGAAGCCGACCCTTGGCGGGGCGCTGAGATTGGCGCCATAGCTGATCATCCGATTGATGTGGTCGAGCGGCGATGCAAACGTCGTGTACCGGGCGTCAAGGGCCGCCAGGCCGACCAGGAAGACGGCCACCGTGACAATGCCGAACGCCGCTGGCCCAACCAGGTCGCGGAGCGGCACCCGGCGCCGCCGCCACCAGTCGGGCCCCTCGCTGAGCAGCACGTAGAGGACGATTGCGCCGATTCCGTATAGGGCGGTCAGCTTCACGAGCAGGGCGATGCCCATGGCGAGGCCGGCAAGCAACCAGCGCCGCCGCAGGGCGAGCCAGGAGGCCACGAGCATGGGCGCCAGGACCATCATGTCCAGCGTCCCGATCCGGCCGTGGACGAACGAGAGGTTGTCCAGCGACACGAGCCCGAGGACGACCACGGGCAGCCACGGCGACCGATCGGTGGTCTGCACGATCTTGTACACGACGATCAGCGCGACCATCCCCGCGATCAGGCTTGGGAGGCGCCAGCCCATCCCGTTATCTCCGAACACGGCCATCGAGGCCACCATGAGCAGTTTGCCCAGGGGCGGATGCTCCGTGTTCGGGTCCAGCCCGGCCGGACTGTCGATGTAGTGCGCCGAGACCGGCCAGCCAAGGATGACCCGCGCCGCGTTGACGTAGAACGACTCGTCGAAGATCAGCCCCCGTCCGGGGACGTTGAGCCACAGCGCGCGCAGGACCAGCGCCGCGAGCAGGATGAGCAGGGTGACGCGGGCCGGGTCCCGGAGGTTGGCCGCCGCCTCCGCGGCGAGCCCCCCGAACCTCGAGCTTCGGAGCCGTTCCGTGCGGCGGCTCCGGCGCGCCGGCGGTGCGGCTTGCCCAGCCGTCAGGTCGCCTGTCTCCATCGTTCTCCAGCTGGCAGGATTGGGCGAAGGGTAGCGCCGCGCGACGGCGCGGGAGAGAGGGTTGGTCCTGCTATCGCCGGGATGCGAAAGTCCCGGGTCAGCGAACCTGCGGCGAGTTCGGGCCGCCGGGGGCGGAGGAGGCCTTGCCCCCCGCGTGCTCGCTCTTGTCCTTGAGCTTCCTGGCCGCCTTCTGACTGGCGTCGATTGCGTGCTCCACGGCATTCTCGCTCGCCGTCTCGTTCGTGAGCCGGGCGGCCAAGGCCTCCAGCTTGGCGACGTGCTTCGCGATTGCGGCTTCCAGGTGCGCGAGCCGGTCTGGGTCGTCGCCAACGTCCGCGACCGACGCATCGACCTCGGCCCGGTACGCGGCGAGGGCGGCCTCGAGGGCCACGACATCGCCATTGGCGGCTGCCACCTCGGCCTCCGCGAGGCGCTCCTCGAGAAGTCGCTCGTGCGATGCGAGCCGGTCATCGACCTGCGTCGGCAGGAAGGCGGTCTCGATCGCGACCCGGGCGTTGTAGAAGGGGCTGCCCGGAGGCGCCGCGAGCACCGCGGCACTCGTCCCCAGCATCAGGGTGGCGGCCAGGCCCATGGCAACGGCGCGCTGGGGCACTCGGAAGTGCGGGAGGCGCCAGCGCGAGCTGTGCATCACCTCGGATTCGGCGAGGCGCTGCTCGGTCGCGATGATCGCGTTGCGCAGCGCAGCTTCCTTGAGCACCTGCGCCCGCATCCGGGCGAGGACGGGACCGCTCGGGCTCAGCCGGGCATCCGCGTACGCGCTGAGCAGGTCCTCGATCTCGTCGAGCGCCGCCAGGTCGCGATCGAAGTACTCGGTCATCGGAGCACCTGGATCGTCGCGGCGACCACGGAGGCCGCTCCGCTGGCCTTCGCGGGCGCGAGCGTGTCGATCCCGAGCTCGCGCCGAAGCGCCGCGATCGCGCGGAACTGCAGTCCGCGGACGGTGCCTTCCTGGCGACCCATGGCAACCGCGGTCTCGAGTACCGAGAGTCCGGCGAAGAAGCGCAGTTCGATGACCTCACGTTGATCGTCGGTCAATTCCGTCAGCGCCCGGGCGACCCTGTCGAGGTCTTCCTGGAGAGCCGCCTGCGCTTCCGGCCCGGCATCGTCGGTTTCCCGAGTTGTCGCGGCCACGAGCGAGAGGTGGTCCCGGCGCGTCCTGATCTGGTCGATGATCGCGTTCCTGGCCAGCCTGAACAGCCAGCCCCCGAACGGGATGCCCCGCGCCTCATAGCGCGGGAGCGCTTCCAGGGCCTTGACGAAGACGAGCTGCGTCAGGTCCTCCGCGTCACTCGGGCTGTTGACGCGGCTGGCGATGAAGCGATGGATCGGCCCGGCATACGCATCGAAGATGCGACCGAACGCCTCGCGGTCACCCCGCTTTGCGTCCGTGACTAGCCGATCGAGCGTCTCGTCGTCCATTGGGTAACGAAGGATCAGTACTCGGCGTTAGGTGCGCAAGGCGTCGTCAGTACCATTGGAGGTGCTGCGCGGCACCTCGATGCGTACCCGCTCCGCCCCGCGTCGGAAGCTCAAGGCCTCGAATCCGGCCTCCGTGAGGTGCCGGTACGACTCGTCGAGTCGCGCCGCGAATGACCCGCGGGAATGGGCATCGGATCCAACCACCACGCGCTCGCCCCCCAGTTCGCGAAATCGCGCCACGACGGCAGCGGAAGGATACGTCTCCGCGCCCGGATAACGAAGCCCCGAACTGTTGATCTCCAGCGCCGTCCCGGACTCGACGATCGCCTTCAGCGCCGGCTCCTTGAGCTCCGGCCGGGCGGCGAGGTCCGCAGGGGTGATGTGCGGGTGCAGGTAGCGTTTCACGACGTCGAGGTGGCCGATCGTGTCGAACAGGCCGGACCGGGCAGCCGCGATGATCTCCGTGTAGTACGGCGCGACGACCTCCTCGAGCAGACGGCCCTGGATCCACTCGCGGACGCGGGACGGCCAGTACGGCGATTCCGGCCAGTCGTGCACCGAGCCGATGACGTAGTCGTAGCGGTGGCGCTTGAGGTGGTCTCGGACGTCTGCCTCCCAGCGCCGGTTGTAGGTGAGCTCCGCGCCGAACCGGATGACCACGCCCTGGCGGGCCCAGCGCTCGGCGGCGCCCCGCACCACGCGCTCGCGGTCGTCGTAGCGGGAGTACGCGAACGCCGGATCTCGCGGGTCGAAGTCGACGTGGTCCGTGATCGCGATCTCCGCGATGCCGCGCTCCACGGCCAGCGCCGCATAGACGTCGATCGGGACGGAGCTGTCGGGCGACTGCTCGGTGTGGAGGTGGGCGTCGAGCGGGAGGTCCCGCGCGACCGGGACCTCGGTGGCCGCGGGAAAGTCCGCCGTCACGCGCTGATGATGCCGAGCTCCCGGCCGACGCGAGCGAACGCGTCGAGGGCCCGGTCGAGCTGCTCGTCGGTGAGGGCTGCCGTGACGATCGTCCGCAGGCGCGCCTGGTCGAGCGCGACCGTCGGGAAGATGACCGACGTGGCGAAGACGCCCTCCTCGAACAGCCGGCCGGAGAAGCGGATCGCGGCCTCCGAATCGCCGACGATGATCGGCGTGATGGGCGTCTCGGAGCGGCCCGTGTCGAAGCCGAGCCGGGTCAGCTCCGCCTTGAAGCGCTTCGTGCTCGCCCACAGTCGCTCGATCCGCCAAGGCTCCTCCTCCATGACCCGGATCGCAGCCCGGCAGGCTGCCGCATCCGCGGGGGGATGCGATGTCGAGAAGAGGAATGGCCGCGCGCGCTGGACGAGGATGTCGCGCAGCGCCTGCGAGCCCGCCACGTAGCCGCCGAGGACGCCCATCGCCTTGGACATCGTCCCCACCTGGATGTCCACCCGGCCGTGGAGCCCGAAGTGATCGACCGAGCCCCGCCCGTTCCGGCCCAGCACGCCCGAGGCGTGCGCGTCATCGACGTAGACCGCCGCGCCGACCTCCTCCGCGGCCTCCACGATCCCCGGCAGCGGCGCGATGTCGCCGTCCATCGAGAAGACACTGTCCGTGACCACCAGGATGAGCCGATATGGCCCGGAGCCATCCGGCCGACCGTTCGCGGCCGCCTCCTGGAGGATCGCGCGCAAAGCATCGACGTCGCGGTGGGCGTAGACCTTGCGCGGCGCCTTCGAGAGGCGCATCCCGTCGATGATCGAGGCGTGGTTGAGCGCATCGGACACGATGAGGTCCGCCTCGCCGGTGATGGTCGGGATCACGCCCGTGTTGGCCGTGAAGCCGGACTGGAACGTGAGCACCGCCTCGACGCCCTTGAACGCTGCCAGCTCCGCCTCGAGCAGCTCGTGTTCGGCCATCGTGCCGGCGATCGTCCGCACCGCTCCGGAGCCCACGCCGAACTCGCTGACAGCCGCGAGAGCCGCATCGCGCAGGCTGGGATGGTGGGTGAGGCCCAGGTAGTCGTTGGAGGACAGCGAGATGACCTCGCGACCGTCGACCACCGTGACCGGCCCCTGGGCGGCGCTCATCACCCGCAACGGCCGATACAGGTGCTTGGCCTTGAGCTCGTCAAGCTCCGCGTCGATGAACGCCAGGGGATCACGCAGTCGCGTCATCACGCACCCCAATCCATGATCACCTTGCCGGAATCGCCGGAGCGGGCCGCCGCGAACGCGGCCTCGAAGTCGCGGAAGCCGAAGCGGTGGGTGATCGCCGGGCGAATGTCGAGGCCGGACTGGATCAGGACGCGCATCTTGTACCAGGTCTCGTACATCTCCCGGCCGTAGATCCCGCGCAGCGTCAGCTGGTTGAACACGATCGTGTTGACGTCCAGCGAGATCTCGGCGGTGGGGATGCCGAGGATCGCGATGCGCCCGCCGTGGGCCATGTTGTCGATCGCGGAGCGGAGCGCCGTCGCGTTGCCGGACATCTCGAACGCGACGTCGAAGCCCTCGACCATGCCCAGCTCCCGCTGCACGTCCCGCAGGTCTCGCTCGCGCGGGTCGACGGCGATCGTCGCGCCCATCCGCATCGCCAGGTCACGCCGGAACGCGTTCGGCTCGCTGATGACGATGTGGCGCGCGCCGGCGTGCCGGGCGACCGCGGCAGCCATGAGCCCGATCGGGCCCGCGCCGGTGACGAGGACGTCCTCCCCGAGGACCTCGAACGCCAGCGCCGTGTGGACCGCGTTCCCGAACGGGTCGAAGATCGCGGCGACCTCCTCATCGACGCCGGCAGCCTGGTGCCAGACGTTGGTCATGGGCAGCGCGACGAACTCGGCAAATGCGCCATCGCGATTCACGCCCAACCCGACGGTATTCACGCAGAGGTGGCGCTGCCCGGCCAGGCAGTGCCGGCATCGACCGCAGGTGACGTGGCCCTCGCCGCTGACCAGCTCGCCGGGATGGAAGTCCGTGACGTTGTCGCCGACCTCCACGACCTCGCCGACGAACTCGTGGCCGACGATCAGCGGCGGGAGGATCGTCTTCGCCGCCCACGGATCCCACGATTCGATGTGCAGGTCCGTCCCGCAGATTCCGGTCTTGTGGACGCGGATGAGGACGTCGTTGATGCCGATCTCCGGCCGCGGCATCTCCTGGAGGCGCAGGCCCGGCCCCGCATCGACCTTGACCAGGGCGAGCATCAGGCCGGCGTGCCGCTCAGCTGCCGATCAGCTGGCTGCGGGCGCGGTGGTTGCAGCCGGTGCCGCGGTGCCGGTCGGCGCCGCCGTCGGGGCGACGCTTGGGACCGCGGTGCCGGTCGGCCCCGCCGTGGGCGTTGGCGCGGGGGTCGGGGTCGGCAGCGGGCACTGGAGCTCCTGGATGTTCAGGCGCTCGGCGCGCTCGGCAATGAACTTGAACAGGGTCGCCTCGTCGAGCGTCTCCATCGGGAGCACGACGTCCCAGACGACGGCGGCAAAGGGGTAGGCCATGTCGTCGAAGCGGGTGATCACGGGCGAGATCGCATTGGGTGGGAAGTTGCAGATCGGGCTGTTCGGCCACTTCGCCTGGATTGCCTTCAGGGCGGCCTGGCCCTCTGCGGTGCAGCCTGGGCCTACTCCCTCGGGGCAGCGATACAGCAGGACGAGTGCGCCGTGCTCCAGGTTGTGGACCCAGCCCTGCGGGATGGTGACCTCGGTGGGCCCGTACAGCTTCGCCGGGATGGGCCCCTGGCCGCTCGCGCTGTAGTGCTTGCCACTCGCGGGCGGGCAGTTCTGGAAGGTCACGCGGGTGCCCGCGGTGACGTGGCTATGACCCATGTCGGGCTGGACGTAGCCGATCGGTGGCGCGGTGGCCGGCGTGTTGGTCGTGCCCGGCTCCACCGTCGGCAGGACCACCTTGGGCGCCGGCGTCGGGTTGAACTGATTTGAGCACGCGTACACCGGCGTGCTGCCCTGGATGAACACCATCCCGACGAGCAGGACGCCGATGATCGCCCCGCCTGCCAGCAGGAGGCGGTTCCGGTTGCGCTCGAGGAAGGTCTCGCTGCGTGGCGCGGGACGGCGGGAGCGCCGCGTGGCCCGGCTGGCCGGGGCTGGGCGGCGCTGGGACGTTGTCAAAGGGAGGGCCTCGCTGGTCGTGATGGGCGATCGGCGTGCCAGTCTGCCAGATCGGGCGCTGGGACGCGGGCGGTCACTCCTGGTCCAGCCAGGCCGCGGCGGTGGGCGCTCGGAGCGCGCGCACCAGGACCAGCGCGACGATGACGATCAGGACGGCCCCGATGAACTGCCCATAGACGACCGCGAGCGGGACAGCCGGAACCGCGAGGGTGACGAGGCCGAGCGCGAGCATCCGCGCGGCGGCCTTGCGCTGGAGGACGAGGGTGATCGTGAAGATCGTGTAGGCCAGGAGCGCCATCAGGACGACGCCGGTGAAGGTGATGGGCACGAGCACCGCCTGTTCCACCACGGGACCCAGCGCGAGGCCGACGCCGGCAAGGATCAGCAGGGCATAGACGAGGAACAGCGCGACGCCCCAGGGCATGCCTCGGATCGTGATCATCAGGCCCATTGTGTCTTGACGGCCGGGGACCGGGTCGCTACTGTCACTAAACCGGTTCACTAAACCGGTTCACCTGTGATCCGCCGGGGGTAGGCGCGGGTCGGGTGGGACGCGACGGTGCTCACACCCGTCGCTGGAGGAGGACATGGAGCGGCGCAGATCTCGCCCGCGAATTGCCGATGTCGCCCGCGAGGCGGGCGTGTCGAAGACGGCCGTGTCCTTCGCGTTCAATAGCCCCGAACGGCTGTCGACTGAGACGGCGATTCGCATCCGCGAGGTTGCCGAGACGCTGGGCTATCGCCCGAACCCGGTGGCGCGGATGCTCACCCAGCGCCAGACGATGACGCTCGGCGTGCTCACTCCGCAGGCCCTCGCGGTCATCTTCTCCAACCCGTTCTTCGCGCTTTTCAGCGAGGGCGTCGCCCACGCTGCCGAGGATCTCGGCTACGAGCTGCACTTCATCTCGCCGCTGCACGGCTCGCTCGCGCTCGCCGTCGGCCGGTCGACGGTCGACGGGGTCGTCGCGATCGGCCTGTCGGCGGACCACCCCGAGGTCGGCCAGATCCGGGGTGCCGGCCTGCCGATGGTCCTCGTGGACTCGGATGACCTGCCCGAGCACAGCTCGGTCGTGGTCGACGACGAGGCAGGCGCACGCGCCGCGGCGGAGCACATCCTGTCGCTCGGGCATCGCGACCTGCTCGTGATCGCCGTCGAGCGGCCCGCTGCCGAAGGGCCCGTCGCCGCGTCCGGCGAACCGGTCCGCCACGGCGTGACCGAGCGCCGCCTGCGCGGCTATCGAGCGGCGCTCGAGGCCGCCGGCGTGGACCTCGCGGAAGAGCGCATCGTCGCCGGCCGCTCGTCGATCGACGGTGGCTCGTCCGCCTTCCAGCGCGCCTGGGCCCTGGGCCTGCGCCCCACTGCCGTCCTGGCCATGAGCGACGCCATCGCGATCGGCGCGATGCGTGCCGCGCGCGAGCTGGGCCTGCGCATTCCCGACGACCTGAGCGTCGTCGGTTTCGATGACATCGACCTCGCCGCCCACGTCGACCCGCCACTGACGACGGTGCATCAACCGATCCGTCAGAAGGGTGCCGACGCGGTTCGCCTCCTCCTCGCCGAGGTGGAGCAGCGAGAGGCGAATCGTCCCGAGCACATCCGACTGGAGACGCGGCTCATCGTCCGCGGCTCTACCGGGCCCGTGCCGCAATTGCGGCAGGAGGTGCCTTGGGTAGACTGAGGTCGATGGTGCGAGCCGTCGACGGGGTGCGCCCCGCCGAGGTGTCGCAGAACGGGACCGGACGTCCGGCTCCCACGGCCTGAACCTGGAGGAGGACTCCGCCTTGGGGTCTCCATCGCGACAGAGGAGAACACAGAACCAATGAAGCATCCGATCAAGTTTGCTGGCCTGCTCGCTGCCCTGGCCATCGTGGCCACGGCGTGCGCGCCAGCGGCAACCCCGAAGCCTTCAGCCGGCCCGGTCGCCACGACGCCGGCCGGTGGCACCGCAGCTCCCGCCACGGAGGCCCCGTCGACCGCCCTCAAGGGCGAGCTGACGCTGTGGCACTCCTACGGCTCGGGCGGCGGCGAGACCGGCGCGCTCGACCAGGTCCTGGCCGCCGTGCGCGCCCAGAACCCGGAGCTGACGATCAACGTCGTCGAGCAGCCGTTCAGCGACATCTTCACCAAGTGGCAGACCGACGTCCTGGCCGGCGAGAAGACCCCCGACCTGTACATCGCGCCGAACGACAACCTGTTCTCGCAATCCGATGCCGGCGCGCTCGCCGACATCACGACGCAGCTGACCGGGAAGCTCGATGGCTTCTCACAGACTGCCGTTGACGGCTCCCAGGTTGGCGGGAAGTTCTACATGGTCCCCGAGTCCCTCAAGGCCGTTGCCATGTGGTACGACGGGACTGCCATCACGAAGGCCCCGGCCACCACGGATGAGCTCATGGCTGGCGTCAAGGACGGGTCGATCAAGCTCGGCCTGCACCAGGATCCCTACTTCCAGTTCGGCTGGAGCGGATCGTTCGGTGGCAAGCTGATGGATGACACCGGCAAGTGCGTCGCCGATCAGGGCGGCTGGGCCGACGCGTACAAGTACGCGGCCGACCTCAAGGCCGCCGGCGCGAAGTTCTACACCGATGGCAATGCCATGAAGACGGACTTCCAGACCGGCAAGATCAACGCGATCGTGGACGGCCCGTGGCTCACGGCCGACCTCACGACGGCATTCGGGACGCTCGGCCACACGCTCAGCGTCGCGCCCATTCCGGGTGGCGCCGCCGGCAAGGCCAACCCGATGACCGGCACCGACGGCTGGTACATCAACCCCAACAGCCCCAACGTCGATCTCGCCGTCCAGTTCGCGCTGAACATGGTCAGCACGCACTGGGAGCAGGTCTTCGTGGACTTCGCCGGCCACATTCCGGCGGCTCCGGGCGTGACCATCAAGGATCCCATCGTCCAGGGCTTCGCTGATGCCGCAGGCACCGGGCTGCCTCGGCCGCAGAGCAAGGAGCTCAACAACTACTGGGGCAACTTCGGTGATGCCCTCAACGCGGTGCTCGACAAGGGCACCGATCCAGCCGCTGCGATTGCGACGGCATGCACGACCATGAACACGGCGAACGGCAAGTAGCCTTCGCTCGAGAAGAACCCGGGGCGCCCTCGAGGCGCCCCGGGTTCTCTTTTTTCCGAGCGGCGGATTTGCCACTTGTCTGCGGTCCGCCGGACCCGGATACTCGGCACCTATTCCCCCGAGCCCCTGATCGAGAGGCGACCTGAGTCTTGGCGACAACGGCGGCGGCTCCCATCCAGCGTCCGAAAGGCACGCGGATCCGGCGCGCGACGCAGCCTTATCTCTACCTGCTGCCTGCCTTCATCGTCATGGGGATCATCACGTTCTATCCCCTGGTCTTCCAGGTCTGGATGTCGTTCACCGACTTCGGGCCAAAGAACTTCCGGGTCAACAACCCGATCGCGCCAACCTTTGTCGGGCTGGACAACTACTACCGCATTGCGACGTCGCAACTCCAGATCCCGAACTTCGAGTTCCTCAGGCTCGTCTTCTTCAACCTCTGGTGGGCGTTCAGCAACGTCGTCCTGCACGTCGTCATCGGCGTCCTCGTCGCGGTCCTGCTCAACACCAAGGGCCTCATGTTCCGCGGCTTCTACCGCGCGCTGTTCATCCTCCCCGTCGTCATCCCGTCGCTGATCGTCGCAACCGTGTGGCGGAACATGTTCGACACGGATGCGGGTGCAGTGAACTTCCTGATCCAGGGCGTCGGCGGCCTGTTCGGCCTGCCGGCGGAGACTCCGGGCTTCCACCTGAACTGGCTACGGCAGACGAACGACCCCATCCCGTTCATTCCGCTGCCGCTCGCGTACTTCGCGATGCTCATCGCGAACACCTGGCTCGGATGGCCGCTCAACGCCGTCGTCGCGACCGGTGCTCTCCAGAGCATTCCGGGCGAGCTGTACGAGGCGGCCGAGATGGACGGCGCGTCGGGGCGGCAGAAGTTCCAGCACATCACGGTGACCTACCTCCGGCCCGCGATGGTCCCGTACGCGATCTATGGGTTCGTGATCACCTTCAACCTCTTCTTCCTGCCGTACTTCATGACCGGCGGGCAGCCCTTCGGCAGGACGGAGATCCTGGTGACGCAGGCATACCGCCTGGCGGTTGATCGCCAGCTCCTCGGCGTCGCGGCGGCCTTTGCCGTTTACCTGTTCTTCCTGCTCCTCGCCGTGACGCTGGTCACGAACCGGCTCGCCAAGGCGACGAAGAGCTACGCCGAATGACGCTCATCGAGCGCGGACGAGGAGACTGATGGCCGCGATCACCGACTCCCGCCGCTTCGCATTCCTCCGGCGTTCATCAGCCAAGACGAAGGCCGCGGGCAGCGACGAGCGCAAGTTGCCGGTCGGCAGGCAGATCCTGCTGCAGGTCCTGTGCATCTTCATCGCGGTGACGGTCCTGTTCCCGATCGTCTGGATCTTCAGCATGTCCATCGACCCCCGAAACATCGCACGGCCGGACGCGCTGAACCTGATCCCACCCGGCGCCTCGTTCGATGCCTATGCGAAGGTGCTCAATCGGCCGACCTCCAACGACATCAGCTTCCTGGGTCTCGCCAAGAACAGCCTCTTGATCGCCCTCTCGAGCTCCGCCATTGCCGTGGCCCTCGGCGTCACGGCCGCCTATGCCTTTTCGCGCCTGCGCTTCCGCGGCCGGGGTGCCCTGATGATCGCGGTCCTGGGCGTGCTGATGCTGCCGGGCGTCGCCACGCTCGTTCCGCTGTTCGTCTTCCTCAACCAGTTCAAGATCGAGTTCGGCGACCTGTCGTTCAACCTTCGGGCATCGCTCATCGGCGTCACGCTGGCGGTGATCTCCGGCCAGCTGCCCTTCGCCATCTGGAACCTCAAGGGCTACCTGGACACGATTCCCAAGGATCTCGAGGAGGCGGCGACGGTCGACGGCGCCTCGAAGAACCAGGTGTTTCTCAAGATCATCCTGCCGCTTGCGATCCCGGCCGTCGCGGTCACGGGCTTCCTGGGCTTCCTCGGCGGCTGGACGGAATACCTGACGACCTACTACTTCATCGGCGCGAACCCACAGAACTGGACACTTGCGATCGCACTGAACAGCATGGTCGGTGACTTCGCGCGCACGACCACGTGGTCCGAGTTTGCCGCGTTCGCGATCGTCTTCGCGCTGCCCGTCTCGCTCGTGTTCTTCTTCTTCCAGCGCTACCTCGTCGGCGGACTCGCGGTTGGCGGCGTGAAGGGCTAGGGCGCAGGCCATGCGTTGGTTCCGCCGGGCGCGCCACGAACCCGATCCCGATCCCGGAACCCCTCACCACTTCCGCCAGATCGACGACCCCGGCATGGGCGCCATGGCCTCAGCCCAATGGGGGCGCGGGCAGACGATCGCCGGGATCGCGGTGACCGACAACTTCATCCGGAAGTCGCGCTGCGGGGTGCCCGGTTGCGGCCGGGAGCGGAGCGACCCGATCCACCACGGAGGCGAGGCCTAGCTCAGCGAGCCTCCGCGCGCTCGAGGGCGGACCACTCGAACCAGGGACGCTCGCGGAAGAGTGCCAGGACGACGATCACGTCGAGCGCGCCGAAGAGCAGCCCGATCGGAGTCTGCGACAGCAGCTCGAGGAAGCCGATGACCGCGACGACGTTCACGGTCAGCAGCCACGCCCGCGCGAATCGAACCGCCAGTCCGAGTCCCAGGGTCAGCGTCCCGAGGGCGATCGTGATGATGGTCGCCAGGCTGATGTCGCCCCCGTCCTGGGCGAAGAGCACGAGGCCGTCGATCGAGATCAGGAGGTTGAAGATGCTGCCGACGACGAGCAGCGCGGACGCCAGCTCGACCAGGATCGGCCGGGGCCTGAATGCCTTCCTGGGTGCCGGCTGCTGGTCCGCGAGCGGCGGCTCGCCCGGCCTGACGCTCACGGCGCGCCCAGGCTGATCACGTAGCCGCCCCGGGGCTGGAGGGTCGTGATTGGCCGGTATGCAGCGAACCCGCCCGTTGCGTTGATCGCCGGCGCCGTGGCCGTCAGCGTTGATGGATCCCCGATGGCGCCAAGGAACGTCGCCGCATCGATGCCGCAGAGTGGGCCGCCGTCGAGGGAGAGCGCGTAGTCGGTCACTGCCGTCGCACCGACGTTGACCACGACCAGCAGTCGCTCGTCGGCGGTCGCCCGGAGCCAGCCGATCACGGTCGCGGAGCCGCCGTCGACGAGGAACGTCCCACCTTCCGAGAGCGCCTCGTGCTCGGCCCGAAAGTTGATTGCCTCGCGGTACGTGCCCAGGAGGCTCGTCGGGTTGCCGATCTGCGTGGCGACGTTTACGGTCGGCCAGTCCTCCGCCAGCGACTCCCATGGCTCGCCGGTGGTGAAACCGGCCGCCGGGCCTTCGGCGGTCCAGGGCATCGGCGTGCGGATTTGCTCGTCGGGCTTGCGACCCTGGAGCCCGATCTCCTCCCCGTAGTAGATGAACGGCATGCCCGGGGCCGTGAGCAGCATGAACGCGGCGACGTGCGCGGAGGCGAGGTCACCGAACACCTGGCTCATGACCCG
>JANLSG010000165.1:0-10378 GCA_031362295.1 Chloroflexota bacterium
CACGCCGCGCTGCGCCAGGATCTCGTCCGCCTCCGGCGTGGTCGGGCCGTTGGCCGCTTCCACCACCAGTTTCGCCTTCACCCGTGGGGCGTTTTCGCCGGTGATCTGCCGTTCCAGCGCCGCCGGGATGAGGATGTCGCACTCGACTTCCAGGACCTGGGCGTTGGTGATGTCCTTCGAGCCCGGGAAACCCTGCACGGTGCCGTGCTCCTGCTTCCACTGGATGACCCGGCCGATATCGAGACCGTTCGGGTTGTGGATGCCGCCGGTCGAGTCGGAGACGGCGACGACCGTCGCCTTCTCGGCGGTGATCAGCGTCGCCGCGATGGACCCGGCGTTGCCGAAGCCCTGGATCGCGACCTTGGCCTTGTCGAGCTCGATGCCGAGGTGGCGAGCCGCCTCGACGATGCAGAAGACGGTGCCGCGCGCGGTCGCCTCGTTGCGACCCTCGGAGCCGCCCAGCGAGATCGGCTTGCCCGTCACGACGCCCGGGACCGTGTAGCCCATGTGCATGGAGTAGGTGTCCATCATCCAGGCCATGATCTGGGAGTTCGTGTTCACGTCCGGCGCCGGGATGTCCTTCTCCGGCCCGACGAGGACCTCGATCTCCGTGAAGAAGCGGCGGGTGAGCGCCTCGAGCTCCTTCATCGACAGCTTCTTGGGATCGACGATCACGCCGCCCTTGCCGCCGCCGTACGGGATGCCGACGACCGCGCATTTCCAGGTCATCCACATCGCGAGGGCCTTGACCTCGTCGAGGCTCACGTCCTGGTGATAGCGAATGCCGCCCTTGGCGGGCCCGCGGCCCAGGTTGTGCTGGACGCGGTAGCCGGTGAAGACCTTGACCGACCCGTCGTCCATCTTCACGGGGAAGTGGACGGTCAGCTCGCGGCGCGGCTCGCGGAGGACGCGGCGCATGCCTTCGTCAAGGTTTAGCCGCTCCGCGGCGAGATCAAATTGCTGCTGTGCGACCGCCCATGGGTTGATGGGCGCGGCAATGTTTTCGGTGGTCATGGAAGTCTGGGGTCCCTCGGTGTGGTGTTCGACGGTACGCATGGTGCCGATCAGGCCTCAGGCCGTTCGTGGCGGCGAGTATATCCGCCACGGCCCACTTGCCGGGGGGTCTCGCTACCGTATCGCAACCGTACCGCAACCCAGGGCGACTTCCGATGGGCCGAACGTCCCGAAGCGTCAGGCCTCCCGGTACAGCACCACAGCGCCGACGCAGCCGGGGCCAAGGTGCGGGCCGACCGATGGGCCGACGAGGTCGATGGTGACCTTCGACCGATCGATGCCGCCTGGTACCCGGGCAATCAGCGCCTCGGCGAATTCCTCGACGTCCGCATTGGTGGTGTGCAGGATCGACAGGCGCTCCATCGGACGGGCGATGAGCAGCTCGATGAGCCGTTCGCGTGCCTTGCCGCGCGTCCGGACACGCTCGGTCGTCTCGACCTTGCCGTCCTTGATCTCGATGATCGGCTTGACCGAGAGGAGCGTGCCGATCGCCGCCTGCGCGCCGCTGATCCGGCCGCCGCGCTTCAGGTACTCGAGCGTCTCGAGGGCCAGGTAGACCTGGAGGTCTTCACGCCGGCGCTCCAGGGTGGTCGCGATCTCCTCCGCCGAAGAACCATCGGCCGCCATCTGGACCGCGAGCTCGGCGAGCATGCCCTCGCCCATCGACGCCGACATCGAATCGACGATGCGGATGTCGCGATCGGCGAAGGACTTCCGCGCCACCTGGGCTGCCTTGATCGTGCCGGACAGGGTGTCGGCAACGTGGACGGAAACGATGGCGTCCGCGCCCTCGTCGAAGGCCTTCTGGTAGGCGAGCTGGAACGTACCCGGGCTGCACGCAGCAGTCGTCGCGATGGGCGTGGTCGGAATCTTCACCTTCGCCCAGAACTCGTCGCGCGACATGTCCACGCCGGCCGAGAACGTCTCGGTGCCGAACGTGACCAGGAGCGGAACGATGGCGATCCCGAGCGAGGCGGCCCTCGCGGGGTCAAAGTCGGACGCAGAATCAGTGATGACCGCAACACGGCTCACGGGTAGCCCTCCCTCAATCGCCGCCCTGTGTGGTTCCGGGGATCATACGGGCACAGTCCAGCCGCCACCCGCCCTCGACGCTACTCTGACTCGCGATGGATCGTTCACTCAAGGCCGTGCTCATCGGCACGTTCACGCTCCGGTTCAGCACGGGCCTCACCGGCGCGATGCTGGCCCTCTACCTCGCCGACTTCCACAAGTTCCATCCGGAGGTCGGAACGGTCTCGGCGATCACGGTCGGCCTGCTGGCTGCGACCTTCTACCTCGCCGAGCTCGTCCTGTCGCCGTTCTTCGGGATCCTCTCGGACCGGCTCGGGCACCACCGGGTCATGCTCTGGGGCCCGATCTTCGGCGCTGTGGCGGTGGTGCTGACGGCTCTCACCAGCAGCCTCCTCGTCATCGGAGGCACTCGCTGGCTGGAAGGCGGTTCGACCGCCGCCTCCATCCCGTCGATCCTCGGCTACCTCGCGATCGCGACGGCGGGGAACGAAGCCCTCCGCGGCCGTGCCGCATCTCGCTTCGAGGCGGCCACGCTCGCCGGCATCGGCGCGGGCTTCATCGCGGCGCCGACGATGTTCGAGCTGCTCGGAACGAATGCGTTCCTCCTGAACTCCGTCTTCTACGGGGTGTCACTCGCCATCTACTACTTCGGCGTGAAGGATCCAAGCGGCGAGCGGGAGGCCGTGGCTCGGGAGCACACCTCGCTCCGGCGCTACATCCAGCTCGTGGGCCACTCGCACATCTGGCTGCTCGCCCCCACCTGGATCGCCGTCAACGCGGCGATCGGGCTGTGGTTCAGCCAGTCGCTGTACCAGTTCTCGAAGCCGGACTCGCCGTTCCGGGATACGCAGTGGCTGCTCCAGGGGTTCGACTTCATCGAGGTGACGATCGGCGCGATCGGCATCGCGATCGTGTTCGGCATCGGCATCTTCTGGTGGGGCAACCGGTTCGACCGCTTCCGCCGGACGACGATCATCCTGTACGGGGTGTATGGCGGCATCGCGCTCGCTGCCGCTGGGATGGTGATCAACCACGCGGCCTTCGGCGTGTCGACGAACGCCCTCAACCTCGGGCTCGTGCTCGCTGCCGTCCTGGTCTTCGGCGCCGGCCTGTTCGTCCTTGCCGGTGCCACGCCTGCCGCCGTCGGCCTCCTCGCGGATGTGTCGGAGCAGTTTCCCGGCGATCGTGGCGCGATCATGGGCCTGTACTCGGTGTTCCTCGGGGTCGGCCAGATCGGCGGTTCCCTGATCGGCGGCGTCGTTGCGGAGTGGCAGGGCATGGATGGCCTGCTCGTGGGCACGGGCCTCATCCTCGCGATCGCCCTGATCCCACTCGCGCGGCTGCGGAAGGTGGAGCACTACCTCAGCGGCCCGGGCACTCCGGCCACGCTCAGCTGACCAGCTCGTACGGCTGGACGCGAGCGCGGGCTGTGCGATACTCCGCGGCACCGGTGGCGCGCCGCGCTCACACGAAGCCGTCACCGGCCTTCCACCTCTCGTTCGACCGGAGCAGCGCGTGACCTCCAACGTCGGGCAGAACTACCCCTACTCCAGCGAGACCGAGGCCGAGCGCGCCAAGCGCGTCGGGGCGCTCGTCGGCGCCCAGGCGGGGCTCAAGGACAAGCTCGCGGCCGAGACGACCCCGCTCGATGCACGGGATCGCTGGTGGACCTGGAAGTGCCCGACCGCCGGCTGCCGCGGGTTCCTGCACGCCGCCGGCTACGCCATCGACCTCCACGCCGTGTACGTCGTCTGCGACGGGACCTGCGCGAAGACGTTTCTTCGATAGCGCCGATTCGTAACCATTCCCGGGCGGATCATCGGTTAGGGTTTCGCTGATGGCCGCCGCGACCGCTCCCGCCTGCACCCCCGGGACCGTGGACCTCCAGGCGTCGCGCCGGCAGCTCCTCAAGGACTCCGTCGGGATCATGGTGTCCGCGGGCGGTTTCGGGCTCGTCTACGGGTTGAGCGCGCGAGCCGCCGGGTTCTCGCCGGTCGAGGCCGGCGCGATGAGCCTCTTCGTCTTCGCGGGGGCATCCCAGTTCGTGGCTGTCGGCTACGTGCTCGGCGGCTTCTCCTGGCTCGCGATCGTTGCGCTCACGGCGTTCATCAATGCCCGCCACTTCCTGTACGGCGCCGCCCTCTCGCCGTACCTCGCAAACGTGCCGCGCCTCCAGCGTGCACTGATGGCCCACGTTCTCACCGACGAGGCGTTCGCGCTGGCGATCGCGCACTTCCGGCGCATCGGCCGGGCGGACGTCCGGGGCTACTGGCTCGGCGCGATCCTCAGCACGTTCATCCCGTGGAACCTCGCGACGTTCGTCGGCGTGACGATCGGCGGGAGCATTCCGGATCCCACGCAGTTCGGGCTCGACGTCATCTTCCCCGCCGCCATGGGCGGCCTCGCAGTTGGGCTGATCACCGGCCGGCGCGAGCTCGTGGCGGCCCTCGCCGGTGCCGTGATCGCGGTGGGCGTCGCGCTCGCCTGGGATCCGTCGGCGGGGATCATCGGCGGCGGCGTGCTGGGCCCGCTCCTCGGGATGCTCGTTCGACCGTCCCCGGCAGAGCACCATCACGAGGCGCAGATCGTGTTCGGGCCTGATCCGGACGAGCACGAGCTGGCGTACTTCCCGGCGCGGGGCGTGCAGCCGATCGAGACGCCGGAGGACCCGCGATGAGCACGGTCCTGGTGCCGCTGGCGATCCTGATGGGGCTCGCGACGTACCCGTTCCGGGCCGTGCCGCTCCTCGCGCCCGGCATGCACCGACTGCCGGCGCGGGTTCGCCTCTATCTCCGGCTCGTCGGGCCGTCCGTGCTCGCGGCACTGGCCGCGGTCGACACGATGGTGGTCACCGACGCGTTGCGGCACTCGAGCTTCCACGTCGGCGCAGAGTGGTTGGCGGTGGGCCTGTGCATCGCGATCGTCGCCTTGCGTCGCGGCCTGCTCATCGGCCTCGTGCTGGCCGCCGCGCTGATCGCCGTCCTGCGCGCGACGGGCTTCGCGGCCTAGGTCCGAACCGCGTCCGCCTCGATCTCCACCAGCAGCGAGGGGTCGATGAGCGCCTTCACGACTACCGCCGCCGAGGCCGGCCGAATCTCGCGGAACACCTCGCCGTGCACCTCCGCGACGGGCGCGATGTTGCCGACCTCCGTGACGTACATCCGCGTCCTGACGACGTCCGCCAAGCTGAACCCGGCCTCGACCATCGCCCGCTCGATGATCGCGAAGACCGCGCGGGCCTGCGCGGCCGGGTCGCCCGGGTGGAGCGATCGACCATCCGGCCCGGCGTCCGTGGTGCCGGAGACGTGGCAGGAACCGCCGGCGACGATCGCGCGGCTATAGCCAAAGCGCTGCTCCCACGGGCCGCCGCTGGAGACTCGACGACGACCCTCGGAGCCGCTCACGACGCGGGCGTTGTCCGCCAGGCGGCGATCACGGGATCCCGCGAGACCTCGAGGAGCAGCGCGGCCAACAGTACCGTCCGAGGAACGATCGAATCGACCTCGAGATACTCCTCCGGCGAGTGGTCCATGCCACCGATCGGGCCGAGCCCGTCGATCGAGGGCACGCCCATGCCGGACGTCGTGTTCGCGTCGGAGGCGCCGCCGGTCGCGACGTCCTTCGTCTCGAAGCCCAGCCGCGACGCGAGCGCGATCACGTGGTCCGCGAGCCTCCCGGAGCGCTCGAGCTTCTCCATCGGCGCCCAGCTGTGCATCGTCTCGAAATCGATCGAGCAATCCGGCACGATCGGCGAGCCGGCCAGCTCGCGAATCGCGGCAATCGCCGACGCAAGCGGCCCCGCGGCCATGGCGCGCACGTCGATCTGGAGCTCCGCCTGGTCGCACACGATGTTCGGGCGGGTCCCGGCCTTGAACACGCCGACGTTCGTGGTCACTGCCGGCCATCGACCGTTGAGCTCGTGGATGCCCTGGACCAACGCGGCGCCGGCGAGGATCGCGCTGCGGCCCTTCTCCGGTTCGACGCCGGCGTGCGCAGCGCGGCCGTTGATCGTCAGCCGGATGTCCGCCATGCCCTTGCGCGCCGACACGAAGTCGCCGTTCGCCCGCGCGCATTCGAGCACGAAGCACGCATGGGCGGTCGCCGCGACCTCCTTGATGTGCGGCGTCGACGACGGCGAACCGATCTCCTCGTCCGGGTTGGCGATGAACGTCAGTCGCTCGAACGGAAGCTTGCCGCGCGCCCGCAGCGCCGCAACGGCACGCAGGCCCGCGAGCAGCCCCGCCTTCATGTCGCTGGCGCCTGCACCGTGCGCGATCCGGCCATCGATCCGGAACGGACGCTTGGCGACCGTGCCCTCGGAGAAGACGGTGTCCATGTGCCCGATCAGCAGGACCCGCGGCCCGGCACCCGGTGCGCCCTCGAAGGTGCCGATGACCGTGTCGCCGTAGCGGCCCTTCGGATCCGGCCGGCGCTCCACCGAGGCTCCCAGCGACGCGAGCTCCGCCGCGACGAGGTCGCCGATCTGGTTGACCCCGGCGGGCGTGTAGCTGCCGCAATCGATGTTGCACATGCGCTCGAGATCGGCGAGGAACGCCGGCAGCCCGGCCTCGACGGTCGCGTTGATCGAGGACAGCTCATCAGTCGAAACGGCGGATCCGGCGGCGGTGGAAGTGGTCACGACCGAAGTATGCCCGTTGCCCGTTGCTATCCTCGCCGGACTGTGCGCCTGATCGAGATACGCCTGCTCGAGGGACCAAACCTCTACCGGCTGGAGCCGGTGGTGAAGGTCGAGGTCGCAATCGGCCGGCGTCGTACCTGGTACGGCCGGCGCGAGCCGGAGCTACACGCCCTCGTGGAGCTCGGCGCCCATGTGCCGCTATTCCTCTGGCCGACGCGCGTGCGGCGGCTCGTGGACTGGGTGCGTCGGCTGCGTCGCGAGCACCCGGACGGCGCGCGCGGCGGCGTCAGCGTCCACCGCTCGTCCGACCCGGGCCACTGGATCGTCGTATGGCCGTGGTCCGAAGCCGACCGCGCCCAGGCGATCGCCGAAGCGGCGCTTGCCCTGGTGGATCGCGATATCCCAGCCGACCCGAGGGCCGAGCTCACCCGCCTCCAGGGCCGCATCCTGGCGCGCAACCGCGAGCGACTCGAGGAGGCCCACGGCGCGGCGCCCGCCTGGATTCGTGACGCCGACCGGCGCATGCCGATCGTCTCGATCAGCGGCACGAACGGCAAGACCACGACGACAAGGCTCACGGTCCACATCCTGCGCGAGGCGGGTCGCCAGGTGGGAGCGACCACGTCCGACGGCATCGTCGTCGGCAGCGAGCTGGTGGAGCCCGGTGATTGGACCGGTCCGGGTGGCGCGAAGGCGATCCTCGAACGGGAGGCCCTCGACATCGCCGTGCTGGAGACAGCCCGCGGCGGGATCCTGCTGAAGGGCGTCGGCTACGAGTCGAACGACGCGAGCGTCATCACGAACGTGTCCTCGGATCACCTCGACATGCAGGGCATCCACACGCTGCCCGAGCTCGCCGAGGTGAAGGCCACGATCGCGCGAATCACCAAGCACGATGGCTGGGTCGTGCTCAACGCCGACGACAAGTACGTTGCCGCGATCCGCCGGCGGGTCCGTGCGCGGGTCGCGCTGTTCACCCTCGAGGGAGACGCGTCGGCGCGGGTGCGCCGCCACCTGCGATCGGGCGGCCGCGCGTACCTCGTGCGGGATGGCTGGATCGGCGAGGCCGAGGGCGCGACCTGGCGCCCGCTCGCACCGCTCACCGCCGTCCCGATCGCCCTGGGCGGGATCGCGCGGCACAACGTCGCCAATGCCCTGGCCGCCGCGGGCGCCGCGCGGGCGATGGGCGCCCCGCTCGATGCGGTGAAGCGCGGCCTGCGGTCCTTCTACCCGACCACCGAGGCATCGCGCGGGCGGCTCAACGTCTTCCGCGACGATCGACGGATCGTCGTCATCGACTTCGCGCACAACGAGGCCGGCGTCGGCGTGCTCCTCGACGTCGCGGTTGCGATCGCCCGTGCGGCCGGTGTCAACGGTCGCCGGGCGCCGATCACCGCGATCGTGGGCCTGGCGGGTGATCGGCCGGACGACACGCTCCGTGGCGTCGGACGCCTGGTCGCCGAGCGCGTCGATCGCTTTGTCCAGAAGGAGATGCTGCACTACCTCCGAGGCCGCACGCGGGAGTCGGTGCTCGGCGAGATTCGCGCCGGCGCCATCGATGGCGGCTGGAGCGCGGATATCCCGGTCTTCGGCTCGGAGGTCGAGGCGATGACGGCGGAGCTGGATCGAACGGAGGCGGCCAACGTCCCACCAGGTGGCACCGCCGCCGAGGTGATCATGCTGCTGTGCCACGAGCAGCGCGAGGAGGTCTTCGATCTCGTCGCACGGCGCGGTCTGCTACCGGTGGAGGATCCCGCCGAGCTGGCGCGCCTGGTCGGCGGCTAGGAGCTAACCGCGCGATTGGCGATCAGGGCGAGACCGTCTCGGCGAGGCAGCTGGTCCCGGTGCCGTCGGGAAGGATCGCCGTTGCGCTTTCCACGGAGAACCGCGTCCAGGTCGCGTAGACCTCCGGCGCCGGCCCAACACCACCGCCGGGCGAGGCCCCCAGCTGTGGCGCGAGTCGCAGCTCGGCATTCCAGCCTCCGGCCGTAAACGGACAGAGCGAGGCGCCGCGGTCAAGGTCGAGTTGCACCCTGAGCCGATCGGGTGACATGGTCATATCGGCAAACGCCGCCGCCAACGCATCGGAGGGATCCGGGGTCCCCCAGCAATAGACATCGGGCTTGAAGGCGGGGTCCTCGTACGTTGCGACGTCGGTCAGGCAGAGGCGGGGCGCGGCAGCGAGCCGGTACGAAGTCACGCTGGAGATCGTAATCTCGAGGGTGAGGTGCTCGACCGGCTGGGCCGTCCCGGCGCCGGACGCCGGGCCGACGCGCACGTCGATGAGTCGCACCTGGAGCGATGTATCGGCGACGAGCTGTGCGGCTTGCGCCTGATCGATGACGCGGCTCGCGGCAGCGCTGGAATCGATGGCCCCGAGGGCGAGGTACGCGCCCGTCGAGAAGATCGCAAGCGCCGCGAGCACGACGCCGAGCCGGCGGTCACTCGGCTCCAAGGTCGTCGCGAAGCTGTCGCGCGAGCGGCGGAGGGACACGCCATAGCCGGCCCAGAGGAGCCCCCACGCGAGGGCCGCCACGATGAAGCCACCCGCGAACGCTGCGCTGAGACCTCCCTGACCTATGTACGGGATCTCGATCACGATGAGGGCGAACCCGCCGAGCACCATGAGCGCTGCAACGCCGATACCCAGCACGTAGCCAGCTCGTGATCGACGGGCGATGGCGAGCGCCGCGAGGAACATCGCGACGCCGAGCGCGGCCGGCAGCAGGCCTCCGCGAAAGGCCTGGATGGCGCTCTGTCCATAGTCCCCGAGGCCGCTGGCTGTTGACTGCACGGCGAAGAAGAGCAGGAGCGCGCCGACGAGCGCCGGAGCGGCCGGGCGAATGAGGCGCATCGGATCCTCTTGGTGTCGGGCCTGGAGTTCGGGACTGAGACGCCGGCGCGACTGTCGTGTGTCGCAGATGCTTCCGTGCGGCCTCAGTCCGCTCTGGCTCCGCGTTGCAAAGGCCAGGCAGCGCGCAATCAGGCGCTTGAAGATCACACGGCGATCATTCCCAGGGGTTTCGGAGGTATTTCGGTCCCTGGCCTGGCGATTCCGCGCGAGTCTCACGCAAAACCGAGCACGACGCGGCTCCCTGGCCGCTCGCGGACGGCGCATCGAGTCGGCTGCGTCGACGAAATCACCGGCAAAACCCGTAGAAAGATCATCCCGCGATCATGGGGCCCGAGATTGGGCTGTTCGGCGCTTGCGGGACCTAGCCCTCGGGCGCCTCGAGCTCGCCCGGGTCCGCGAACGCGGTTTGGCCCTCGCGGTGGCCGGCGCTGGCCATTGCCTCGCGGTAGACCGCGATCGAGTCGTCGACGCACATGACCACCAGGTCGCCGGGGTTCGCACGCCGGAGCGCGTTCTTCACCGCCGACAGCTCGTCGAGGATCTTGTCGACGCGGACCGTTCGGCCGGAGCCGTCCTCGCGCGCGCGGCGGACACCGTCCGCGACGAGCATCGCCGAGACGCCGGGCGCGCGGCCGCGCAGGTTGCGGTCCTCGCGAATGATGATCTCGTCGAACGCGCCCGCGGCGTAGGCACCGTATTCGCGCATGTCCTCGTCGCGCCGGTCGCCGGGCATGCCGATGACCCCGAGCGCGCGGCCGGTGCGCCCGTTCGTTCCGGCACCCTTGCCGTCGCCGTCGCCGTTCATGCGCCGCGCGAAGTCGGCCAGGTTCCGCATGCCA
>JANLSG010000211.1:0-5108 GCA_031362295.1 Chloroflexota bacterium
GCGCCACCGCGTGGAGTCGGTCGCCCGCGGCGACGGCAAGGCTCGCGAAGGCCTCCTCGTCACCGTGCTGCGCCCGAACCACCAAGTCGGTGTCCATGCCACTCCCACTCCGCCATGCCGGCGATTTGCCGGCTCGGTCGACAGGTATGGGTAGTGTCATCGATGGTTCGGCACAACCTTCGCCGAATCGCGTCAGCTCAGTCTGCGGTCCGGGGACAGAAGGCCGGGTGTGCAGAACAGTCACGAGTTCGGTGTCCACTTCGCCGCCTGTGCGGTGCTCTGCCGGTCATGCAACGCGATGAAGGTGCGTCGACGGACGGGCGTGGGGCGCGCCCGTAGGACCACTCCCGATGTCGCCAGATCGCCCCATGGCGCCCCAGCGTGAGTTATCCTCCGCGCCACGTCAGTGCAGCGGACCGGAGGTCGGTGTGGACATCGTGGGTGATCTGCGACTTCGCACGCGGGGAGAGGTGTTGGCGCCGCGGGATGGCGGGTACGAGGCAGCCCGCGCGGCATACAACGCAATGGCCACCGGCCAGCCCGCCCATATCTTCCGCCCGGTGGACGTGCCCGACATCGTGGCGGCCGTCAGGTGGGCCGGGGAAGTCGACCTCCCCATAGGCGTCCGCGGCGGTGGCCACAGTGTGGCCGGACATTCGTCGCCGAACGGCGCGCTCCTCGTCGACCTCTCGAGTTGGCGTGGTGCCGTCGTCGATCCCGTCGCCCGCACGGCTGAGGCGCTCGCTGGATCCCGGCTGATGGATCTGGACGCGGCCACTGCCGCGTACACGCTTGCGGCTCCTTCGGGCACGTTCATCGACACGGGCATCGGCGGCCTGACGCTGACCGGCGGCATCGGCTGGCTCTTGGCCTCGCAGGGATTCGCATGCGACGCTCTCATCGGGGCCAGGATGGTGACGATCGACGGCGACGTCATCGACATCGACGACCAGCACGAGCCGGAACTCCTGTGGGGCCTTCGCGGAGGCGGCGGCAACTTCGGGATCGTCACCCATCTCCGATACGCGCTGACGCCCGTGCCGCGCATGTTCGGGGGAGCCCTTCGCTTTCGAGGTGCCGGGATCCGCGACGTGATCATGCGCGCGTTCGAGATCGAGGCGACGGCACCCGACGAGCTCGTTCTGGCGATCGTTGCGTGGCGCGCAGAGGACGGCTCGCCGGGGATCTCGGTCAACTTCGCGTGGCGCGGTGACCCAGACGGCGGGGCGGCCGCCGTTCGCGCTCTTACTGACCACGAAGCGCTATTCGAGTCGGACGTCAAGGCGATGAGTTGGCTTCAGCAGCAGGCTCAATATGCGCCGATCCCGTTCGGTCTTCGTCAATACTGGAAGGGCCATCTCGTCGGCAAGCTTGACGAGACCCTGGCGGATGCCCTGATCGCGGCGGCGTCCTCTGCAGGCCAGTCATCCTTCTGCCTCGTTGAGCTCATCCACGGCGCGGCCCACCGCATTCCAGAGGCCTCCGCGGCATTTGGCGGACGTGCCGCCGTTGCCAACGTAACGGCGCTCGCCATCTGGAGTGACGCGGAGGCCGACGAGCGGGAGATCGCCTGGGCGCGCCGCATGGCCGACTCGGTGGCGCCCCTCTCGCTTCGAGGCGGTGGTTACCTCAATTATCCCGAGCTCGATCAGACGGCTACGCGGGTAGCTGCAGCATTCCCGTCAGCGACCTGGGACCGGCTGCGGCAGCTCAAGCGTCGACTCGATCCAGCTAACAGGCTGCGCTTCAACGCCAACATTCCACCGGCCGACGGCTGAAGGCCTTCACTCGCTCTCGCAGCGGGACGCGGTCGGGGAACGCACGGCCGCCGGACTACCTGGCTAACGCGCGGTCGAGTGGCTTCGGGCTCTCGGCGCGATCGCTCGACCCTCCCGCACGGCCAGGAATGGCGCCGCGTACTGGTCTGTCGCGATGGCCTCGGCGTCGCCCGCCATGTACCGGCGCGCGTACTCGCGGAAGAACTGCTCGAAGTTGAGGTCTATGGGAGGCTCCTCCAGGTGCAGGTCAGCCAGAGCGGATGACGACGGATCGCGGCTGTCGGAGTGGGATGGCCTTGGGGCAAGGGCGGGTCCCTCCATCCGGATCGACATCACGCGACGACGAACACCGGCACCTCGTAGATCCGGACGTCGGGCGGGGCTTCGGCGGTGACGGCTTGTGCAACTCGCTGGCGGGCCGGCTGGGCCTTCGCCTCACTTCGCGGCGCACTCTCGCCGCAGGCGACGCAGCGCCCGATGGACGTGCTCGCACCTACGTCGCCACTGGCGAATACGTCCAACACGCCGCCGAGCTCGTGGGCATCCGGCCGAGCACCGTGAAGCGTCACCTCGCTGACCTGCGCGCGCGGTCGGGCCTGACCACTGAGCAGCTGATCTACGCCGGACGAGCGTCCGAATGGCTGTTCTGGGAGGGCCTCGAGCCAACGTCAGCGGTGCGGTTCGCCACCGACCACCGGGGACGCGCCGAACAGATCGTGGGCCTGTCGATCAAGACGGCTAGACCGAGCGACCTGGACGCGTGACCCGTTCGGCGAAGGCGAGCATCGTGCGGGTCTGCTTGAGGAACAAGGCCGGGCTGGCGATCCCGCCCTGGTGGCCCGCTTCGAACCACTCCACGGCGACGTCTTTGCCAAGCTCAGCCATTCGGTCGAGGTACCGCTGCATCTGGCCGGCCGGGCAGCGGATGTCGTCCCGGCCGTGGATCACCAGCAGGGGAGCGGCCACAGCCGGGGCGTACGTGATCGGCGAGGACGCCCGGTACCGGTCGGGCACCTCCGCGGGCGTGCCGCCGTGCTGGGTCGCGACCATCTGGGAGATGAACTCGGCCGCCTCGTCGTGCTGGGCGGCCATGTCGCCGATACCCACCCCGCAGATGCCGCCGGCCCACAGGTCGGGCCGGCGCCCGAGGGAGAGCAGGGTGAGGTAGCCCCCCCACGACCAGCCCTCCACGATGACGCATGCCTGGTCCGCGAGCCCTTCGCTGACCAGGTGGTCGCGCGCGGCCGCGATGTCGTCGACCTCCAGGTCGCCCGGGTGGCCGAGCGTCGCGTCCCGGAATGCACGGCCGAACGTGCCGGAGCTGCGGTAGTTAAGTGAAAGGACCGCGAAGCCCTCGTCGACGAAGGCCTGGAGGTGCGGTACGAACTCGTCGAACTGCGCCACGCCGGGACCGCCATGGATGTCGATCATCGCGGGACCGGGCCGGCCGCCCTCGGGGACCGCGAGCCAGCCCTGGATCGGCGTCCCGTCGGACGCGGCGAACCGGACGCTCCGCCACGGGTGTCCCGGCGCCGGGGTCGCCTCGCCGAGCACGACCGATGCCGCCCCGCCGTCCACCGGGATTGCCAGGATCGCGCGGGGATGCCAGCCGTCCTGCCACAGCGTGAGCACCTCGTTGTTCGATGCGAACAGTGTCGCGAACGTCTCAGGCAGCCCCGTCACGGCGCCGGGCGGGGTCGCGAGCGGCCGGCGCTCGCCCGTCGACAGATCGTGGACGAACAACCGGAACTCCGCCTGGTGGATCTGGAGCAGCAACACGAGGCGGCCGTCTGGGGACCAGTCAAGGGGGCGCACTTCGCCCTCGAGGTCGTCGGATGGGATCTCCGTCCGCGAACCGGTCGAGCGGTCCCAGAGGAACGGGCGGGCCGTCCCCGATGCGTCCGTCTCAGCTAGGAATCGGGAATCGCCCGGGAGCGGAGACGGCGTGTAGGCGAGCGTGGATACGCCCGGCGCGGTGGCACGTCCGACTTCGTGGCCCGAGCCCTTGTCGAGCAGGACGGTGTCGCGCGTCCCGTCGGGGCGGTACTCGACGACCACGAGGGTGCGCTCGTCGTCGGCCAGGTTCGACACCCACGCGGTGGTCCGACTCGTCGCGACGAGTCGGCTCCCGGGTTCGCCCCCGGCCGCGACGCGATGCTCGAACCGGTCGTCGACGAGTTGGGTGAACGCGAAGGTGGTCCGTCCGGCTGCCCAGCCAAGGATGTTCCCGGGCGCGAGCGCCGCGTCGACGGGCAGGGGAACGCCGCCCTCGAACGGCACCCGTACCAGGATGCCTGCCTCGGACGCAGTGTCGTCGGCGAGGTAGTACACCCATCGTCCGTCGCCCGAGATCGCTCCCTGGAGTACGCCACCGGGGGCGCTCGTGAGGGCGCGGAGCTCGCCGGTCCGGCGGTCCCAGGCGTGGAGCTGATGCGGCTCCAGCCCGCCGGCCGCCACGATGGCGCGATCCGCTCGATGGCGGGCGATGTCGAAGCTGTTGACCGTGAATGCGCCGAAACGTGTCTCCAAGAGTTCCACGACATGCACCTGCCTTCGCCGTGATCGCCACCCGTGCCCAAACGCCATGGAACTGTAGATCGCCTGGACCTCGGCAACGCGCCGGTCGAACACCTTCGGGGCGTCGAGGAGCTCGAGGATGGCTAGGACAACGCGAACGGTCTCGCGCTGGCGCTGCCCGAAAAGATTGTAATGGCGCGCCCGACAGGATTCGAACCTGCGACCTTTGGGTCCGGAACCCAACGCTCTATCCACTGAGCTACGGGCGCGTGCCGGACATGCTATCCGGTCGCCGCCCGAACCGGCGATGGCGTCCTCTCAATTCGCGGCGGAGACCCATGAAGCAGAGGTGCCCGCCACTCGATCAGGAGCGCGTGGTGCTTGACCGAAGCCACCATCGTCGCGTGGCGACTCCAGACCAGACGAGTTCGACGACGCCGAACGGCCATGCGCCCTGGAGGAATCCGTAGGCTGAAGAAGCGAGACAGGCCCCCGCAAAGGCGAGGACGAAGCGTGGCGAACGGGACTCGAGGGAATAGAAGATGAGCATGGCCGTGACGGCGACGGCTCCGAACGCGGTGAGTGTGTCCACCCTGGGATTGTACGAACAGTCCGCCGGTCACTCGCCCGCGGGCGGACTACGAAACCAGCCGCGGACCGCGAGATCAGCCCGGAAATAGAGCGGAGCGGCTCCCCGAGGGGAACCGCTCCGTTGCTGTCCCGGTAACTTCCGCCGAAGCGGATGCTTCCCACGCGTCAAGAGCATCTATCACGTCGGCTGCACCGACTACCCTGACCCAACCTACCCATGAC
>JANLSG010000256.1:0-19932 GCA_031362295.1 Chloroflexota bacterium
CCCGCCGCGCGGGAGTGGCGCGCCGTGCGTCCGACGCTCATCCGGGTGATCGAGGATGTGCAGGCGGTCCACGACGCGGCGGACCCACGGCGTCGCGAACAGCGCCACGAGCGCCGCCGCGATGAACGCCCCGATGATGATGGGCAGGGCAGTACCCGCGTTGTCCGCGAAGGTCACCCGGCGTCCTCGGCGCCCTCGGCGAACAGGCCCGGGACAGGGAAGCGACCGGCGATCTCGGCGGCCTTGGCACGCAGGCGGGCACTCGCGGCCGGGTCGTCGCGGCGGGCGATGGCATCGGTGATGATCCGTGCGATCGCGCGCATCTCGTCCGGCCCAAAGCCGCGGGTGGTGGTCGCGGGCGTGCCCAGTCGGATCCCCGAAGCGGTGTTCGGCGGCAGCGGATCGAACGGGATCGCGTTCTTGTTGACGGTCAGCCCAACCTCGTCGAGGAGCGCCTCGGCCTCCTTGCCGGTGACGCCGAGCGGCGTCACGTCCACGAGCATCAGGTGGTTGTCGGTGCCCCCGGACACGATCCGCGCCCCGCGCTCGGCGAGGGTCTCGGCAAGCACCGCCGCGTTCTCGACGGTGCGCTCCTGATCCCGGCGGAACTGCTCGCCGGCGGCGAGGAGCAGTGCGACCGCCTTGCCCGCCACGACGTGCATGAGCGGCCCGCCCTGCACGCCCGGGAACACGGACTTGTCGATCTGGGCGCCGAGCGTCGTCTTGACCGTCGGGAAGTCGGCGCGGTTCACCGCCTCCGGCAGTTCCTCGCGGCTGAAGATCAGGCCGCCGCGCCCGCCGCGCAGGGTCTTGTGCGTGGTGGTAGTCACGATGTCCGCGTGCGGGAACGGGCTCGGATGGACGCCGGCCGCCACGAGACCCGCGATGTGCGCCATGTCCACGAACAGCAGGGCCCCCACGTCGTGCGCGATCGCGGCCATGCGCGGGAAGTCGATGATTCGCGGATAGGCCGATGCGCCGGCCACGACGACCTTGGGCCGGGTCTCGCGCGCGGCGGCCTCGAGGGCGTCGTAGTCGATGCGCTCGGTCTGGCGGTCCACGCCGTACGCATGGACTGCGTAGAGCCGCCCGGAGAAGTTGACCGGCGACCCGTGGGTGAGGTGCCCGCCGTGGGCGAGATTCATGCCCAGGATCCGGTCGCCGGGCTGGAGGACGCTGAAGTACGCGGCCATGTTCGCCTGGGCGCCGGAGTGGGGCTGCACGTTGACGTGCTCGGCGCCCGGAAAGAGGGCCAGCGCGCGCTCCTGGGCGAGCACCTCGGCGATGTCCACGAACTCGCAGCCACCGTAGTAGCGCTTGCCGGGCAGGCCCTCGGCGTACTTGTTCGTGAGCCACGAGCCCTGCGCTTCCATGACCGCCGCGAACGTGTAGTTCTCGCTCGCGATGAGCTCGATCTTGTCGCGCTGGCGGTCGCGTTCCTGGAGCATCGCGTGCCACAGGTCGGGATCGACGTCGGCCAGCCGAGCAAAGCCGAGGCGAGATTCGCTCGTAGTCGTCATGCGGCGCCTTTCACCCCGTGGCCGTCGTGGATTCCTCGCCGGTATCGTCCCACATCAATCCCCGGCGAGGACGGCCTCGATGGCGGCCGCAGGGATCACGCCGGGGCGGAGGATCACGGGCGTCTCGCCGGTGCAGTCGACGACGGTCGACGCAGGTCCGCCGGTCGACGGGCCACCGTCGAGGATGAGGTCCAGCGCCC
Organism: Chloroflexota bacterium; assembly: GCA_031362295.1. Classification (GTDB taxonomy): domain Bacteria; phylum Chloroflexota; class Limnocylindria; order Limnocylindrales; family CSP1-4; genus UBA5189. The sequence goes on from JANLSG010000256.1 coordinate 1,721, forward strand.
CTCCGAGCAGCGCCTCGATCTCGGCGGCATCCCTCGCCTCCGGTTCGCCAGACCGGTTGGCCGATGTCGTTGGCAGCGGGCCAAGTTTGCGAGCGAGGGCGCGTGGCGCGTCGTGGGCGGGTACGCGAAGCCCCACGGTGGGGATCGCGCCGGGCGCGAACTCTCCGCCCGTCAGCGCGGCCGGCAGCGGCCGGTCAGTTCGGCGCGGCACGACAAGGGTCAGCCCGCCGGGCCAGAACGCGTTGGCCAGGGCTCGCGCCCCCACGGTCATCTGCCCGATCTCCGCAGCCTGCGCGGCGTCCGCGAGGAGGAGCGCGATCGCCTTGTCCGGGGGCCGCGACTTGGCGGCGAACAGCCGCTCGATCCCGCCCGGGGTCTGGAGCGCGACCGCGATTCCGTAGACCGTATCGGTCGGGATGGCGACGACGCCGCCCGCGCGCAGCACGTGAACGGCCTCGGCGCGCGCCTCCGGGCCGTCGACGAGTCGTCTGGCCACGGCGCGGCGGCTCAGCCGGCCTGGCCGGCCTGGCCGGCCCGGGCGGCGGGTCGGAGGATCGCCACCCGCGGCAGCCGGCCAAGATCCAGCTCGATCTCGCATGACCAGCTCGGGAGTCGCTCCGCGGCGAGCGCCCGCATCTCGACGGCCTGGTCGCCGCCGATCTCCAGCATGGCCACGCCGCCGCTCGCCAGCGCGCCGGGAAACGCGTCCAGGAGTCGCCCAATCAGCTGCAGCCCGTCCGGGCCGCCGTCGAGCGCAATTGCCGGCTCGAACGACGCGGCGACCGGGAGCTCCGGGACCGCGGCGCTGCGCACGTACGGCAGGTTTGCGAGCACGACGTCCCACCGCTCCACGCTGCCGCCCGGCAGCAGGTCCGCCTGCGCAAACTCGATCCGATCGCCCACCGCGTGTGCCACCGCGTTCTCGCGGGCGAGCTGGAGCGAGTCCTCGGAGACATCGGTTGCGCTGATCGCGACCTCGTCGAGCATCTTCCGGCGGCGGAGCAGCACGGCAAGCGTCACGGCGACCGCCCCGCTGCCCACGCCGACGTCGATCAGGCGGATCGGCGGCGCGCCCTTCGCCCGCGGCGCGCCGATGAGCCGGCGCACGACCTCCAGCTCCGCGAGGCCCACAAGCAGCTCGGTCTCCGGGCGAGGGATCAGCGCGCGCGGATCGACCCCGAAGGCGAGGCCGTTGAACTCCTTGAACCCGCGGATGTACGCGACGGGCTCACCCGCGACCCGTCGGTCGAGGGCCGCCTCGAAGCGCGCGGCCGCACCGTCGCCAACGGGCGCATCCGTATGCGCGATGACCGTTGTCCGATCGATGTCGATTGCGTAGCCGAGGAGCAGCTCCGCGTCCAGCCGTGCGCTCTCGGAACCCGACTCGCGCAGCCGCGCGACCGCCACGTCCAGGAGCTCCCGCACGGTCGCCATGGGTCAGTCCGGCGACGCCTCGACGAGGGCAGAGAGCCGCTCGGCCTGGTCCGTGGTGATCAGCGTGTCGATCAGCTTGTCCAGCTCGCCCCCCAGCACCCTGGGCAGGTTCGAGAGGTCCTCGTTGACGCGGTGGTCCGTGACCCGGTCCTGCGGGTAGTTGTAGGTCCGGATCTTGTCCGATCGATCGCCCGCTCCGACGAGCGACTTGCGCGCCACCGAATCCGCCTCGCGCTGGCGCTTTCGCTCCAACTCCTGCAGGCGGGCGCGGAGCACGGCAAATGCCTTGGCCTTGTTCTTGTGCTGGCTCTTCTCGTCCTGGATCTCCACGACGAGCCCGGTCTCCAGGTGCGTGATCCGCACCGCGGAGTCCGTGGTGTTCACGGACTGCCCGCCGGGACCCGAGGCGCGCTTGACGTCGATCCTGACGTCGCGAACCTCATCGATTTCGATCTCGGTCTCCTCCACCTCGGGCATCACGACGACGGTCGCCGTCGAGGTGTGGATCCGCCCGGACGATTCCGTGGCAGGCACGCGCTGGACGCGGTGGGTCCCGCTCTCGAACTTGAGCCGGGAGTACGCGCCATCGCCGGCGATCTCGACGATCGCCTCCTTCACGCCACCGATGCCCGTCTCGTGGAGGCTCATGACCTCGGCCTTGTACTTGTGCCGGCCTGCGTAGGCGAGGTACATGCGAAGCAGCTCGGCCGCGAAGAGCGCCGCCTCCTCGCCGCCCGCGCCGGCACGGATCTCCAGGATCACGTTGCCGTCGTCGGCCGGGTCGCGCGGCAGCAGGTGGACCTTGAGCTGGTCCAGGAGCTCCGCCTCCTGCGCGACCAGCCGCTCGATCTCGTCCTGGGCCATGCGCCGCATCTCGTCGTCCGTCTCGGTGTCACGCATCTCGTGCGCGCCCGCGAGCTCCGCACGGGTGTCCTGCAGCCGGCGATATGCCTCGACTGCGGGTTCGAGGCGCTTCTGCTCGCGCCCGAGTCGCTTCAACGCCTCCAGATCGCGGGACGTCTCCGGGAGCGAGAGCTCCGCGGTGATCGCGTCGTACTGCTTCGCGACCTCGTCGAGCTTCGCGTCGAGCATGTTCTGGGTGCTCATCGGGGTGCCGTCTGCCCCGTCGGGGCGCGGCGCGTCACGCGGGGGCGGCGGCTGGCCCCGGCTCCAGCCGCTCGCGCTCCGGAAGCTCGGAGCCTGTCGGCACGGTCTCGCCGTCCGCCTCGAGGGCCTGCTCCATCGAGACGATCGCGACCTCGATCTGGTCGTCCGTTGGGCGCTTGGTGGTGATCATCTGCACGAGGATGCCCGGCGCCATGATCGCCTTGACGATCGGGTTGGCGCGGTGCTTCGCCCCGAACTTGAGGATCTCGTAACCGATGCCCGCGATCACCGGGATCAGCAGCAGTCGGCTCACGATCATGATCGGGAGGCTCTGCCGTCCGACCAGGCTGAACGCGAAGATCGACAGGATGATCACGACGACGAGGAACTCGGTACCGCAGCGCGGGTGCGCGGTCGGGTATTTGCGCACGGCGTCCGTGGTGAGCGGGTCGCCCGCCTCGAGGGCGTGGATCGTCATGTGCTCCGCGCCGTGGTACTCGAACACCCGTCGGATGTCCGGCATGCGCGAGATCAGCGTGAGGTAGCCAAGGAAGATCGCGACGCGGACGAGGCCCTCGACCACGTGCTGGACCCAGTCCTGGGTGACGCTCGCGGTGGTCAGGGTCGCGACGAACAGCGGCAGGAGGAAGAACACCCCGACGCCCAGCACGAGCGTCAGCCCGAGCATCAGGGCGATGGAGCCCTTGCCGAGCTCGATCCCGTCCGCACTCGCCTGGATGTTGGCACTGCGGATCAGCCAGCGCGTGCCGACGACCAACGTCTCGTACAGGACGATCAGCCCGCGTACGAAGGGCGCGCGCGCCAGGCGCCAGGCGTGGGGCCCGCTGTTCAGCGGCTCCGAGGCCCAGACGATGTGTCCATCGGGATGGCGAAACGCGACCGCGATCGCATCGCGGCCACGCATGAGCACGCCCTCGATGAGCGCCTGTCCGCCGTAGCTGAAACTTGGCATTGCCCGCGAAGTCTAGCGGCGCGAGTCGCGCGCGAGCCCCGAGCCTGGGGATCTAAGCGCGGACCTGGCGCTCCAGGCGCTTGGTGAAGCGCTCGACCTGGCCGGCCGTGTCGATGATGTTCTGGGTGCCCGTGTAGAACGGGTGGCAGTTGCCGCAGACGTCGACGCGCAGCTCGGTTCGCGTGGAGCCGACGGTCCATTCGCGGCCGCACGAGCCGCAGTGGACCTTTGCCTCGAAGTACTTGGGATGGATCTCGGGCTTCATGCGGTCTCCGCCACGGCCTCGGCCGCGATGACGCGGACGCGCTTCTTGCTCTTGGTTGCGTGCTCGAACTTGACCTTGCCGGCCATCGTCGCGAACAACGTGTAGTCGCCACCGAGGTCAGTGCCCGGCCCGGCGAGAAAGGTCATCCCGCGCTGGCGGACGATGATCGTGCCGGCCGACACGGACTGGCCATCGCCGGCCTTGATCCCGAGTCGCTGCCCGACGCTGTCGCGGCCGTTCTTGACCGAACCGCCGGCCTTCTTGTGTGCCATCCCTTAGTCCTTGCTGCTCTTGGGCGTCTTCGCCCTGCTGGTGGCCTTCCTGGCCCCCGCGTCGGTGGTATCGGCCTTGGTGGCCTTGGTCGTCGCCTTCGTCGTGGTCTTGGCCTCAGCCTTTGCCGGCTTCGTGGCCTTCTCGGCCTTGGCGCCCTTCTCGGGCTTCGCGGCCGTGGCAGCGGCAGCGGCGTCCGCGGCGAGCTTCGCGGCGAGGGCCGCGTCCTGCTCGGCCTGCTTGCGCGCGGCTGCCTGGAGCTTCTCGCGCTCGGTCTTGCGCTTGGCCTGCACCTCGGCGTACTCCGTCGCGGCGCTCTTGCCGTCGAGGACGATGTCGCTGATCCGGATGACCGTCAGCTCCTGGCGATGGCCCTTCTTGACGCGACTGCGCGCCTTGGGGCGGTACTTGAAGCTGATGAGCTTTTCACCGCGGTCGCGGCGGAGGACCTCCGCGGAGACGCTGGCGTTCTCGACCACCGGTCGACCGATCGATGCCGCATCGCCATCGGCGACGAGCAGGATTCGATCGAACGCGACCGTCTCGCCGGCGCCCTCGTCGAGCAGCTCGATCTCGAGCTCAGTGCCGACCTCGACGCGATATTGCTTTCCGCCGGTCTCGATGACTGCGTACATGGAACCCCTGGGGCGTGATGGGTGGTCGCGCGGCGGCAAGCCGCAGCCGAATGGTCAGGAAGGGTCGCCACGGTGAACCGGGGCAAGACCCGGGATTGTACGGCGAGGGCCCCTGAGCGTCAATCGAGGCAGGTCGCTGTGTGTGAAGGGACAGCGATTCTGTCCGAGTTAAGAGGACAGCGACTTTGTCACCCTCGATCCCATGGAGACGATGGAGGTAGCCCTTGGTGTCAGGTCGGTAAGTGTGATACTGTCCATCACGACGTTGGTAAGTATCCAACGCGACGATGGATAATAACAGACTATCTATCATGCTCTTCCGAACCCCTGACCTCACCGACCCCGAGCGCTCGGTCGTCGCTCGAATCGACGAAATGCGCCACGCCCTGCGCCACCAACTGACGGCCCCCCAAGATTGGGTTGGGCTTCTACGGAAGGTGATGTTCGCGCGCGCCATCCAGGGCTCGAACAGCATCGAGGGCTATGTCGTCAGCCTCGATGACGCGCTCGCGGCGGTGGCTGGCAACGAGCCAACCGATACGGACAGCGAGGCCGCCCTCGCGGTCGCCGGCTATCGAGACGCGATGACCTATGTGATGCAGCTAGCCGACGATCCACAGTTTGCGTATGACGAATCGTTGATCCGCTCGCTGCACTACATGATGCTTCGGCACGACAAGGCAAAGAGCCCAGGTCGATGGCGCCCCGGGCCTGTCTACGTCAGAAACGAGCGACTGCAGGAGAACGTGTACACCGGTCCCGATGCCCTCGAAGTGCCGGTGCTGATGCGCGAATTCGCCGAGGCATTGCGCGCGGATCTATCGGGCGAGCCGGTGATGGTCCGCGCAGCGATGGCGCACCTCAACCTTGTCATGATCCACCCCTTCAGGGACGGAAACGGGCGCATGGCGCGGTGTATCCAGACGCTTGTGCTCGCTCGTGAAGGCATCGTTGCGCCGCCATTTTCGAGCATCGAGGAATGGCTGGGGGAAAACACCGAGCCGTACTACGAGGTGCTCGGTCAGGTTGGCCTTGCCTCATACCATCCTGAGAGGGACGCGCGTCCATGGGTACGTTTCGTCCTGTCGGCACACCTCGCCCAGGCCCAACGACTAGCACGCAGAGCGCACGAAGCCGAGCGTCGCTGGGAGGCGATCTCGAACGAGATCTCCAAGCGGAAGCTTCCGGAGCGTTGTGTCGCACCGATCTTCAACGCCGCTCTTGGCTTCCGTCTTCGCAACGCGACCTACAGGGAGGTGGCGGATGTCAGCGATCTGATCGCTGGCCGTGATCTGCAGGCTCTCGTATCGGCAGGCTTCCTCGCAACGGAGGGCGAGAAGCGAGGCCGTTCCTACGTAGCGGCCCCGATCTTGCAGAAGATCGAGGATTCGATCCGACTACCGCGCCCTCCAGCCGAGGACCCATTTGCCGCAGTCGAGCGTCCAAGCCTTTGGACTACAGGCTCTCCCGGGACCGCCACCGCACTGCCGCAGCTGCCTTCGCAATCTCCGTCCTCCGCTCAGGAGTGAGCTTCTCAGCCCGCAGCGTCCCGCCCTTGGCACCGCGGTTCCGTCGTCCCTGCTCGCCTGGCGGCTGGTGGCCATTGACCTCGGCGCCACACCGGCGCCATCCTTAGGGCATGGATCCACAAGGTTGCATGAGGCTGCTGACCGGCGCGGCAATCGTCGCCGTGCTGCTCGTCCTGCTGGTGCTGCTCTAGAGCTGGTCGCTCACCACTCGGCGCGGCCCTGGCGGATGTTGATGCTCTGGAGGATGCCCAGGGCGAGCGCGATGCTGATCAGCGACGCACCGCCGTGGCTGATGAACGGGAGCGGGATGCCGGTGATCGGCATGATCCCGATCACCATGCCCACGTTCACGAACAGCTGGAACAGGAGCATCGCCGCGACCCCGCAGGCGAAGATCGTGCCGAACGGGTCCTTCGACCGCCAGCCGGCGGTGAGCACACGCCACAGCAGGGCCACGAAAAGCCCCAGGACCACGAGCGCGCCGATGAACCCGAGCTCCTCGGCGAGGATGGCGAACACGAAGTCGGTGTCCTGCACCGGGAGGAGCGCTCCGGCGTTCTGCGTGCCGTTGGTGAGCCCGAGCCCGAACCACCCGCCTGAGCTGACCGCGATCTGCGCCTGGAAGAGCTGGTAGCCGGCGCCCTGGATGTCGGCCATCGGGTTGAGGAAGGCCGTGAGTCGGGACTTCTGGTAGTCGGCGAGCACGTACGTCCAGACGAACGGGAACGCCGCGACCGCGGCAGCCGCCAGCACACCGAGCCAGCGCAGGCTGGCGCCCGACATGAACACCGTGGCGACGAGGATTGCGCCGAAGACCAGCGCCGTCCCGAGGTCCGGCTGAAGAAGCACGAGGAGGAACGGCGGCCCGGCCAGGATCCCCGCCCCGAGGAGCGACCAGAGCGAGCCGAGCCGCCCGACGCGACTTCCGAGGTAGTTCGCCAGGACCACGATCATCAGGACCTTGGCGAGCTCGCTGAACTGGAACTGCAGCCCGAAGATCGAAACCCAGCGGGACGTCCCGCCGACCCCGCCACCGATCGCCAGCGTCGTGACGAGCAGCCCGAGCTGGACCAGGTAGAGCGGCCACGCGAACGTCTTCAGCCAGTGGTAGTCGAAGGTCGTGGCGACGATGAAGACCGCCACAGCGATCGCGGTCCACATGAGCGCGCGGAGGAACACCGACGACCCATCGAGCACGCCGCTGCCGCTCGCGGTCGAGTTGCTGTAGGCCATCGCCAGGCCGAAGCACAGCAGCAGCGCCGCATAGGTGGCGAGCTGGAAGTCGAACGAGCGCCAGACGACGCTGACGCGCGCCGCCGTCCACCGATTGGGTCGCGAGGAGCGGGCGCTGACGATGCTCACGGGGTCACCGAAGGTCTCGACTCTTCATCAGGTAGAAGTTCCGGATGTCCTTGTTGATCCCGAAGTGGAGCTGCAGGAAGTACTTGACCATCTCGGTCGCCGCGTTGCCCTTTGCCCGCGAGTTGTAGGCGAGCACGACGATCGCCAGCTCCGAGTCGGTTCGCGCGACGGCCTTGAAACCACCCGGGTCCGACGACGTCTTCCAGGGGTCCTTGGGGACGAAGGCCACGAACCACTGGTGGAACGGCAGGTTCTTGGCTTTGCCGCTGAACTGGGCCGTGCCCGTCTTGCCGGAGACGACGATCGGCAGGTCGACGAGGTTGAAGGTGTGGCGGCTCGTGACCACCAGGCGCGCCGCTCTGCGCATGACGCGCAACACGTTTCCGGAGGCGTCCAGCTTGCCGATCACCCTGGGCTGGACTTTGGTCACCGTCCCGTCCGGGGCGATCGTCTCGCCGACGACGTGCGGCGCGTACAGGGTGCCGCCGTTCGCGAGCGCGCTGTACGCGTTGAGCAGCTGAAGCGGCGTGACCGCCACGTAGCCCTGGCCGATGCCGGCCAGGTAGGTCTCGCCGGGGTAGATCGGAAGGCCGAGCGTGTCGAGCTTCCACTGGTTGGTCGGCACGGTGCCGCTCGCCTCGGCCGGCAGGTCGATCCCCGTCTGGGCGCCGAAGCCGAGCTGGTGGCCCCAGTAGCCGTGGCGATCGATGCCGAGCATCGCGGCCGCCTGGTAGAAGAACGTGTCGCTCGAGTGGCTGAAGCCGCAGTAGATGTTGCACATCCCGAAACCGACCTGGTTCCAGTCACGGAACTTGATCCCGCCCAGCGTCAGGTAGCCCGCCGTCTTGATTCGCGTGGACGGCGTGATCTTGTGGTCCTGCAGGACACCGATGCCGGCGACGAGCTTGTAGGTTGAGCCCGGCGGATAGACGTCGCTGATCGCGTGGTTGACGAGTGGCTTGCCGGGATCGTTCAGGAGGGCCGCGTATTCCTCGTTGCTGACTCCCTGGCTGAACGTGTTGTCGTCGTACGTCGGGAGGCTGACCATCGCCAGGATCTCGCCCGTCTGCGGGTTCATGACGATGATCACGCCGCGCTTGAGCCCCGCGGCCTTCATGCCCCACTTGAGCGTCTGCTCGGCGATCGACTGCTCGTGGGCGTCGATCGTCAGGCGCACCGAGCTGCCGGCGACCGGCGCCCGGTCCGTTCGGACCACCTGGATCTCGCGGCCCGCGGCGTCCCGTTCGACGGTCTGGAGCCCGTACTGCCCGCGGAGGACCTCCTCGTAGGTGGATTCGACACCCGCACGACCCAGCAGGTCATCGGGCAGGTAGCCGTCCTGCTTCATGTCGAGCAGCTCGCTGCCGCTGATCGGACCCGTGTAGCCGAGCACCTGGGCGAAGAGCGACCCGAGCTCATAGTTCCGGCGGGTCTCGACGACGACTTCGACGCCCGGAAGCTCCGTGCGGGACTCCGCGATGAACGCGGCAACATTCGGAGCCACGTCCTGGGCGACGCGAACGAGCTCGAAGCGCGAGCCCGGGTTGGAGTCGATCGCGACGTTGATCTCGGAGGGGTCGGTGTCGATCAGGGCTGCGAGCGTCTGGACGACCTCGGCTCGCTTCGATTCCGGAAGGTCGGATGGTCGGACCTTGACGCTGTACGAGGCGATGTTGGACACGAGCGGCTTGCCCGTTTTGTCGTAGATCACGCCGCGCGACGACGGAAGAGCCTCGAGAACCGTGCGCGTCGTGGCTGCCAGAGCGGCATATGGCGTCGCCCCGCCGACCTGGATCGCGAACAGGCGCGCGGATAGCGCCGCGGCGCCGAGCACGACGGCAAGCCCGAACGCGAGAAATCGAAGGCGCGACGGCGCCGGGACCGGTCGGCCGTCGAGGTAGGTGCTCACCAGTCGGGGCGCTCGGCGACCGTGCGGCGGTCATGGAGCGTGACCGCTAGCGGTCCAAGGAACATGCCGAGCAGCCCGTCGTACATCGCGCCCGGCACGAGGAGCTTCACCGGATCCCCGGTCGAGAGGCCCGGCTGCGTCGACGTGGCGAGGGCAAGGATCACCACGGAGTACGCGAAGCTGAGGATCGGGACGGCAACGATCGGCGCGACAAGGCGTAGTCGCGGGAATGGGTGGGCGATGAGCGCTGCCGCGCCAACTGCCAGGAGCAAGGCGAAGGCCGAGGTCCCGAGCGAACGGCCCAACAGCGAGTCAAGAACGATTCCTCCGACGAAGGCCCACGTGATCCCCCGGTCTATCCCGGCAGTAATGGTCCAGATGACCCCTCCGACGAGGACGGGGTGCGGGCCTGCGTTCCCCACGGTGATGTACGGCGCGAGCGTGACTTCGACGAGCGCGATGACGGTTGCCCCGATCGCGGCGAGGAGGAGGCTCATGAGACGGCGATCGGTCCTCGGCGGGCGGAGGGGTCGCGCGCGAACCTGAGCCCTCGCGGCGACGAGCGGTCGGCAAGGCCGCGTCGTCCGGCAAGTATCCCACGGCGGCGCGAAGACGGGCAATGGCACGGATGGCGTATTGCCGCTCGTCGTTTGGCGACTGGAACGGCCCGCGACGCCGTGTTTCACGTGAAACACGGGGCGACCTGGACAATCGGGCGATAAGCGCCGGTAAAGGCCGATCCAGCAGACTTGCGGACCCTGGCTGGACACCGCCCGTCGGGGGAGTGAGGACCCTCCCGATGCTAGAATCAACTCCTGTGAATGAACGCCGGATGATCACCTGAGTGGGCGAGACGATCGCCTGTGCCAACCAGAAGGGCGGCGTCGGAAAGACCACGACGGTTGTCAATCTGGCCAGCTACCTGGCCCTCGCGGGTGAACGCGTCCTCGTCGTCGACCTGGACCCCCAGGGCAACGCCACCAGCGCCTTCGGGATCGATCGAACCCGCGATCGATCCGTGTACGACGCCGTCATCGACCAGGTGCAGCTCGACGAGCTTGCGATCGACACCGCCATCGAGGGCGTCACGCTGATTCCGTCATCGATCGCCCTGGCCGGCGCCGAGGTGGAGCTCACGCCGCTGGAGCAACGAGAACGGCGGCTCGCAGGCCTGCTCGACCCTATCCGGGATCGGTTCGACTACCTCCTGATCGATTGCCCGCCCTCGCTAGGCCTCTTGACGATCAATGCCCTGACGGCCGCGGATTCCACCCTCGTCCCGATCCAGTGCGAGTACTTCGCGCTGGAGGGCCTCGGACAGCTCCTGGCCACGATCCGCCTGGTCACCGATCACCTCAACCCGCGGCTGGAGGTCAAGGGTGCCGTGCTGACGATGTACGACAGCCGGACCCGCCTCAGCACGGAGGTCGGGGACGAGGTGCGGCGCCACCTGGGTGATCGTGTGTACGACACCGTGATCCCGCGGAATGTCCGCCTGTCGGAGGCGCCCAGCCACGGGCTGCCGATCCACCTCTATGCCCCCGGGTCCCGTGGCGCCGAGGCATACCGTGAGCTCGCCGACGAGATCCGGGTCCGCGACGAGCGGCCGGGTGCGATGCGGCCGCGCGACTTCTCACCGGATGCGACGCAGGCGGTGCTCGCATGACCCTGCGCAACGACCGGCCGCAGGGCCTCGGGCGCGGCCTTGCGGCGCTCATCCCCCAGCGCTCCGCTTCAACGACGGGTTCCATCGAGATCCCGCTCGCGCGCATCCGCGAGAACCCCCGCCAGCCCCGCCTGCGCATGAGCGACGACGCGCTCGCCACGCTCGCCGAGAGCATCCGCCACCACGGCGTGATCCAGCCGATCCTCGTGACCGAGACGATCGACGGCTACCAGCTCGTCGCCGGAGAGCGCCGCGTCCGCGCCGCGCGAATCGTCGGCCTGGAGCGAATTCCGGCGATCGTGCGCCAGCTTGCTGATCGGCAGCAGCTGGAGCTCGCGCTCGTCGAGAACCTCCAGCGCGAGGACCTCGACCCCATCGAAGCGGCACGAGCCTATCGGCAGCTCATCGACGAGTTCGCGCTCAGCCAGGACGACCTCGCCGCAAGAGTCGGGCGCGCCCGATCCACCGTCGCCAATACGCTCCGGCTCCTGGACCTGCACCAGGAAGTCCAGGACGCGATCGCCGATGGGCGCATCACCGAGGGGCACGCGCGTGCGCTCGGCGGATTGCCGACCGATGGACAGGCACGCGTCGTTGGCATGGTCGTCGACGAGGGCCTCTCGGTGCGCCAGACCGAGGAGCTGGTGCGCCGGATCCGCGAGCCCCGCGAACCGCGACCCGGGACGGCCCCATCGCCGAGGGACCAGGAAGTCGAGCGTGTCGAAGAGGACATCCGACGCTCGCTCGGGACGAAGGTCAGCCTGACCCGGACCAAACGGGGCGGCCGAATCGTGATCGACTACTACGGCGACGACGAGCTCGCGCGTATCTATCAGCGCCTGGTTGGAGGAAACGCGTGACCGAACCTCGCACGAAGCCGACTGCGTCGACGATCGACACGAACGGCGCGATCGGAGGCAGCGGGGCTCGCCGGAAGAAGGCCGCGCCCGGCTCTGATTACACCGCCGCGAGCATCCAGGTCCTCGAGGGGCTCGAGGCAGTCCGTCGCCGCCCGGGCATGTACATCGGGTCGACGGACGTCCGCGGGCTCCATCACCTGGTCTGGGAGGTCGTCGACAACTCGATCGACGAAGCGATGGCCGGCCATGCCCGGACCATCCGGGTCACGATCATGCCCGACGGGATGGTCGAGGTCATCGACGACGGCCGTGGCGTCCCGGTGGGCAAGCACGCGACGGGCAAGGACGCCCTGGAGGTCGTCCACACGGTGCTCCACGCGGGCGGCAAGTTCGGGGGCGGCGGGTACAAGGTCTCCGGCGGCCTGCACGGCGTCGGCGTGAGCGTGGTCAACGCGCTTTCCGAGTGGTTGCGAGTCGAGACGTCCCGGGACGGCAGCGTCTGGGCGCAGGAATACAAGCGCGGCAAGCCGACCGGCTCGGTGACACGCGTGGGACCGCAGGGCGACCGCCGCGGCACCAAGACGCAGTTCCGCGCCGATCCCGAGATGTTCGAGACGACGGAGTACTCGTTCGAGACGATCACCCAGCGCCTGCGCGAGTCGGCCTACCTCACGAAGGGCGTCTGGATCACGTTCATCGACCAGCGGATCGACCGGGAGCGGTCGTTCTACTTCGAGGGCGGGCTCCAGTCGTTCGTGCGCCACCTGAACCGGAACAAGGAAGCGCTGCACAGCCGCCCGATCTACGTCGAGCGCCGCGAGGGCGAGACCATGGTCGAGGTCGCCCTCCAGTACAACGACACGTACACGGAGAACGTGCTGGCCTTCGCGAACAACATCAACACGGTCGACGGCGGCACGCACGTCACGGGCTTCCGTGCCGCCCTCACCAGCTCCCTGAACGACTGGGCGCGCAAGGCCGGCGTGCTGAAGACCTCGGACGCGAACCTGTCCGGTGACGACGTCCGCGAGGGCCTCACCGCGGTGATCAGCGTCAAGCTGACCGATCCGCAGTTCGAGGGCCAGACCAAGGCCAAGCTCGGCAACGCGGAGGTCAAGGGCCAGGTCCAGACGGCTGTCACGGACAGCCTGACCCAGTACCTCGAGGAGAATCCGGGCGACGGCCGCCGCATCATCGACAAGTGCCTGACGGCATCGCGCGCCCGCGAGGCTGCCCGCAAAGCGCGCGACCTCGTCATCCGCAAGGGCGCGCTCGACGGCCTCTCGCTGCCCGGCAAGCTCGCCGACTGCCAGGAGCGCGACCCGGCCAGGAGCGAGCTGTTCATCGTCGAGGGCGACTCGGCTGGCGGCTCGGCAAAGCAGGGCCGCGACCGGCGATACCAGGCCATCCTCCCGCTCCGCGGCAAGGTCCTGAACGTCGAGAAGGCGCGCCTGGACAAGATCGTCGCGAGCGAGAACGTGCGCCCACTGATCATTGCCTTGGGTGCCGGCATCGAGGGCATCGACGACAGCTTCGATCTCACGAAGCTCCGATATCACCGGATCATCATCATGACGGACGCGGACGTCGACGGCGCCCACATCCGGACGCTGCTCCTGACCCTGTTCTACCGCCACATGCCCAAGGTGATCGAGGCGGGCTACCTGTACATCGCCCAGCCGCCGCTCTACCGCGTGTCCACGGGCAAGGTCACCAAGTACGCGCAGTCCGAGAAGGAGCGCGACAAGATCATCAAGGACTTCAACGTCAAGAACATCTCCGTCCAACGGTTCAAGGGCCTCGGCGAGATGAACGCCGACCAGCTCTGGGACACGACGATGAACCCGGAGACGCGGACGCTGATGCGCGCCGAGATCGACGACGCCGGCGAAGCGGACGCGATCTTCACGAAGCTCATGGGCGAGAAGGTCGAGCCTCGCCGCGACTTCATCAAGGCCGAGGCTCGAAAGGTCCGCAACCTTGACATCTGAGGTCGCCTCGCCGGTGGCGACGGCGCCGCGCCAGCGCGACGAGGAAGGTGGGTTTGCGTTCGAGCCGCATCACTGTTTCGCCTGCGGCGAACTGAACGAGCACGGCCTCCAGCTCCAGATCCACACGAATCCGGACGGTGCGTGGATCGAGACCACCCTCGCGCCGGGGTTCCAGGGCTGGGACTCGGTCGTCCATGGCGGGATCGTGTGCACGATCCTCGACGAGGTCATGGCCTGGTCCGTGATCGGCCGGGGAACGTGGGGCGTCACCGCTCGCCTGAACGTCGTCTTCCGCAAGCCGATCCGGACCGGACACGCCATTCGCGCCGAGGGCCGCGTGCTGGAGATGCACCGGCGGGCAAGCCGGACCGAGGGCAAGGTGCTCGATGCGGCCACGGGCGAGGTGCTCGCGACCGCCGAGGGAACGTTCATCGCGCTGCCGCCGGACCAGCTCGCGCGGCTGCAGGCCCGCTACGGAATGCGCCGGACGCCGGCGGGCGCCGAGTGATGAGCGAGACCGCAACCGAGCCGAAGCGCGCGGCGGCGTGGCCGGCGCGCGCCACCGCGGATCACGCGGCGACGACCATCGCGGCCCGTGCGGCATGCGCGGCGGGGCTGGGCGCGGCACTCGCCGACCTGCTCTCCGACCCGGCCGCGTTCGCGGCCCAGCTCGCGGCCGCATTCCGTGAGCTCGCGGATCCCGAGTACAAGGCCGGGCAGGCGTTCGTGGCGCCGGGAATCGGGCCCACGCACGGGGTTCGGACGCCGCTCCAGGTCGCCGTGCGCCGGGCGTTCGAGCGGGCGTCGCGCAAGGTCTCGCCGGCGGAGCTGCTCGTCGTCGCCGACCGCCTGCTCCGGGAGCCGGAGCGCGAGGCGCGCTGGTTCGCGATCACGACCCTCCAGCGCACGATCGCGAAGGACCCGGAGCGAACGTGGCAGCTCCTGCGCCGTGCCGCCAGGGACGCCGACGACTGGATCACCGTCGACACGCTCGCCCACCCGTACGGCAAGGGCATCCTGGCGGAGTCCTACCGCTGGGCGGAGCTGGAGCAGCTCACGGTCGCGCCCTCACGCTGGGAACGTCGTCTCGTCGGCTCCGCGATCGCCACGATGCCGTCCGTCGACCGTCGACTCGGGCGCGAGCCGGACGTCGCGACCCACGCGCTCGCACTCCTGGGCACGCTCATCGGCGACTCGGAGCCGGACGTCCAGAAGGCGCTGTCGTGGGCGTATCGGTCGATGACCGTGGTCGATCGCGAGGCAACGACCGACGCGCTTCGCGAGCAGGCACGGACCGCCGCCGCGGGTGCGGACGGACACCGCGCGTGGGTGATTCGCGACAGCCTCTCCAAGCTTGATCCCGCCGACGCCGATGAGATTCGCGAGCAGCTTGCCGGAATCCGCCGCCGTGCCGGCACACCCGCCACCTCCATCGCCGCCGAGCTCGCGGAACGCTTCGCGGGCATGGGCCTCGGCCGGCCGATGCCCCAACCCCCACTGACCTAGGGAGCCGCCAACGTGCTCGACAACCCCGGCAACATCCGGTCGATCCGCATCGAGGACGAGATGAAGGTCTCGTACCTCGACTACGCGATGAGCGTCATCGTGTCGCGCGCGCTGCCGGACGTCCGCGACGGGCTGAAGCCGGTGCATCGACGCGTCCTGTTCACGATGGGCGAGATGGGGCTCTCGGCCACGAGCTCCTATCGCAAGTGCGCCGCGATCGTCGGCGAGGTGATGGGCAAGTACCACCCGCATGGGGACGTGGCGCTGTACGACGCACTTGTCCGCCTCGCCCAGGACTTCTCGCTCCGCTACCCGCTCGTCGATGGCCAGGGCAACTTCGGCTCGGTCGATGGCGACGCCGCGGCGGCCATGCGCTACACGGAGGCTCGGCTGACGGCAATGGCCGGCGAGCTGCTCGCCGACATCGACAAGGAGACCGTCGACTTCGAGGACAACTACGACGGGACCCAGCGCCAGCCGACGGTCCTGCCGGCGAAGCTCCCGAACCTGCTGATCAACGGCTCGTCCGGGATCGCGGTTGGGATGGCGACGAACATCCCGCCGCACCACCTCGGCGAGATCGTCGACGCCACGATCGCGATCATCGACGACCCGGACATCACCACCGACGACCTGTGCCGCGTCGTGTCCGGCCCGGACTTCCCGACCGGCGGCACGATCTTCCGCTTCGAGCGCCAGCGCAGCTCGATCACCGGCGACTGGGAAACGATCGATGCGATCCGCCAGATGTATGCCCACGGCCGCGGCCGCGTGATCATGCGGGCCCAGTGCGCCTTCGAGGAGGTCAAGGGCGATCGGATCGCGATCATCGTGACCGAGCTGCCGTACCAGGTGAACAAGTCGGCGCTGCTCGAGAAGATCGCGGACCTGGTCAAGGAAAAGAAGATCGACGGGATCTCGGACCTGCGCGACGAGTCGGATCGCGACGGCATGCGGATGTACATCGAGGTCAAGCGGGACGCGAACCCGCACAAGGTGCTGAACAACCTGTTCAAGCACACCGCGCTCCAGGCCTCGTTCAACATGAACATGCTCGCGCTGGTGGACGGGCAGCCCCAGACGCTGCCGCTCAAGTCGGTCCTCCAGCACCACGTGGAGCACCGGCGCGAGATCGTCCGCCGCCGGACCGAGTTCGACCTCGGCAAGGCACGCGCCCGCGCGCACATCCTCGAGGGCCTCAAGAAGGCGCTCGACAATCTGGATGCGGTCATCAAGACGATCCGCGAGTCCGCGGACACCGAGAACGCCAAGAACAACCTGATGGGCCGCTTCGACCTGTCCGAGCTGCAGGCCCAGGCGATCCTGGACATGCGGCTGGCGCGGCTGGCTGCCCTCGAGCGCAAGAAGATCGAGGACGAGTACCTCGCGGTCATCCAGGAGATCGCGGAGCTGGAGGACATCCTCGCGAATCCCGCCCGCGTGCTCTCGATCATCAAGGACGAGCTGCGCGAGATGAAGCGCAAGTACGCCGGCGAGCGCCGCACGCGCGTCGAGGACGGCGAGTCCCGCGAGCTCACGGACGAGGACCTCATCGCCGACGAGGACGTCGTCGTCACGATCAGCGGGCGCGGCTACATCAAGCGCCAGCCGGTGGCCACGTATCGCCGCCAGCATCGCGGCGGCAAGGGGATCATCGGCCACGTCACCCGCGAGGAGGACGCGGTTGAGCACCTGCTCGTCGCCAACACGCACGACTGGGCGCTGTTCTTCACGAACCGCGGCCGCGTGTTCAGCGCCAAGGTCCATGCGATCGTCGACGCCAGTCGCCAGGCGAAGGGCACCCCGATCATCAACCTGCCCGGAGTCCAGGTGGAATCGGGCGAGGTCCCGATGGCCACGATCACGCTACCCGACTTCACGCCCGGCTCGTACCTGGTCCTCGCGACCCGCAAGGGCATCATCAAGAAGACCCCGCTGGAACAGTTCGAGCGGGTTCGCTCGTCCGGCATCCGGGCGATCACCATCGCCGACGATGACGAACTCGCCTGGGTCGACGTGTCGACCGGTGACGACGACGTCATCATCGCGACGGCCAAGGGCAAGCTCGCCCGGTTCGAGGAGTCGGAGGTGCGTGCGATGGGCCGCGACGCTGCGGGCGTCATCGGCATCCGGCTCGCCCGCCAGGCGGACGCGGTCGTGGGCATGAGCGTGGTGGAGGCGGACGCGGATCTGCTGGTCCTGACCGAGACCGGCTACGGCAAGCGCGTCCCGCTCACCGAGTTCCGACGCAAGCATCGCGGTGGACAGGGCGTCGGCCTGATCTCCCTGGAAGGCCGCAAGACCGGCGATGTGGCCGCCGTCCAGCAGGTCACGGAGGAAGACGAGGAGCTGCTGCTCATCAGCGCGCATGGCCAGGTCATCCGGACCGAGACCAATTCCATCAACCGCTATGCATCGGGCGCTCGCGGCGTCATCGTCATGCGCCTGGCGGAGGGTGATCGCGTCGTCGCCATCGCTGCATTCCGGGCCGGACTTGCGGACCACGACGCCATCGGCGACGATGTCGACCCCGCGACGACGGGCGCCGTCGACTCGACCGGGCCAGCGGACCCACCCACCAGGCAGTGACCACGAACTCGGGCTACGGCCAGCGAGAGGCTTCACCCTTGTACGCAGACCAGTTCGAGATCTACCACGGGAATGCCAACCCGGAACTGGCGCGCAAGATCGCGCGCTATCTCGGC
>JANLSG010000270.1:0-3990 GCA_031362295.1 Chloroflexota bacterium
CGCGATCGCGATCAGCACGGTCATCGCGATGTTCATCATCGACTGGCGGCTGACGGTCCTCAGCCTCGGGATGCTGCCGTTCTTCATGTACCTGACGTTCCGCGTCGGGAAGGTCAACCGCGAGGTTCGCGGCGAGACGCAGAAGTCCCTCGCCGAGATGTCTGCGGCGACCGAGGAGACCCTGTCGGTCTCGGGCATCCTGCTGTCAAAGACGTTCGGCCAGCAGCAGACGGCGATCGATCGGTTCGGCAAGCTCAATCGCCGCCTCGCGACCCTGCAGGTCCGCCAGGCAATGGTCGGGCGGTGGTTCTTCATGATCATCGGCACGATCTTCTCGATCACGCCGGCGTTCGTGTACTGGCTCGCGGGCTACCTCGCTGTCCAGGGCGACCCATCCGCGCCGACCATCGGCGACATCGTCGCGTTCACCACCCTCCAATCGCGCCTGTTCTTCCCGCTCGGCCAGCTCCTCAACGTGCAGGTGGAGCTCCAGGGCGCGCTCGCGCTGTTCGACCGGATCTTCGAGTACCTCGGGCTGGATCCGGTGATCGTCGACGCACCCGATGCCATCGACCTTGCCGCCCAGCCCGTCGCGGGCCGCATCCGGTTCCGCGACGTGTCGTTCACGTATCCCACCGCGCCCTCCGTGGTCACCGATCCCGAGGCCGCGCCGCTGCCGCTCGCCCCGGTGGAGCCACTGCCCTTCGGCCTCCAGGGGATCGACTTCGAGGCGAACCCCGGCGACCTCGTCGCGCTCGTTGGCCCGTCCGGCTCCGGCAAGACGACGACGACCTACCTCGTCCCCCGCCTGTACGACGTCGCGGATGGCGCGGTGGAGATCGACGGCATGGATGTTCGGAAGCTGAGCCTCGTCTCGCTCGGCCGCGTGATCGGGTTCGTGACGCAGGAGACGTACCTGTTCCACGACACCATCCGCGCGAACATCCTCTATGCGAAACCGGAGGCTTCTCGCGAGGAGGTCGAGACGGCGGCGCGGGCGGCGGCCATCCACGACCGCGTGATGGAGCTGCCGCAGGGCTACGACACGATCGTCGGCGAACGCGGGTACAAGCTCTCTGGCGGCGAGAAGCAGCGCGTCGCGATTGCACGGGTCCTGCTGAAGGACCCACGCATCCTCATCCTGGACGAGGCCACCTCGGCGCTCGACACGGTCAGCGAGCGGCTCATCCAGCGGGCGCTGGAGCAGCTCGAGCGCGGTCGCACCACGATCGCCATCGCGCACCGCCTGTCGACGATCCTCCGGGCGGACCTTATCCTGGTCTACGAAGGCGGTCGAATCGTCGAGCGCGGGACGCATGCCTCGCTGCTCGCGAAGGGCGGGCTGTATTCCCGCCTCTACCACGAGCAGTTCGAGGCCGCCCCCGAAGCGCCGGCGGGCGCCGCGTGACGCGCATCCGCTCGGCATCGATCGTCCACGAGGGCGGGATGCGCTTCGTCGCGACGACCGGCACGACGCGGACAATCATCTACGGCGACACCGTCGAGCAGGGCGAGCTCAGTCCGGTCGAGGCCGTTGCCGTCAGCCTGGGCGCATGCTCGGCGATGGACGTCATCTCGATCGCGATCAAGAAGCGCCAGCGGATCAGTTCCTACCGCGTCAACGTCGAGGCGACCCAGCGCGACGAGTATCCACAGGTCCTGACCATGGCGATCGTGACCCACGAGGTCGAGGGTCCGGTTGTCGAGGAGGCGGCCATCCGCCGAGCGATCGAGCTCTCGGCGACCAAGTATTGCCCGGTAAACGCGATGCTCTCCGCGGGTGCCACGGAGGTCCATCACCGGTACGTGGTCCGCAACACAGGGCCCGAGCCGTTCGAGTCCGAGGGCGAGGTCGTCGTCACCGGCCCCTATCGGCGGCCCGACATCGTCGCGTAGATCGGGCTCGTAGTCGCGCCATCGGCTTCGTATTCGCGGAATCAGGCGCCGAACGGTTTGTACGTCGCACCGATGCCCGTCGCCGCAATACGAACCCGCGCGAACGGACCGTGCGGCGCGGACCCGAGGGCGCCGACCCCTTGTGTGCGAACCCTTCGGCGAGGAAACCCGCCAGCAATCCGGAGACAAGGGCGTGATGAGCGGCCGATGGGCGGCAGATACGAGCGCGCCGGCATCCTTCTGGAATGAATCGATGATCCTGGGTCGTCAGGGACAATCCCGCAGAACGGAAGGGTTTCGAGATCCTGGGCCGGGCGGTGCTTCGCGGGCGGATCGCCGCGCGGTTGACCCAGCGCCAGCTCGGCTACCGAGTCGGGCTTGGCCAGTCGACGATCTCCCGCCTCGAGACGGGCAAGTTGCGGGCGATGCGGATGGTCACGCTCGCGCGTGTCGTCGGCACGCTGAACCTGCCGATCGAATCCATCGTTCCCGGCGAACCTCCCGCAGCGACGCGGCGCCTGCCAGGCGATCGCGCGGCCTGATCGCGCGGCCTGATCGCGCGGCCCGGTCGCTTGATCGGCGCTCGTCGTTCAGGACTCGTATTACGGCGACGGGCATCGCTGCGGACGACCAAGGATACGGCGGCGAAATCCGCGAATACGAAGAGGGTTGACGAGTCGCCGCCACCCGCGAACGCCGCGGCGAGCGGCACCCGCGCCGCCGCGCCAGCACGTCGCCCAAAGGCATGCTAGCCTCCGCTACTCAAGGCCCCTTGACCTAACTGCGCAAGACCCCTTGACCCGCGACGAGGACACACGGAACCGATGCTCGCCACGTTCTTCCTGATGCTCCGCGAGGGCCTCGAGGCCGCGCTCATCGTCGGCATCGTGGCCGCGTACTTGGTGAAGATCGGGCGTCGCGACGCCCTGCCGAAGGTGGCATCGGGCGTGGGGCTCGCGGTCGCGCTGTCGATCGCGATCGGTGTCGTTGTCACGCTCACGATCGAGAAGCTGCCACTGGTCGTGCAGGCGACGGCGGAAGGCATCGCCGCCATCGTGGCCGTCACGGTCCTGACCTGGATGCTGTTCTGGATGCGCCGCCAGGGTCGGGCGCTCAAGGGCGAGCTGGAGCGCGGCGTGGACGTCGCGATCTCCGAAGGCAGCACGTTCGCGCTCGTCGCACTGGCATTCATCGCCGTCATCCGCGAGGGCGTCGAGACGGTGCTGTTCATGATCCCGATCCTCGCCTTCAACGGGACGGGCATCGACACGGTCGTCGGCGGCCTCCTGGGGTTGGCGGTCGCGACAGGCGTTGGCTATGCGATCTTCGTCGCAGGCGTCCGGATCAACCTGCGCCGCTTCTTCACGGTCACCGGCACGATCCTGATCTTCGTCGCGGCTGGCCTGGTGGCGTATGCGGTCGCCGAGTTCGGCGAGACCGGCCTCATCGCGAACACGGGCAAGGCGTTCGACCTCAACGGCATCCTCTCGGACGTGAGCCCGCTCGGCAGCGTCCTCCGCGGCCTGTTCGGCTACCGGTCCGCGCCGACGCCGTTCGAGCTGATCGGGTACCTCGCATACCTCGTTCCCGTGCTCGTCCTGTTCGTCCTTGATCGACCCATCTTCCGGCGGACCGCCGCGATCTCCACCGCGCTGGTGATGGCCGTGTTCCTCGCGGCCTGCGGCGGCACGGCCACCGGCTCCATCGCGCCGGCGCCGTCCGGCACGATCGCCGTCGTCGCGGCTGAGTACGCGTTCACGCCATCGACCCTCAGCATTCCCGCGGGCGAGGTCCGCTTCCACGTGCGCAACGGCGGGACCGTGGAGCACGAGTTCGAGATCTTCAAGGGCGAGCAGGTCATCGACGAGATCGAGGGGCTGGTGCCCGGGCTCGCCAAGGAGCTGCGCGTCACGCTCGCCGCCGGCGAATACACGTTCGTGTGCAAGCTGAGCGGTCACGACCAGGTCGGCATGAAGGGCACGCTGACCGTCACCGGGAGCTGAGAAGGCCCCCCGACGCGCGGCTACCCGCGAACCGGCACGGCCGCCTGGCGCAGGTGGGCGTAGCCGGGCTTCACGACCTCGTTGATGATCC
>JANLSG010000276.1:0-3229 GCA_031362295.1 Chloroflexota bacterium
CTTCGTCGCGATACGGAGGCTGTCGCCGATCGCCTGGTTCGTCCGCCCCTCCGCGAGGAGCGCGATGACCTCGCGTTCACGCTCGGTGAGGTCGGCCAGCTCGTCCTTCACGGCGGGACGAAGGAGCCTCGCCACGATGTCCGGATCGATGACCACCTGGCCTGTCGCGACGCGCCTGACAGCGTCCGCAAACACCTCGGCGTCCGCAACGCGCTCCTTGAGGAGATAGCCCGAGCCCGGGCCGATGTCGGTCACGAGCTCGTGCGCGAAGGCCGGCTCGAGATACTGCGAGAGCACGAGCAGGCCGATGGTCGCGCCGCGGGCCGCTCGGATCGTCCGGACGACACGCAGCCCCTCGTCGGTGTGCGTCGGCGGCATACGGATATCGACGATTGCGACGTCAGGTTTGGTCGCCTCGACGACCGCGAGCAGCTCCGCGCCGTCCCCGGCAACCCCGACGACCTGGAATCCGGCCCGCTCGAGGATCCGGACGATGCCCTCGCGCAGCAGCAGCGAGTCATCGGCGACGACGACGCGAATTGCGCCGGGGGTGGCGTCTGCAGGGATCACGAGACGGTTGGCAGCTCGGCTGCCACGCGAGTTCCGCCCCCGGCGACGCTCCCGAGATCGAACCGGCCGCCCGCGGCCGCCACGCGATCGGCGAGTCCCCGGAGGCCGGAGCCCGCCGCCACCTCCGCGCCGCCACGCCCGTTGTCCTCGACCTCGACGTGGAGCTGCCCCGCGCTCGCCTCGACGCGGACGATCACCTGCTTCGCGTCGGCATGCTTCGCGACGTTCGCGAGGGCCTCCGCGACCACGAAATACGCGGTTGTCTCGATCGCCCTGGGCAGTCTCCCATCGAGCTGGAGCTCGAGCGTGGTCGGCGTGGGGCACCGTTCGACGAGGGAGCGGATCGCAGGCCCGAGGCCGGATTCCCGCAGGATCGCCGGATCCAGCCCATGCGCCAGCTCGCGGAGCTCCTCGATCGCGCCACGCAGCTCCGTTCCCGCCGCCGCGAGCTCCTCGCGGATCTCCTTCGACGCGTCGTCGCCCAGGCTGTCGCCCAGCATGCGCAGCGAGATCGCGAGCGACACGAGGCGCTGTTGCGCGCCGTCGTGGAGGTCGCGCTCGATCCGCTGCCGTTCGACGTCGGCCGCATCGACGATCCGTCGGCGTGATGCACGCGTCTCCTCGAGCTGCGCTTCGAGGGCGACGGTGAGCTGCTCGTTGTCCATCGCGAGCCGCACCGTCGCGGCGATGGCGCCCACGAGGCCCGGGTCCTCGAGCAGGGCTGGGTCATGCAGGATCACCGCGCGGGTGACGCCGTTCGACACGATCGGCGTGGACGCAACGCCCGTGGTTGTCGCGGGCAATGTCACCGGCGCGCCGGTGCCGTCTGTCCAGGTGCCGTCGCCGGCAACAGCTGGATACAACACGCGAAGGGCGGGGTCGCCGATGGCCCTGCGCAGCGACGGCTCCAGCTGGTTGCGGAGCGGGCTCTGCTCAAAGCCGGTGACCAGCTCGACCACCGCCGAGCGCGCCGTCCGCAGCAGGAGTGCGCCCACGAGGAAGCCAACCGGGGCGGCGCTCCCGCGGAGCAGGTACTCCGGGACCGGCCACCACGCCGACCGGGCCCACGGCAGGAGCTGGACGTGAAAGTTCACGTCCACCAGCTGGCCAAGTCCCAGGAGGAAGGTCATCGCGGCCCAGGCGATGCCGCCGGCGACGACCGGCAGCAGGACCCGGCGAGTTGCCGCCGTCACGCGCGGCAGGCGCGCCACGGCCAGCAACCCCACGACGAGGATGAGCGCCGCCTTGACCATCGTGAGATCAATGTCCAGGTTCTGGGCAAGCGCGCCGTTGCTGGTGAGCAGGAATGGATTCGGCGTGCCGTTGTCCGGGTACGCATAGCCGGGGCGAGCGGTCGCGAGGAAGACAGCGGCGCGGGCAACGTAGGCAGCCGCGACGGCGCCCACTGCCGTGCGATGCACGCGGCCGGAGAGCCGCGAGCCGGGGAACGAGAGAAGTGCCGCGGCGATGAAGACGTCGTACGCCCCGCGCAGCCCGAAGGACAAGAGGGGCACGATGGAAGTCTCGGGGAAGACGAAGAACAGGTCGCCGACATACCAGAGGTAGCCCGCCGCCACCAACCACCGGCCCGTTTGGCTGTCCGGACGCCGGCTCCAGGTGACAAGTCCCGCCGCGACGAGGATCCAGCCGGTCACCGCGTCGGTGATTGACGCGAGGGGATCGGACCAGAAGCCGGAGCTCTCGAGCCACGGCCAGGTCAGCGCGAACACCACGACCGGCGCTGCGATGAACAAGCGCCGCCGACCGGTCACGCGAGCCGCGCCAGGATGGTCGCGATCGTCGACGTCGATAGGTCCGCCTTGTCGATGAAGCCATCTGCGGCCGAGTCGCGAAGGCGATCCGCCATGTCGCTCTCCGAGTGCGTCGAGATCAGCAGGATGGCCCCGGTGCCGCCGGCCGCGCGCAGGCGCCTGGCGACCTCGAATCCGTCGATGTCCGGGAGGTGGATGTCGAGCAGGACGAGGTCGGGTTGCTCCCGTTCGGCCTGGCGGATCGCATCTGCGCCGTCCGCCGCCTCCACCACGCGGTAGCGCTCCCGCTCGAGGAGCCGCCGCGTTCGCAGCCGGAAGCCCTCGTGATCGTCAACCACGAGGACAGTCTGCGCCGCGTCGCGCGGCTCGCTCGCCTGGTATCCGGTCATGGCTCCGATGCTGGCAGGGCGGCGCCTCGATGACCACGGGGTTAACCCGCGCCACATGCGCGGGTCCGCACCCTCGTGATCCGGACGATGCCCGCCCATTGTCAGCGGCATCAACCCCGGAACCTGAAGGAGCAGCAACATGAACGGACACCGGCGCATCGGCCTCCTGGCGGCGAGCGTGGCGCTCGCGATCATGACCCTCGGCGCGGGCTCGGCATTCGCCGCGACGCCGTACACCGACAGCTGGACCAACCACTACGACGGCCCGGCACTGGATTGCCCCACGTTCACGGCGTTCGGTGATTGGATCATCGTCCACAAGCTGACCGTCTTCTTCGACAGCGCCGGCGATGCCGTCGGCGATCTCGAGCGGATCAGTTTCACGGGCCGGTTCTACAACCCGGACAGCGGGATCTCGGTCGCGGACCGAGGCACCAAGCGCTTCCTCGACACCTTCGCGCCGGACGGCTCGTACGCCTCGACCGACTTCACCTACCA
>JANLSG010000059.1:0-10222 GCA_031362295.1 Chloroflexota bacterium
CTCGGGCGATTCCGGCATGTCTCCGCGGCGTATCCGTATCGGGCCGGCGAGCCCGGTGCGAGCGCGCTCGGGGATGCCGATGAGCTGGCCGCGGAGCTTGAGCGTGCCTTCGAGGCGGCTGGCCCCGGAACCGTTGCCGCGTTCGTTGCCGAGCCGATCGTGGGCGCGACCCTCGCCGCCGCTGTCCCGCCCGAGGGCTACTGGCCGGCCATCGCCGAGGTCTGTCGCCGTCACGGCGTGCTCCTCGTCGCCGACGAGGTGATGACCGGGTTCGGACGCACGGGCCGCTGGTTCGGGGTCGATCACTGGGGGATCCGCCCGGACATCCTCGTCGGCGCGAAGGGCGGCACGTCCGGCTACTTCCCGTTCGGGTTCGTCGCCGCGTCCGGCGTGATCCGCGAGGCCATCCTCAACGAGCCGCCGGGCTTCGTCCATGGGTTCACCTACTCGCACCATGCGGTGGGCGCAGCGGTCGCCGCGGAGGTCCTGCGCATCCTCGAGGACGAGCACCTCGTGGAGGCGAGCGCTACCAAGGGCGACCGACTCCAGGCCCTGCTTCGGGATCGCCTGGGTGGCCATCCCAACGTCGGTGAGATCCGCGGGCGCGGCCTCCTGATCGGGCTGGAACTCGTTGCGGATCGCGAGACTCGCGCGCCGTTCCCGCGAACCGACCGCGTCACCGAGGCGGTCCTGCGCGAGGCGCGAACGAACGGGCTGTTGCTCTACTCGAGCACGGGTCTCGCGAACGGCACCGACGGCGACGCCGTTGTTCTCGGCCCGCCGCTCGTCGTCACCGACGACGAGGTGAGCACGATCGTGGATCGGCTTGCAACGGCGATCGACATCGTGAGCCGCGCCGCCGCTGGCTGATCGACCTCCGCTGGGCGCTCATGATGTCGCCGCGTCCTGGAGCTCGGCTCGTCGCGCCTGTGTGCGTTGGGCTGCGACGAGATTGCCCTTGCGGTCATAGCGCGCGAACGCCTCGCCGAGTGCCTCGGCAGCTTCCTTCGCGCGTCCGGCGAGTGACAGCACCTCGGCGAGGTCGGCGTGCGTGCTGCCCTGCTGGTCGAGCATGTCGGTCTGCTCTCCAATCGCGACCGCCTCGCGCGCGAGCCGCTCGGCTTCGGCGAGGTCCCCGGCGCGCGCACGGACCTTCGCCCGGACCTGACGCCAGAGCATCTGGGTATACACGTCGTCACTTGCGCCGAGCGCCGCCGCGCGGCCGGCCCAGGCCTCGGCCTCCTCGAGCTTGTCGACGGCATACAGCGCCTGCCCGAGCCTTCCCGCGGCGGTCGACAGATAGCTCTTTTCTCCCAGCTCGTCGAGCAGCCTGCACCCTTCCTCGCCGAACCCGACCGCAGCGGCGGGATCGCCGGCGAGGAGCTCGACGTCGACGGAAGTCATGGCCGTCAATGTTGCGAGCCCGATTCCCCCGCCGCGGTCGGCCAACGCGGCACGCGCTTCGGCCAGGGTCGCCCGCGCCTCGTCAAAGCGACCGAGCATCGTGAGCACATTGGCACGGTAACCGCGAAGGGTGGGGTTCAGAGGCCCTCGTTCCCCTTGTTCATCGAGCCATCTGAGCAGCTCGGAGACTGGGGTCGTGCCGGCCAGGCGCATGACAGCGCGCCACCCAACCAGCTCGTTCTGCAGCCCCGCCCGCTGGGCGTGGGCCGCGGCGCGCTCATATGCATCCAGACCCGCGTCGATCTGCGCGCGCATGTTGGCCACCTGTCCGAGCGCGAGGTAGGCGGTGTACAGGGCGACCTGGTCGTCGGCAGCCTCGAACACCGGCAGCGCCTGCTCCACGAGCGTTGCCAGCCGCTCGGTGGCGCCCTCGGGTTCCAGAAAGGTGCGCTGGGTGCCCTCCATGATCTTGCCGCACAGCTCACCGATGCGATCGCCCGTCGCCGAGGCCCGCTCGGCCAGGGAACCGGCGCGCCGGAGTGCTTCCCGACCCTTGCCGGCGTGGGACATCGCGTCGATCAGGTCAACCTCGAGCGCCAGGTCGATCTCCGAGGCGGGCATGAGCGATCCCGCGCGCTCGAGCAAGGTCACCGCAGCGGCGTTGTCCTGGCGGAGCTTCGCTCGGCGGCCAGCGGCGGTCAGGCGCGTCCGCGCCGCGGCGGTCAGCGTCAGATCGTCCGGCAGCCCGAGCTGGGCGCGGTAGCGAACGGCCTGCTCCAGGTGGTAGCCCAGCAGCTCGTCGAGCTCGACCAGTCCTGCTCCGTGCTGCTCCAGCCAGGCTGCGAAGCGCGCATGCAGGTCTGCGCGCACCGCCTTGGGCAACCCCTCGTAAGCGGCGTCGCGGATCAGCAGGTGACGGAACCGAAAGCCATCCTCGCCCTGGAGCTGCGTCTTGTCCGGGCGGACGAGCTGCTTGCGCACGAGCGCGGCCAGGCGCGGGGTGACCTGCGACTCGTCGGCGGCCAGCGCCTGCACCGCACCGCGGTGGAAGACCTCGCCCTCGATCGAACCCCGCTCCAGCACGCTGCGCTCGGCGGTCCCGAGCTGATCCAGGCGCGCCGCCAGCAGAGCCTGCAGGGTCGGCGGCACCAGCACCTCGCCGTCGGCCTGCGCAGCCATCGCCAGCATCTCCTCGATGAACAGCGGGTTGCCGCCCGCCGCCCGCGTGATCCTGTCGCGCAGCTGGCCCGGAATGCGCTCGGCGATCAGCGCCTCGACCTCGTGCTCGCCCAGGGGCTCCAGCCGAAGCGTCACCGGCCAGCCCGGCTGCCGCTCGCTGAGGTCCGGCCGCGCCGTGCAGATGAGCAGGATGGCTGCGCCCGAGGAGAGCAGCGCCACGTGCTCGATCAGGTCACGGAAGGTCTGCTCACCCCATTGGATGTCGTCGAACACGACCGCCAGCGGCTGCTTGTCAGCAGCGTGCTCCAGCGCCTTGCGAACGGCCCACGCGATCTCGTCAGAGGATGTCGCTGCCTCGCTTTCGCCCAGCAGCGAGCGGATGGCTCGCGCAGCGGCCTCGTCAGGCGGGAGGATGCCGAGCTGGTTCAACACTTCGATGACCGGCCAGTACGTGATCCCCTCGCCATACGGCAGGCAGTGTCCCCGCACGACCGTGCCCTGGATCGTGGCCAGCGCCTCGGCCACCAGCCGTGACTTGCCGACGCCCGCATCGCCGACGATGGTCAGCAGCTCGCAGCGCTGCTCGCCCTGGACTCGCTGCCAGGCGTCGCGGACCGTTTCGAGCTCTCGTTCCCGGCCGACGAACTGCGAAGTGTGCTGCCGCTCGGGCGCCTCGTGCACGCCCACGAGCCGGTACGCGGGAACCGGATTGGTCTTGCCCTTCAGCGTGAGCGGCTCGATCGCCTCGACTTCGACCGCATCGCGCACGAGGGCCAGCGTCGGCTCCCCGATGAGCACCTCGCCAGGCTGTGCGGCCGCCTCCAGCCGTGCCGCCACGTTGACTGCATCCCCGGTGGCGAGCCGCTCTGCCGTCCCCGTCACGACCTCGCCGGTCATGACGCCGATCCGCCCCTGCAACCCGAGCTCGGGAATGGCATCGCGCATCTCGATGGCGGCGCGAACCGCACGCAGCGCATCGTCCTCGTGCAGCAGCGGCACCCCGAACACAGCCATCACCGCATCGCCGATGAACTTCTCGACGGTGCCGCCGTGCCGCTCGACAATTGCCTGCATTCGTTCGAAGTAGCGGGCCAGCAGCGCACGCAGCCGCTCGGGGTCCAGCGTCTCGCCCAGCGCGGTTGAGCCGGTCAGGTCGCAGAACAGCACCGTCACACGCTTGCGCTGTTCGCGAGAACCCAATGCGGCGGCAAGCTCCGCGCCGCACTGCGGGCAGTACTTGAACGCTAGCTCTGCCTTGAACCCGCAGTTCGCACAGGCTGGCACGCGAGCAGTCTACGGCCCGCGGACCGCTTGGCCGGCCCGATCGACGCGGTCGTGCCTGCCAGGATTCGAACCGCCTACGAGCGGCTCCCGGCTAGCGTCGGAAGCTGGAGCGGTCGCGCGTGAGCAGGACGAGTCCAAACACGACGAGCAGGATCGGCAGGACGAGGCCGGCAGCGTCGGGCAGGGCAAGTTGCGAGCCGCCGAGCGCGACCAGGAGCACGCCGATCAGCGCCTGCCAGCCGATCCCGCCACCGCGCGTGAAGCGGACGAGCCCGATGAACAGGAGGGCGATGCCGTAGCACAGTGTCCCGAATCCCTCGCCCAGGTTGTAGCCAAGGCTCCCGACCAAACCGGGGATGGTGGATGCGGTCAGGAATGCCCCTGCGTACAGCGGGAACGTCCCGCGCCGCAGCAGCCAGACGATCAGGAAGGCGAGACCCGCGGCGAGCACGAGGAGGTTCGTCGCGACGAGGTACTGCGCGGCCAGGCGGTCGACGAGCAGCAGCACGCCGTAGATCAGGATGAACAGGCCAATCCACGGCAGCTGGGGCCGGCGATCCTCCTCGCGGCCCCACTCCCAGCCGATTGCATGGACGGTGCCTGGCTCCGGCGTTGCCGGCGGCACCGTGTTCTTCATCGGATCGGGTTCGCGGTCCGAGGTGTCCAATGGTGACCTCCCTTGGGCTGAGCGTGCCTAGGCCGGTGCGGCAGCGGGTTCGTGTGGGTCTTGATGGTCGCCCCCGGCGGCCACGGCGGCAAGGTCCTCCTCGTCCTCGACATGGCTGAACCCGAACCGCTCCGCGAGCCGGCCAAGCGGGCCGGGCGCCCACCAGTTCCAGCTCCCGAGGAGGCGCATCGTGGCCGGGACGAGCAGCACGCGGACGATGGTCGCATCCAGCGCAACCGCCAGCGCCATGCCCACGCCGATGCTCTTGATCGTGACGGTGTCCGCGAGGGCGAAGGCCGAGAAGACGGTGACCATGATCAGGGCCGCCCCCGTGATCACCCCGGCGGTGCGCGCAAGGCCATCGGCGACAGCGGCGGTGTTGTCACCGGAGCGTCGGTAGGACTCCTGGATCCGCGACAGCAGCAGGACCTCGTAGTCCATCGACAGCCCGATCAGGACCGCGAACATGATGATCGGGTTGCCCGCAATCGTGTAGCCGAGCGGCTCGAAGTCCAGCAGCTCGTGGAGGTTGCCCTCCTGGAAGATCCAGACCAGGGCGCCGAAGCTCGCGGTGAGTGACAGCAGCGTCATCACGACTGCCTTGATCGGGATCGCGAGCGAGCCGAAGAGCAGGAACAGGATGATCGCGGACGCGAGCAGGGTCGTCCCGACCGCCCACGGGATCCGCTCCGACTGGCTGAGCAGGAAGTCCTCGCCGAGCGCCGCCGCGCCGCCGACCTGCATGCGCGTGATCGCCGCGTCCGGCAGGACCGCGCGGACCTTGGAGATGACCGCGGTCCCTGCCGGCTCTGATGACTTGAGCGGGCTCACCGCGTCCAATCGGATCGTGTTGTTGCGAATGTACGCCTCGCGCAGGCGCGCCAGACCTGCCTCCAGGTCTGGCGGGAGCGAGCCGGGCGCGGCTGCGTAGAGCTGCGCGACCTGGGCCGCGGACATCGCCGCGCCCGTCGCCGGATCGGTGATCGCGAACGGGCCTTCCACGCGATCGATGCCCTCGAGCGCGGCCATGCGCTCAGCGGTCGCCATGACCGCGGCGATCGATGCCTCGCTCGTGGGGCTGTCCTTCGTGTCGAGAAGAAGGACGATCGGCGTGGTCTCGCCCGCATCGAACTCCGTCTGGAGCGCGACCCACGCGTCGCGGCTCGCGACGCCCTCCGGGTACACGGTCGCGTCCGGGACGCCCTGCTGGAGCCGCAGGTACGGGGAGCCCACGAGGAGCAGGAGGGCGAGCACGGGCAGGAGGACCGCAATCGGCCGACGCATGACGGCAAACGCGACCTGCTCCCAGCGGGAGCGGCGTGTCGCGTCACGGTTTCCGCGCCGCAATCCGAGCCGGCGCAGGAGCCCGTCGACGGACAGCGAGTTCACCCGCGGCCCGAGCATGCCCAGGATGGCGGGCAGGAAGGTGAGGCTGTAGAAGACCGAGGCGAGGACGACGATCGCCCCGCCGAGTCCGATCGAAGACAGGCCGCTCGCCTTGAACCAGAGCAGGCCGGACAGGCCGATGGCAACCGCCACGCCGGAGAACACGACGGCCTTGCCGGCCGTGCCCACGGCGCGCTCCACCGCCTGCTCCACCGACCGGCCACGGGCGAGCTCCTCCCGGAATCGACTCGTCAGGAAGAGCGAGTAGTCGATCGCGAGTGCGAGCCCGAGCATCGTCGCGATGTTGAGGACGTAGATGCTCATCTCGGTCTGCTTCGCCAGGAGCCCGATGAGCCCAACGGAGGAGGGGATCGCGAGCCCGGCCACGAGCAGCGGCATCCCGGCCGCGATCATCGAGCCGAAGACGAGGATGAGGACCAGCGCCGCGATCGGCAGGGAGACCGTCTCCGCGCGCAGCAGGTCCGCCTCGGACAGGCGCTGCGAATCGAGCTGGATCGGGCCGAACCCGGTCAGCGCGACCGTGTAGCCCGCCGGCGTCGCGAGCGCCGCCTGGACCGGCTCGACGAGCGCGATGGACTTGTCCTCGTCGACCTTCAGGCCGATGAGGACGTATGCCGCGTCGCCCGCCTTGCTGATGAATCGATCGTCGAGGGTTTGTGCGTAGCCCGTGACGCTCGTGACGCCTTCCACGTCCAGCGCGGGGGCGAGCGTCGCCCGGATCGCCTCCTGGAACGCGGCGGATTTCGCGTTGGCGCCCGGCTCCGTTGAGCGGAACAGCGCGACGAACGCGGTTCGCCCGGCGCCGTAGTCGGCCTCCAGGCGGTCAGCGACCTGCGCGGATTCCGACGTCGGGTCCAGCCAGCCGCCGCTGGACAGGTTCGCCGAGGTGCTCCCCGCGAGCGAACCCAGCCCTGCGGCCACGACAAATGCAAAGGTCACGAGCCAGCGGCGGCGGCGGTAGACGAAGGCGCCCCAGCGAGTGAACACGGAGCCTCATTTCAGACGTTCCCCGGCCTGGCGGACGGGCGGCCGCCACAGGGTACCGGCTCGGGCCGCCGGAGATGCCGTCGGCGCCATCCGGCGGTGTCCATTCAGATCCGCATCGGAACTGGTAACAGCACGCTCCGCCACCTGTCGGCAGCGTCGATTGCGACGGGTCGGCAAACGTGCTCATGGCCACTGTCATTCAGATACGAATGCCGACCACGCCACGTGGCCCGTGCGAGCCGGATCCAGCGCGAGCCGGATCCAGCGCGAGCCGGATCCGGAGCGGCGCCGTCTTGCCACCGCGCTGGCTGAACGCACCTGCCGAGGATCTGCCCGGCTCGGGGCTTGCGCTGCTGGACCCTCGATCGCGGCGGCGCAACTGGCTGCTGTCCACGCAGGCCGACGGGCGGCGAACCCACCTCCCATACCGCGACTACGCCGACTTCATGTTTCGGGTTCGTACGCCACGAGGGATCGACTCAACCGCGAAGGACGGCGCGTCACGTAAGAGATGGTGCTCGGGTTGAGGCTCCGTTGGCGCCCGAAGCTGGCCGCCATTCAGATCTGAATGAGAGCCGGTCTGGCACGCTCCGCCAGTCGCAGAATCCGTCGATTCCGGCAGTTGGCCGAGCGCGGGCCGGCCGATCCCTATTCGTATTTGAATAGGTGACGGCGGGCCGCTCAGCTTGCGGGCCGCTCAACTCGCGAGCGTTGCGTCGACGATCAGCTCGACGTTGCCCTTGAGGGCGCCGGAGATCGGGCAGTTTTCCTTGGCGTCCTCGGCGATCGTCCGGAACTTCTCGAGGTCGATCCCGGGCACGTCGCCGACGACGGTGATCCGGCTGGTGGTGACCTTCCAGCCGCCGGACGCGTTGTCGAATGAGACCTCGGCGCGAACCTTGAGCGTTGTCGCGGGGGTCTCGTTCTTCGCGAGTCGTGCGGAGAAGGCCATCGAGAAGCACGCGGCATGAGCGGCGGCCAGGAGCTCTTCGGGCGACGTCTTGCCGTTGTGCGGACCGGTCCGCGCGGCCCACGACACCGGCATCCGGCTGAACACGCCACTGGAGACGTAGTCGATCGTGCCGCCGCCGGTGAGCAGGTCGCCGTTCCAGGTCACGTCTGCCGAACGGACTTCCGCCATCGAGTGCCTCCTCGGGAGTTGGTTGGGTGGATATCGTCCCACATGCGTCCGCTGCGGTCCGACGGCAGTTGACCGATCCCTGGCTCGGCGCGATCATCCCGCCGTTCGACCCAACCTCGTCTCCAGGAGCGCACGCCCATGACCGTCGGGCCCATCGCCGCGAAGCCAGAGCGCACGGCCGACGCCCTCGTGGGACGGCTCTTCGAGGCCAGCATCGGCATGCTCGAGATGATGTCCGTCTACGTCGGAGACCGACTCGGGCTGTACCGCACGCTCCAGCAGGGCGGATCGATGACCGCCACGGATCTTGCCGCGCGTGCCGGGATCGACGCGAGGTACGCCCGCGAGTGGCTCGAACAGCAGGCCGTCGCCGACATCCTCGACGTCGACGACGCGGCCAAGGCCGCCGAGGAGCGGCGCTATCGCCTTCCGGACGCCTACGTGGAGCCGCTCTTGAACCTCGACAGCGCGTACTCGATCGCACCACTCGCGCGATCAGCCGTGGCTTGTGCCAAGGTGCTCCCGCAGCTGCTCGACGGCTACCGGACCGGTGGCGGTGTTGCCTGGTCGGACTACGGTCCGGACATGATCGAAGCCCAGGGCGACTTCAATCGCCCGTGGCTCCGCGGCTCGTTCGGCACCGAATTGCTGCCCGCCATCCCAGATGTCCACGACCGGCTCGCGGCAACCCCTGCGGCGCGCGTCGTGGACGTGGCGTGCGGTGTCGGGTGGGCATCGATCGCGATTGCGCTGGCGTACCCGGGAGTGACGGTCGACGGCTTCGATCTCGATGAATCGTCGATCGCGCTCGCGCGCCAGAACGCCCTGGACGCAGGCGTGAGCGATCGGGTGGTATTCGAGGTCCGCGATGTCGCGGAGGCAGAGGCGGGCGCGTACGACCTTGCGGTGGTCATCGAGGCGGTCCACGACATGACACAGCCGGTCCAGGTGTTGGCCTCGATCCGGCGCATGCTGCGGCCTGGCGGCCTTGCCCTGATCGCGGATGAGAGAACCGAAGACGTGTTCGTTGCTCCGGGCAGCCTCACGGAGCGGATCTACTACGGATTCAGCCTGTTTACGTGTCTGCCCGCTGCCATGACCGAGCGCCCGACCGCCGCCACGGGCACGGTCATGCGCGCTGCTGCGATGGAGCGACTCGGGCTCGAAGCGGGGTTCCGACGCATCGACCGCCTCGACGAACCGGCCCTCGACATGCTCCGCTTCTACCGGCTGACGCCGTAGGGCAACGTCAGCGACCCTGTCGGGCGCGTACCTCGCGAAACAGCGCTCGATTGCGAGCGGATCGAGGGAATGTCACGGTGCGGAGACCGCCGTACCGTTGATGTGCCTTGATCGCGTCCGTGAACGCGGGGATGAAACGGTCGTCTGCGAACGGATCGAAGCCGTCCTCCCACCACGCGTCCACGATTCGGAGGGTGTCGGCCCGGCGCTCGATCCGTGGCTCGATTCGTCCGACCAGCCTGTCGCCGTACAGGATCGGCAGGACGTAGTAGCCCCAGCGCCGCTTCGGCTGCGGGACGTACACCTCCCAGACGTAGTCGAAGTTGAACAGGCGGCGCAGCAGGTCGCGATCCCAGCAGAACGGATCGAGCGGGGCGAGGAATGCGACGCCGGGGTCCGACCCGCCCGGGGGCGAACCGTCACGGATTTCGCGCTCGGACCGCGCGAGGTACTCGAGGTCCTCGCCGACCACGAACCGTTCGCCGCGCAACCCGTCGACCTGGACCGGCACGAGCCGACCTTCGTCGATGAGGGTCCGCCGTACTGCCGCGCGATCCGCGGCGTAGCCGGTGCCGCCGACCCACAACTCCTGGTTGCCGGAGCTCCCCAGGAGGCCGTTTCCCCTGTACCGCGACAGCAGCCGGTGTGCCTGCTGCTCTGCTTCGGGTCGGCGAATCGCCAGAATCCCTGGCGGGAAGAGTCGCTCGGCGAGGTCGTACACGCGCAGGTTGCCCTCACGGCGGGCAATGCCGATCGTGCCGACCTCGGCAAGCGCCTCGAGGATCGCCCGAACCTGGTTCGTTGGGCGCCAGTACCAGTCGATCGCCTCCCGCGGCCCAACGGTGCCGGGGTTGAGCTCGCCGCCGTCGCGAATGCGCCCGAGGAGCTCCTCGACCAGCGGCGCGTGATCG
>JANLSG010000077.1:0-2152 GCA_031362295.1 Chloroflexota bacterium
CGCGTCTGCCACAGGACCTCCACCTTGCCACTGGCTGTCGCGACCGCACCGTGCGCGGAGATGTCGTCGCCGGATGTCGCGCCGTCCGGGAGCGGCCCCTCGGCAATCGAGAACCACGTGCGACCCTCGATCGAATGCAGCAGGTCGTTGCCGTGATAGAGGACGCTGTCGCGGCTCTCGGCGGCCGCGTCCCAGCCTTCTCCCGCTTGCCATACGCGGACGAGCTCGCGGTATCGCGCAAGCGTGAAATCGTCGGGGATCAGGGGGTCTGGCGCGCTCGGGTGCCATGTGATCCCATCCTGCGAGACCCAAGAGATCGGGCCGACGTCGCAGGGCGGTGGCCCGCCGGCGGCCTGCGCGGTTGTACAGGGCGGGATGTCGCGTCCGCCAACCACGATGAAGCCGAGGTCGCCGCCGGTGAGCGCATTTGCGTGCGCATCGACGCTGAGGCCGTGATCGCTGCTGGACGTGAACGGCAACACCGTCCGCTGCCAGGCAAGCCCATCCGATGAGAACCAGACCGCCCGCGGCGCTTCGAGCACGACGTAGCCGGCCGGGCTCGCCGCGACGCCGACGATCGATGCCGTGGTTGGAATTCGTCCGAGCCGGTGCCACTCGAATGCCGCCGGCGCAGCGGTAGCAGCGACGGTCGTTGCAGCCGGCGTGCTCGGCCCGACCGACGGCGCCATCGAGCTCGGGGCTCGGCTCGCCGTCGAAGTCGCAGCCGAAGGAGCGACGGTGCAGCCGACCACGACGAGAACAACCAGCGCGGTGGACAGGACGCGTCGACCGGAGGTCGCAGCTGAGGTGGTCACGAGATCGGCGCCCCCTTTTGATAGCGTCGCTCTGACGAGCACGACGGGATGACGCCCTTTCGCCCCCGATGTGACGAGGGACGAGCCACCGCGCCGTCGTGCACGCTACATGGGCCGCAGGATCTCCACCGTGTCGCCGTCCTGCACGGGTTGTTCGCGGCCCACCTTCTGCCCGTCGAACTTCGCGGACGGACCCCAGATCCGGGCGCCCGTGAAGGACGCCGCAAGATCGTGGTGGATGGAATCGGCCACGTCCGCGACCGTCGAGCCTGGCTCCAGGGCGGTTGGTTCCGGCTCGGTCATGTCGTTCGACCGGAGGTAGACGCGGATCAGGCCGGTCAAGCGCCAGGCGGCCTCGCGGAAGGCGTCAAGGCTTTCCTCGTCGATGACCGAGACGACGACCATCTCGAGATCCGGAAAGGCGGCCCGCAGGCGCGCGATGGCTTCGGGCGACGCCTCGTCCGACCGCGTCGACGCCAGGAACGAGGGCTTGTCGATGCCGGCGAGGGCGACCTCGGCGACCACGGCCTGCAGCTCTCGCGGGTCGGCATCCGGGCGCGCGCAGTAGATGATCGCGTCGGCCGAGCGGAGCACGCCGAGCAGCGCCCGTCCCCCACCCCGGTCCTCGGTCGCACCCTCGATCAGCCCGGGGATCTCCACGAGCTGCACGAGCACGCCGCCGATGCGCGTGAGCGCCGGAATCGGGCGGAGCGTCGTGAATGGGTAGTCGCCCGTCTTGATCTGGATCTCGCTGAGGGCCTGGAGCAGCGAGGACTTGCCCACGTTCGGCGGCCCGACGAGCGCGATCTGTGCGGCACCCTCGCGCCGGACCGCGATGGAATCACGGTGCACGGCGTTGGAGCGGACGCGGGTGTCGTCGATCTCCGCGAGCAATGACTTCCGGAGGTCCGCGTACGGACCATTCTTGTAGTCCGGCAGCTCCGAGAGCAGCTCGTTGACTGCGCGGATCCTGTCCCGACCTTCTTTTCCTACGAGCCGTCGCTTCGCCACCTGGGCGAAGGTTCGATGCGGCATCGGCATGTCGATCTCCCGTTGATCAATGGAAACGGCGCGGCGCGCGCAGCCATCGCTGCGGTAGCGGCCTGCGTCCGTTCCGCCCCTTCCTCCGACGCTGGTTGTGGAAGGGGCCGATCAGCCTGCCTGGTGGAAGATCGTGGCGGCCCACGCGTCGATCGGACGCCGGGCGAGGTGGTGGTTCATCGCCTGCGCAGGGTACACGACCAAATTCGGTCGGCGCCGCGCCTCGTCTCGCCGGGCGGGAAAGTTCGAGACCTCGTCCCGCCCCACGGGCGAACGCACTGGAGTGGTTGTCCAGG
>JANLSG010000121.1:0-2471 GCA_031362295.1 Chloroflexota bacterium
TGGGCTCGGACTCGTCCTTGAAGGTCGGACGAAGCTCGACGGGCGCGGCACGACGGCTTCGCCCACGGAGGTTGAGCGCCTCGACGAAGACGCTGAAGCCCATCGCGGCGTAGATGTACGCCTTGTCGATATGGAGTCCGAAACCGTCGGCGATCAGGGCCACGCCGATCAGCAGCAGGAAGGACAGCCCAAGCACCTTCACCGACGGATGGCGGTGCACGAACTTCGCGAGCGGTCCTGAGGCGAAGAGCATCACGCCGACCGCGATGACGACGGCAGCCACCATGATCGGCAGCTCGTCGACCACGCCAACCGCCGTCAGAACCGAGTCGAGCGAGAAGACGATATCCAGCAGGACGATCTGGACAAGCACCCCGCGGAACGATGCCGACCCGGTATCCGAGGCCGCCTCCTCTTCGCCCTCGAGCGAGGCATGGATCTCGGTCGTGGCCTTCCACAGCAGGAACACCCCGCCCCCGATGAGGATCACGTCACGCCACGAGAACGGATGGTCGAGCAACGTGACCAGCGGCTGCGTCAGGCCGATGATGAAGGTGATCCCGAACAGCAGGACGATCCGCATCCCCATCGCGAGCCCCAGGCCGATGAGGCGGGCCTTGTCGCGAACCGCGGCCGGCAGCCGCTGGACGAGGATCGAGATGAAGATGACGTTGTCGATCCCGAGCACGATCTCGAGCGCGGTCAGCGTGACCAGCGCGAGCCAAGTCTCGGGCTGCGTGAAGAGCGAGATGAGGTCCATGCCGGTCGAAGAATATCGGCCTGGGGCGCTCTACGCCTACAGCGGCGCCGCCACGAGCGGCGACCCTAGCCCTCCGGCACCACCAGCCGGATCTCCTGGCCGGAGTAGATCGTGTTCTCGTCCGTGATCGACGTGTTGGCTCGCAGGATCGACTCCACGGTCAGGCCGAAGCGGCCGGCGATGGTCGAGAGCCGGTCCCCTGGCCGGACGACGTACAGCCAGCAGCTCACCGTGTCCGGGCACGGCTCGAGACGCGCAAACGGATCGCGACCCAGGTACAGGATCTGGCCGACCACGATCGTGCTCGGGTCCGTGATCTCGGGGTTGAGCGCGAGCACGGTCGACACCGGAATCGCGTATCGGCTCGCGACACCGGAGAGTGAGTCGCCACGTTTGATCAGGTACTCGTAGCAGCCCGGCTGGTCGGGGCACGGCGCGAGCGCGAAGAGCGGGTCGAACGGCGACGGCGACGGGTTCGCCGTGTGCGTCTCCACCGGCTCGGGGGTGGGCGCGAGCGTGGGCGCCGGCGTCGCGACGGGCGACGCAGGAGGTGCTGACGTCGGCGCGGTCGTCGGCAAGCCACCGGTGGGCGGGGCCGATGGACTGCCACTCGCAGCGGCAATCGCGGAGCCGGACGCGGCGAGGGGCATCTGGAGCCCGCCGCGCGTCGCGACGAAGGTGATCGCGACCATGGCGCAGGCGACGACGAACAGGGCCGACGCCAGCACCGCCGGGGTCAGCGTGCGGCGCGCGGGCTGCGTGACTTGGCCGTCCACTTCCCTCCTCGTCCTCGGCTGGCCGCGGACTCTAGTACCTTTTCAGGATGGTCGCGCCGCCGAATCCGGTGCTAGGCTGCGGCCGATTCTCGTCGGTGCCCCACCGATGAGCGACCGTCACATCGAGGCGCCCAACTCGCTCATGGCCCTGCCAATGCCCGTCGATGCCGCGATGCTGCCCGACCCGTCGCACCTCGCGCCGCACCGGATCAAGCGCTGCACGTTCCGGCGCCTGATCCGCGTCGAGCCGCGCGGCGAGCGCCGCTACGACGTGGAGTGCCTGTTCCCGGATCGGAAGCTCGCGATCCCCCTGGGCGACCTGGACGCGGCGACGCCGATCTGCAACGCGTGCACGGCGGCCCACATCTTCCGACCCGACGAGGACTGATCGCCCTCGGGTTCAGGTGTGCGCAACGAGGCGGGTACCAGGGCGTGGCGCATGAAGCGCCGACGAGACGAGGTCAGGCGCTCGGGTCGGGAGCCTCGCCGTTGGTCTGGGCCGTCGGCTGGACGACGATCTCGTCCGAGCATGTCGTGCACGCAAAGATCCGGGCGCCCTTCATCCACTGGCGTTCGGGATCCTGCGCACTGGCCGAGTGCTCCGATCGCTCGGCCATCGCCGCGTATTCGCCGTTGCCGTGGCGGTGCAACAGCCTGATCGCCTGGAAATCCAACATCCGCAGCGACTCCTCACGAATTCCGGCTTGAGGCGCGCAGCGTAGCAGCGGTCCGACGACCGGCGAAGGGGTTTGTCAGCGAGGCAGCCTGTAAGCCGAGTTCTGTACCGCCCCGCCGAAGCGGTGCGGCGATGGCCATCCATCTACAGGCCGTCGGTTGCCCGACGGCTCATGCGGCCGACCCGAGGGCTGTGCAGCGCACGTATTCCCGGCGAACCGGGAGCCGCCCTCCTATTTGGCCTTGCTCCGGGTAGAGCT
>JANLSG010000126.1:0-7700 GCA_031362295.1 Chloroflexota bacterium
GTCGTCGGTGTCGCCCGCGACTGGATCCCGGTCGCAGGTGCGGAGCTGTCGTCGTGGCTCGTCCTGGTCGCCGAGGGCGGTCTCCTGGGGGCCGCGTCAATCTCTGGCGCGTATGGGGTCCGGGCGCTCGGTAGCCCTCGGTCGCAATGGGGTGCCGTCCTGCGCCGCGGCGTCCTCGGGGGCTGGCTCGCGGTCGTGGCGGTCGCAATCTGGGCTGCTCCCATGCCACTTGTCGGAGATCCGTCGCCGCTTCGCGTCAGCGGGCGCCTTGCTGCGGCCTTCGTCGCGATCACCGGGCTCATCGGTCTGTGGGGCGACCTTGCCGCACCGCTTCGCCGCGCACGGGCCCGTTCCCGCAACATCTTTGAGCTGCCGCGCGCGCTCATCGAGGAGCTCCTGCCTGGCGCCGAGGACATGCGCCGGCGGCTCCGCGACGAGGAGCGCGCCCAGCTCGCCGCGGATCTCCACGCTCGTGTTCTTCCGGACCTTCGCCGCGCCGCTGGTGACGCGAGCGCCGGCAGCGACCTGCGCCAGACGCTCGAGGACGTCGAACAGCTCATGCACGCCCGCCAGTCCGTGGTGCTGGAGGAGTACGGACTCGTCGCGGCGCTGGAGTGGCTCGCGGAACGGACGCAGGGACGCACGCCGCTCGTCGTCGACGTGGAGCTCGACGGTTCCGCCGTAGACGACCCGGAGAGTTTGCCCAAACCGGTGGCCCGCGCCGCGTTTCGCATCGCACTGCTTGCGCTGGACAACGTGGTCCGCCACGCCGAGGCCACGCGCGCGGCCATGCGCCTCAAGATCGATCCTGGCCAAATGTCGCTGTCGATCGTCGACGACGGTCGTGGGTTCCATGCTGGCGCCACTCGCGGCACCGGGCGCGGCCTCCGCGACATGCGCGGGGCCGCGGCGGAAGTTGGCGCCGCGATCCGCACCACCTCGTCGGAGCGCGGGACCGAGGTTCAGCTCACGTGGTCGGTTGCGGCAGACCCCGTGAATGATTCCGCGTAGCGGAAACCGCTAGGCCGGAACCTCGCTGGTTTCCGAATCCTCTTCCGCAGCGGGCGCCTCGCGCTCCACCTGGCTCAGGTGGCTGACCTCGACAATACGGGGCTCGCCATCGCGATCCTTCCAGCGCGTCTGGAGCTCGGTCTCACTCGCCTCTCCGACGACCCGCACGACCACCACGTACGCCGGACCGCCATGCTCGATGGACGAGATCGTCGCCTCCGTTGCCGGAAGCGGCAGCAGGGCAACGACTTCGCCGAGGTTGCGCTTGAGCTCGTCGCTCAAGTATTCGATGGCCGCATCGACGTTGCCCGCGACCAGGGCAGCGCAAACGTTCTCGGCCGCGGCGCGGACATCGTCGTCGTTCATTCGGCCAGCGTAGACCCGATGCGGAGGGACCCCTGAATCGGGCACCATTGCGCCACCTCGCGAGACGCCACCTCGCAGCCCAGG
The DNA here is from genome assembly GCA_031362295.1 of Chloroflexota bacterium. Classification (GTDB taxonomy): domain Bacteria; phylum Chloroflexota; class Limnocylindria; order Limnocylindrales; family CSP1-4; genus UBA5189. The sequence goes on from JANLSG010000126.1 coordinate 1,462, forward strand.
AGGAGCAATGACAGACCAGCCCGCGCCCCTGACGCCGGAGCCGACCACGAACCCGGAAATGCCCGCGGCGCCGGAGCCCCCGCCGATGGCCCCGCCCGCGGCCATCGAGATGCCACTTCCACCGGTGGCGCCACCGCCGGCCGCCCCGGCCAAGCGCGGTGGCATGCGCGCGGTGATCGTCGTCGGGATCATCGTCGCGTTCCTCGCGGTCGTCCTGTACATGGTCAAGGACAGCGGCGCGGCGGACGATCTCAAGGTCGGCGACTGCTTCGACATCCCCACCGCGGAAACGATCAAGACCGTCACGCACCACCCCTGCACGGAGGCCCACACCGGTGAGGTCTTCCACGTGGTGGAGTTCAGCGGCAGCGACATGAGCACGCCGCTCACGTTCGTGATCGAGAGCTTCGCCGACACGACCTGCACGCCCATCTTCGCGACGTACACGGGCATCGCGTTCGATGACGCGCCGGACCTCACCTTCGGCTGGTTCTACCCGACGGTCGAGAGCTGGCAGGCCGGAGATCGAACCATCACCTGCTACATCACCAGGGTCGACCATGCCCCGATGACGTCCTCGGTCAAGAAGGCCTAGTAGCCGAGCGGGCGACCCCGCCGCGCCATGATCGGCACGTGGACGCGCTGACCTTCGTCGCGGGCGCGGTGCTGCTGGGCGTCGTGCTCTGGGACATCTTCCAGACGATCGTGGTGCCTCGCCCCACTCCTGGCCGGGCACGCCTTGCCCGCTACGTGATCCCGCCCACGTGGCGCCTCTGGCGTGCGATCGGGACCCGCGGCGGCTCCACGCGTGACACGTTCCTCGGCCTGTACGCGCCCGGGGCCGCGATCCTCCTCTTCGTCCTCTGGCTGGCGCTGATCATCCTGTCCTACGGCCTGATGCTGTACGCCGATCGCGCCCAGGTCAGCCCGCCGCTGGGCAGCCTGCTGGAGGCGCTGTACTTCGCTGGCACGGCCGTGCTGACGCTTGGCTTCGGCGAGATCGTGGCGAACGGCGGCGTGTCGCGGATCGTGGTGATCGTGGCCGCGGCGACGGGCCTTGGCGTGGTGGCGCTCGTAATCACGTTCATCTTCTCGCTCTTTGCCTCCTACCAGCGGCGCGAGGTGCTCGTGGTGACGCTGTCCGCGCGGGCAAAGGCGCCGCCTTCAGCGGTCACGCTCCTGGAGACGCACGCCCGCCTGGACATGGCCGCCGACCTGCCGGCGCTGTTCCGTGAGTGGGAGCACTGGTCCGCCGAGGTCCTGGACAGCCACGTCGCCTATCCCCTGCTCGGCTACTTCCGGTCCAGCCACGACAACATCAGCTGGATCAGCGCGCTCGGCGCCGTGCTGGATTCGGCGGCCCTGGTCGTGACGACGATCGAGGGCGTCCCGAAAGGCCAGGCGGAGATGCTCCTCCGCGTCGGCGCCCACCTCGTCGAGGACATCAGCAACTACCTCGGCCAGACGCGCGACGGCTCGTCCGTCGATGACGACGACTTCGCGGCCGTCCACGAGCGCCTGGCGCGCGCCGGCTACAAGCTCGAGACGCGTGAGAAGGCATGGCACGACTTCGAGCGCGTTCGCCGGACGTACGCGGGCCGCCTGGACGCCCTCGCCGCGCACTGGGCCACGCCGGCACCAAGCTGGAGTGGCACCGGGGTCCACGCCGGTTCCGCGATCCATGTCGCGCCCCCCGCCGGGTAGGCGCATGTCCGCCCTCTCCGATGCGCCGCTCGTGGAGTTTCAGGATCGCGCCACGTGGCGAGCCTGGCTCGAGGCGAATCACGCCACCTCCACCGGTGCGTGGCTCGTGATGAACCGGCGTGAGGCGCGGGCAAGCCTGTACGAGGCGGCCGTGGAAGAGGCCTTGTGCTTCGGCTGGATCGACAGCACGGCCGGTAGAGTCGATGACGAGCGGGGCAAGCTGTACTTCGCACCGCGCAAGCCAGGCAGCGGTTGGGCGGCGACCAACAAGGCGCGCATCGAGCGACTGCTGGCGGATGGCCGGATGGCCCCGGCGGGGCTCGCGGCAATCGAACGCGCGAAGGCGAACGGGTCGTGGACGATCCTGGACAGCGTGGAGCGCCTGGAGGTGCCCGCGGATCTCGCCGAGGCCCTGGACGCACGGCCGCCCGCCGCGGTCAAATTCGCCGCCTGGCCTCCGAGCGTCCGCAAGCTGGCGCTGACGTCACTCGCATACGCCCGCCGCCCGGAGACGCGCCAAGCCCGGATCCTCAAGCTCGCCGAAGCAGCCGAACGGAACGTGCGCCCCGCCTAGCACGGCCAGAAGCGTGCGATCGTTAGAGCGCGGGCTCCCGGACCAGCCCGTGCGCGACCTCCCGAGCCCAGGCCTCGATCGCGGGCCAGTCGCGGAAGTCGCCCGCCGGCAGGATGCCCCCGGAGACCGGCAACAGGCGGACGAACCGCTCGGCAATCGACTTCGGCGAGGCCTTCGGATCGTAGGCGCCGAAGAAGATCCGGTGGTCCCGCGGGTGGATGGCAGCGGTGAGCTCGGCAACCTTCTGGCGCCCGCCGCTGCCCGGACCCTCCGCGGGTCCAAGGGCGATGGCCAGCGGGTCGTCCGCATCGGTTGCCTTCTCGGCGGCCGAACCCGGCAGTGGCCCGGAGCTGAACATCCAGACCGGCCGACCGGCGAGCGATGCGGCATGGCGCCAGCCGAAGTCGAGCGCCTCGTTGAGCCAGCTCCCGAGATACACGGCGCTCCCGAGCAGGCAGGCGTCGGCGAGGGTCGGGTCCGGGTCGTCCTCGACCCTCGCAACCGTGCAGGCGATCCCCTCCCCTGCCAGGACCGTCCCGATGTGCTCGGCGATCCCCCTGGTCCCGCCGTGTCGACTGGCGTAGGCGATCAGCACCTTCATCGCAATCACCCCATGGCTTGTACGCGGGTTCCGCCCGCTGCCACCACGGTGAGCTGCGGAGGCCGTCGCCGCTAGGGCCGCACGGACCATCGCCGCGGGCCATTGCGACCGCTGGCGCGGACGGTCCCGCCAGCGCCTCAGAACGGCACGGCCGGGCGTTGAAGTTCGTCAACAGGTCCCGTAGACTCGCCAACCACGTGACAACAGAGGCCCGCACCGAACGGAACCTGGACGCCTTCGCAAAGGTGCGAATCGCCGCCGGCCCCGCGTTCGAGCTCATCGCCCAGCTCGCGGCGTTCACGAGCGGACCCGCGCGCGCCTCGCTGGAGTCCGGCAAGCCCTGGATTCGCGAGGTCCGGGAGCTAGCCGGGCCGGAGCTGATCCGGGGCGTGGAACGCTGGGGCATCTCGGTCTACGGGGAGCTGGCATCAGTCGCCCTGGGGGCCGGGCCGCCGTATCCGATCGAGCGCTTCACGCGCCAGCTCCGGGCGATGAAGCCGGCCCTCCTCTGGCAGCGGCTCATCGGCGCGGAGTCGGCGCCGAACCGGGCGATGGTCTCGCGCGGCGCGTTCGATCGCGCGATCGCCGGGGACGCTGCGGCACGCGCGGAGATCGCCGACTCCCACGGGGCCAACGCCCCCGCGCGTCTCTCGCTGGAGCGCCTGCTCGCGACCCCGCCACCGCTGGTCCAGGCGGAGCTCGCGGCGATCATCGACGCCTGGGCGAGGCGGATCTACCCATCCTTCGGGCCGTCGGCGATGACGCTGATCGATCGCGACGTCGAGGCCAAGGAGGCGCTGTTCGCCGAGACGCCGGGCCGGGAGGCGCTCCGGATCGCAACCGATGGCGTCGATCTCGATCCGGGTACATGGGCGACGGAGATCGTCGTCGTGCCGACCGTCGCACTGCGACCGTTCATCGTGCCGGTCGAGTGGCGCTCGTCGGCGATCATCCTGTGCTCCGTTGCCGACGCCGCGTTCGATGACGACCCAGCGGCCCCGCCGCGCCGGCTCGTCAAGGTGACAACCGCGCTCGCCGACGCGCTTCGGCTGCGCGTCATGCGCGAGCTCGGCGACCGGGAGCTCACCGCGTCCGAGCTCGCCGATCTGCTCGGCGTCGACCGGACGAGCCTGCACCACCATCTGGGCATCCTGCGGTCGGCCGGCCTCGTCACCGTCCGTGCCGAGGGCCTCCAGAGCTGGCGCTACTCGGTCCGCGAGGATGGGATCGCCAGCGCGACCGCCGCACTCGCCGGGTACCTCCGACCGCCCGACGACTGACCTCGCCGCGCCGTACCCTTCGCCGTCGTGACCACCAGCATCAACCTGCTTGACGTGCTGCGCGGCGGCCTCCCGCGGGTGGCCGAGGGCGCCGCGCCCCGCCACGTCGTCATCGTCGGTGCGGGGATCGCCGGACTGACCGCCGGAATGCTGCTCAAGGAGGCCGGACACAAGGTCACGATGCTCGAGGCGCGCAACCGGCTCGGTGGCCGGATCTACACGTACCGCGGGTTCGCCGGGAAGATGTACGGCGAGTTCGGGGCGATGCGCTTTCCGCGCCAGCACCACCTTGCCCAGCACCTGATCCACGACCGGTTCCGGCTCGCGACGAAGCCGTTCGGGATGGACGACCAGGACACGTTCATCTACCTCCAGGGCAAGGGCGTGCGCCGCAGCGAGTTCAGCGCCGGGACGTTCGACTTCAACCTGCCCCCGTCGGAGCACGGCAAGGAACCCGCCGAGATCCTCAAGAGCGCCATGCAGCCGCTCATCGACCTCGTGGCGCAGCCCGGTGGCTGGAACGCCGTCATCGAGCAGTACGACCACTACTCCTTGCTCGCATTCCTCCTCGAGCGAGGCGTGAGCGAGCAGGCACTCTGGCTCCTGGGCCCGCTGTTCAACCTCGAGGGCCGGCTGCACTTCTCGCTCGTCGAGTGGTTCGCCCACTGGTATGACGACGTGTTCGGCGATCTCGAGTACATCGATGCGGGCGCCGACACGCTGCCGGAGGCCTTCGGTCCGATCCTGCTCAACGACACGCGCTTCGGAGCGGAGGTCAGCGCGATCCAGCAGGGCCCGAACGACGTTACGGTGCACTTCAGGGACACGGTGGGCACCCCAGGCTCGGTGACCGCCGACGAGTGCATCCTGACCGTACCGCTCGTGCTGCTGCGGCACATGGAGATCAACGGGCTGGACGTCGACAAGTGGTTCACGATCCGGAACGTCTACTACGGCCGGGCGCACAAGATCTTCATGCAGTTCAGCCGGCGCTGGTGGGCCGAGGACTACGCGATCACCCACGGGGTCACGGTCACGGACCTCGCGATCCGGAACGTGGTGTACACGCCGGCCGGGCAGGACCCGTCGATCGACAAGGGCGTGATCATCGCGAGCTACGCGTGGGAGCAGGACTCCATGGCCTACTCGATGCTCAGCGAGTCCCAGCGCATCGCCCAGGCCCTGGAGGACCTCGCGAAGATCCATCCCCAGGCCGCGCAGACCTTCGAGTTCGGCATCTCCCACGACTGGGCGCTGGATCGCCACGGCGGCGGGATCGGTCCCCTGTTCCGGCCGTCGGAGATGTCCGGCAGGTTCTTCGACGACATCGCGCGGCCCGTTGATCGGCTGTGGTTCGCTGGCGACGCCTGCAGCCGCCTGGAGCGCCGTTGGATCGAAGGCGCGATCGGCTCCGCGGTGACCACCGCGTACGCCATCAACGCCGGCATGCGCAACGAGCTTCCTGCCGCCGCGACGGCGGGACACGCCTGACACTCGCGGATTTGACCGGTTGGGGCCGTTGCGACCCTATGTAGGGTTGTCGAGGAGCCCACCGCAGGATCTGGTCATGGAGCATGGGCGCGTCCGATCCAGACCGATGCCCCGGATTGGTCAACGCCTATGCCCAGCAAGCCTGCCGGCCCAACCACCTCGAACCCCGGACCGTCAGCCGGTCCCGGGCCATCGAGCACGAGCGCTGTCCAGGCCATGCCGTCCGGGCTCAGCCATGTGACCGGGATCGAGGATTCTTCCGGCACGTCTGCGTATCCGACTGCCACGTACCCGCGGGTTCCGGTCCGGAGCGCCGCAATTCCCTGGGGATAGGCTCGGCCCGTCGTCATCGGGCCGGTGGCCCAAGTCAAGAGGTCGGTCGACTTCCACCATCTCGCAACAGGTGTCCCGTTGGCGACGGAGGTGCCAAGCAGGAGGAACGACCCGTCAAGCGTCGCATCCGAGGCGAGCCCGACAGTGACCGAGGCTCCTACTCCGCCGAAACCCGGGACCGCCGTAAAGCCGCCGACGTCGCTGCGCGCCACGGCGATCGTCGTTTCAGGGGGGACAACCAGGTCGCGCGTCTGCC
>JANLSG010000145.1:0-10923 GCA_031362295.1 Chloroflexota bacterium
CGTCATCGGCGTCCGCGACGAGAGCTCGGCGTTCCCGGTCGTGACGGGGCCGCGCACGCTCTTCGAGATCGAGACGGCGGACGCCCGCCTCCAGCTGGCGTTCCGCCACCGATCCCGTCGCTGGACCATCGAAGGCGTCGAAGCGGCCTGAAGCTGCCGGACGATGCCGGCGTTGCCTCGTTCCGCGCGCCCGCTCACGCACCTCGAGTGCGCTCGCGGCCGTGCTCACTCGGCGCCTTGGCCTCGCCTCGGCATCTTCACGCCGCGGTGGAGCGACTAGATATCGTCAGCCCGGTGCCAGGGCCGGCGCCAGGCTCGGGCCGGTCCCTCCAACTCGGTTCGAGCCGACCAAACGCGCGGAGGAGTGCGCCGGTACCGCGCTCCTCCGCGCTTCTCCTTCTCCGGCCTGCCGCACTCGCCTGACGCTCGGTCGCCATAATCGGGCTCGTGCTAGCACCATCCTTTCGTGACCTCACGCTCACCGAGTTCGCCGCGCGGCTTGCGGGGTCGGACCCCGTCCCGGGCGGCGGCAGCGCCTCGGCGGTGTCGGCTGCGCTTGCGGCGTCGCTCGTCGCGATGGTCGCCACGCTGTCGCAGGGACGACCCAAGTACGCGGAGCATGCGGACCTCCACGCCGCCGCGCAACCCGAGGCCAACCGGCTCGCAGACGAGCTCTTCGCGCTCGCCGACGAGGACGCGGCCGCCTACGCGGCGTGCGCGTTCGCGCTGAAGCTGCCGCGCGAGGCGTTCTCGGACAAGGAGTTCCGCGACCGGCAGATCCGCGAGACGGCGCAGGTCGCCGCGGAGGTGCCGCTCCGGTCGGTTGAGCGCTGCCACGATGTCCTCCTCCTTGCCGAGGCACTCGCGGGCCGTTCCAACGTCAACGCGTCATCGGACCTGCGGGTGGCCGCGCTGCTCGCGGAGGCCGCCGGCCGCGGGGCCGCAGAAAACGTCCTCGTCAACCTGCCCCTCATCGGCACGACGGAGTGGACCCAGGCGGCGGAGGCGCGCGTTGGGGTGCTCCTCGAGGACCTGACCGCCACGGCCGGCAGGGTCCACGACATCGTCGTGAGCGGCGAGCGTCGATCGCCTCTGGTCGCGCTGCCCGAGCTCTCGAGGTGAGCCCGGCCCCCTCCGTCCCGGCGAGCACGGCGCGGCGGCTGGAGGGAGCCCCGTTCGCAAGTGAGATCAGGGATCGAGTGGCGGCGGATGTCGTGGAGTACGTGGCGGCACACGGTTATCCGCCCGGCCTCGCCGTCGTCGTGTGCGGCCGCAGCGCCCCGTCGATGGTCTACCTCGAGCGGATTCTCAAGGCCTGTGCCCAAGTCGGGATCGAGGGGGCGCTCGTCGACGTGCCCGGCGAGGACGCAACGACCCAGGCCGCGGAGCTGACGAAGGCGATCCACCGGCTCAACGCGGACCAGCGTGTGGCGGGGATCATCGTCCAGATGCCTCTGCCGGCCGGCGTCGGGCTGCGCACGGTCGTCGACGCGATCGAGCCGCTCAAGGACATCGACGGCATCCACCCACTCAATGCGGGCCTCCTGCGTCTCGGTTACGAGGGCTTCATCCCGGCAACTGCGCACGCCGCGCTGGAGATGATCCATCGCTCGGGCGTGGCGCTGAGCGGCGCCGACGCCGTGGTCATCGGTCGATCGCCCGTCGTCGGCATGCCGCTCGCGTTCATGCTCACGAAGGAGGACGCGACGGTCACGGTCTGCCACTCGAAGACGCGCGACCTTGCCGCCAAGGTTCGAGTGGCCGACGTCGTCGTCGTCGCGGCGGGGCACCCCGGCCTCGTCACGGGCGAGATGCTCAAGCCAGGCGCCGTCGTCATCGATGTCGGGATCAACGTCGTCGATGGCCATATCGTGGGCGACGTCGACTTCGCCTCGGCGGAACGAGTCGCGGCGGCGATCACGCCGGTCCCCGGTGGCGTGGGACCGCTCACGAATGCATTGCTGCTCAGTCACCTCATGCGCGCCGCGCAGCGCCAGGACCAGGCAAAGGAGCGATTCGAGGCATGACCACCGCGCCCCTCTCCGACCTCGACATCGCCCGCTCGGTGACCCCGCGCCCGATCATCGATGTCGCCCGCGAGCTCGGGCTGCACGACGACGAGATCGAGCTGTACGGCTCGGTCAAGGCGAAGATCACGCTGGCCGGTATCGAACGGCTGGAGGCCGAGCGGCCGCGCGGCAAGTACGTGCTGGTGACGGCGATCAGCCCGACCCCCCTCGGCGAGGGCAAGAGCACCACGACGGTTGGCCTCGCGCAGGGGCTCAATCGGATCGGGCACAAGGCGGCGGTGTGCATCCGCCAACCGAGCCTGGGCCCCGTGTTCGGGATCAAGGGTGGCGCCGCCGGCGGCGGACGCAGCCAGGTTATCCCGATGGAGGACTTCAACCTCCACCTGACCGGCGACGTCCACGCGATCGGTGCGGCGCACAACCTCGGCGCGGCGTTCCTCGACAACCACATCCACCACGGCAACGCCCTGGGCATCGACGAGCTCGGGATCCTCTGGCCCCGCGTGCTCGACATCAGCGACCGCGCGCTCCGCAAGGTCGTCATCGGGCTCGGCGGGCGCGAGAACGGCTACGTGCGCGAGACGGAGTTCGTGATCACCGTCGCGTCCGAGGTCATGGCCGTGCTGGCCCTCGCCTCCGACCTCGGGGACCTGCGTGCGCGGCTGGGCCGGATGGTCATGGCCACGACGCGCGACGGGAAGGCGATCACCGCGGAGGACCTCAAGGTCGCCGGGGCGATGGCGGTCCTCCTCGCCGACGCGATCAAGCCGAACCTGCTGCAGACCCTGGAGGGCGGTCCCGCGTTCGTGCACTGCGGGCCGTTCGCGAACATCGCCCACGGCAACAACTCGGTCCTCGCCGACCGGATCGCGCTCGCGACGAACGACATCGTCTGCACGGAAGCGGGATTCGGCGCGGACATGGGCGCCGAGAAGTTCTTCGACATCAAGTGCCGGGCCTCCGGCCTCCGACCCGACGCGGCCGTCGTCGTCGCGACCATCCGCGCGCTGAAGATGCACGGCGGTGTCGGCAAGATCGTTGCCGGCAAGCCGCTGGACCCGGCGCTGCTTGCAGAGAACCCCGAGGCGGTGCGCGCCGGCGGCGCGAACCTCGCCAAGCAGATCGAGAACGTGAGCCTGTTCAACGTCCCGGTCGTCGTCGCCATCAACTCGTTCCCGACGGACACGCCGGCGGAGGTCGAGGCGGTGCGCGAGGTCTCGATGCACGCCGGTGCCCGAGCCGCCGTCGTGGCGAACCATTGGGGCCGCGGTGGCGAGGGTGCCGTGGACCTCGCGGAGGCGGTCTGGAGGGCCGCGGAAGAAGGTGCGCCGAACTTCCGCCTGCTCTATCCAGACGACGCGTCGCTCGTCTCCAAGATCGAGACGATCGCGATCCAGGTCTACGGCGCCGCCGGCGTGGACCTCTCGCCGCTCGCCGCGAAGCAGCTCGCGCAGTACGAGGCGCTCGGGTTCGGGAAGCTGCCGATCTGCATGGCCAAGACCCAGTACTCGTTGAGCCACGATGCCTCGCTCAAGGGCCGCCCGACGGGCTTCCGCGTGCCGATCCGCGAGGTCCGGCTCTCCGCCGGCGCTGGCTTCGTGACGCCGCTCGCCGGCGAGATGCGCACGATGCCGGGCTTGCCCTCACGCCCCGGCGGCGAGAACATCGACCTCGATCCCGAGGGCGAGATCGTCGGGCTCTTCTAGCCATGCCCATGCCGAGGGAGGCGAGCGATGAACGGGACGCTGCTCCGACCTGACGGTCCCGGCTACGACGAACTTCGCCAATCGTTCAACGGGATGCTCGATCGCCGGCCCGCGGCGATCGCCCTCGTCGAATCGGTGGAGGACGTGGTCGACGCGCTGGCCCTCGGGCGGTCGGAGGGCCTGAGGATCGGCGTCCGTGGCGGCGGGCACAGCGTTGCCGGCCACGGCATCGTCGACGGCGGCCTCGTCATCGATCTTCGGCGGATGCGCTCGGTCGAGGTCGATCCGGCGACCAGGACGGCACGCGTCGCAGGCGGTGCGACATGGGAGGACTTCGACACAGCGGCCCAGGCACATGGGCTCGCCGTTACCGGCGGCACCTTCGTCGACACGGGCGTCGGCGGCCTGTCCCTCGGTGGCGGGATCGGGTTCCTGCTCGGCTCGTACGGACTGACGTGCGACAACATCGTCGGGGCGCAGCTCGTGACCGCCGACGGCGCGGTCCGCGAGGTGACCGATCGCACCGACCCGGAGCTGCTCTGGGCGCTCCGTGGGGGCGGCGGCAACTTCGGAGTGGTGACGCGGCTCGACTTCAACGTCCACCCTGTGGGCACGATCTGGGGGGACTCCGCCGTGCTCGAGCTCGGCGACGGGGCCATCATGCGGCGCATGGCCGAGGTGATGGCCGACGCGCCCGACGAGTTCACCTGCATCGCGTTTGCCGCGAACCGTCCGGAGTTCGGGCTGTCGGTGCGCCTGCACGTGGCCTCGCTCGGTGAAGAGCGGCCGACCCGCGCGCTGTATGACCGCCTTCTCGATGCCGGCGGTGTCATCCAGTCGGCGTTCCGGTCCCTGACCTACGCCGAGGTCCAGCTGTTCGCCGGAACCCTGCCGTTCGGCATGCGCCACTACTGGAAGTCGGCGTTCGTGCCGGACCTCACCGACGCGGTCGTCGCCCAGCTCGTCGAGATGGTCGAGCAGCGCCCGCCATCGAACACCGGGTTCCTGCTCGAGCCGATCCACGGACAGGCGCGCCGCCACGGCTTCGATCACTCGGCGTTCCCACAGCGGACGGCTCGGTGGCATGTCAGCGCGCTCGGGATCTGGGAGGAGCCGACGGACGACGAACATGCCGTGGCCTGGGTCCGCGAGGCACACCGGCGCGTGACCGCGCTCGGTACGACGGGGACCTACATGAACTACGTCGCGACGGACGAACCGCCAGATCGGGCGACCTCGACGTGGCCGCCGGAGGTGCTGGCGCGGCTGCGAACGGTCAAGCGACGGGTCGATCCCTTGAACGTATTCCGCTCGAACCTGAACATCGCACCGGCCGACTGAGGTTCGCGCCGCCAGAGCCGCGGGGCCGGGAGTCGCGCGGTCTAGCTGAGCGCCTGGACCAGCGCGAGGACCACGACGAGCCCCAGGGCGATCCCGACGAGGAGCGCGCCCCAGGCGCGAACGTCGACCGGTCCGAGCGTGTCGCCGCCATGCGCGTGGTCGTCGTGACCGTGGTCGGCGCCGTGATCGTCGGCCGTGCCGTGCGGCCCGACCATCGACTCGCCGGCGTGCGGATCCGGGTGAGCTGTCATCGGGCAAATCCTACACTCGGGCGGTGACCCGGGACGCGCGGCTGCTGTTCCTGGCCCGGGCCGTGCGCATGTTCGGCTACGGGGCGCTCGGGGTCATCCTCGTGCTGTACCTCGCCGCTGCCGGCCTGGACGCGGGCGCCATCGGGCTGCTGCTCGCGCTGACCCTCGTCGGCGATACGGTCATCAGCCTCCTGCTGACCACGCACGCCGACCGGATCGGGCGGCGGCGGACGCTCGTCGTCGGCGCGCTGCTCATGGCCGGCGCCGGCGTCGTCTTCGCGGGCAGCACGGCCTTCGTCGTCCTGCTCGTGGCGGCCACGCTCGGCGTGCTGAGCCCATCGGGGAGCGAAGTCGGGCCGTTCCTGCCGATCGAACAGGCGTCGCTCACCGAGGTCACGCCGGCACAGCGCCGGACCGCGATCTACGCCTGGTACAACCTCGTCGGGTCGATCGCGACGGCGACGGGCGCGCTGGTCGCCGGGCTCACCGTGAGCTCGTTGCTCGCCGCCGGCTGGGCCGACCTCGATGCGTATCGAGCAGTGCTCGTCGGCTACGCCGTCGCGGGTCTCGCCATCGTGCCGATCGTCCGATTCGTGTCGCCATCGGTGGAGGTCCCGCCGGTCGATACCTCGATCGCCCGCCGCTTCGGACTCCACAAGTCGAAGGGCATCGTCGGGCGGCTTGCGGCCCTCTTCGCGCTCGATGCCTTCGGCGGCGGGCTGATCATGCAGAGCCTGCTCGCATTCTGGTTCCACGAGCGGTACGGCGTGTCCGAGGCGCTGCTGGGGGCGATCTTCTTCGGCGCGAACCTGCTGGCCGCGGTGTCGGCGCTCGCGGCCGCGCGGATCGCCGCGCGTATCGGGCTCATCAACACGATGGTCTTCACCCACCTGCCGTCGAACGTGCTGCTGATGCTCGTGCCGCTGATGCCGACGGTGGAGCTCGCGATCATCGTGCTGCTGGCCCGATTCAGCATCAGCCAGATGGATGTCCCGACCCGCCAGAGCTACACGATGGCGGTCGTCGATCCCGATGAGCGATCTGCGGCCGCAGGCGTCACGGGCATCGCACGGACGACGGGCGCCGCGCTGTCACCCCTCATCGCAGCGCCGCTCTTCGCCGTGCCGGGCCTCGCCTCGCTGCCGTTCTTCATCGCAGGCGCCTTGAAGATCACCTATGACCTGTTGTTGTGGCGCGCGTTCCGCAGCCGGCGCGAGCCCGATGCTCCCGACGAATCGGCTCGCCGCGCCTAGCCGAGCCGCCCGGCCATCTGGTCCAGCAGCCATTGCGGTACTGGCTCCGGTGCGCCGGCCACGAGCGTGTTTGGCGGTGCGCCGATGATCTGCGCCGGGCCAACGTGGATCATCGCCGCGCTGCCGTCAGCGAAGGTGAAGATAACCCAGCCCTCGACGGGTTCGTCGGGGACGGCCCGGCAACGCGCGTTTGGCGGACACAAGCTCACTTGGAACGAGATCGAGGTGATCGGCCAGTGCGGGCCGCCGAGCCGCGCAATCGCCAGTGCCACTGCCTTCGCACATAGCGCGATGGGCCCGACGTCGAAGACGACCGCGCCGAACTGGCAGGCCTGCCCGAGGATGGCGGGGTCGACCCCCGGTTGCGCGACGGCGAGTATCGGCGCATTGGTGGGCGGCACCGCCGACTCCGCCGTCGACCCGCACCCGCCAACGAGCACGAACGCGATCACGAACGCGATCGCCGGCGTGGGTTTCATCGACCGCGTGACGTCACCCGGGTGTTGATCGTTCCCCGCGACGCCGGCCGGGCATGCCCAAGCGCCACCAGATGAAGAGCGCGACGAGGAGGACGACCAGCACCGCGATCGCGAGGTCGTACGGCTGGAGCATCTCGCGGATCTGGACCCAGTTGCCGCCAAGCTGGACGCCGGCCCAGACCAGGAGGATCGACCAGGGGATCGCACCCAGCGTCGAGTAGACGATGAACTTGCCCAGCGGCATGCGGGCGACACCGGCCGGGAACGAGATGAACGTGCGCACGATCGGCATCAACCGGCTGAAGAACGCGGTTGCGGGGCCGTATTTCTGGAAGAACCGGTCCGCGAGCTCCAGCTCGTGCGGGCGGATGAGCAGGTACTTGCCCCAGCGCTCCAGGAACGGGCGGCCGCCCCACGCCCCGATCGCGTAGCCGACGACCGAGCCAACGGTGTTGCCGAGTGTTGCCACGATGACGACGATCCAGAAATCCCAGCGGACGCCGGTGAGCGGCTCCAGCTGGGAAGGGTCCGAGACCAGGAAGCCGGCATACGGCAGCACGAGCTCTGAGGGGAGCGGCACCATCGCGGACTCGATGGCCATGGCGAGCGCCACGCCCACGTAGCCGACGGCGCCGTACAGCGTGTTCAGGAACGGGATGACGATCTGGTCGATGAAGGCGAGCATCCGGGGAAGATAGCCGACTATCCTCCCCTCGTGACCGCCAAGCGCGTCGTCCTGACCGGCGCCGACCTCAGCGTCGAGGACGTGGAGGCGGTCGCACGCCACGGCGCCGAGGCAGTGCTGGACCCGGCGGCACGCACGCGGATGGATCGGTCACGAGCAGTCGTCGACGCGCTCGTCGACGAGGGTGCGGTCGTCTATGGGCTGACCACGGGCTTCGGGGCGCTGGCGAATCGGTCGATCGATCGCGGCGACGCCGCGCGACTCCAGGAGAACCTGCTCGTCAGCCACGCCGCGGGCGTGGGCGAGCCACTACCGCGGGAGATCGTCCGGGCGATGCTCCTGCTGCGGGCCAACACCCTCGCCCTCGGCTTCTCCGGCGCGCGTCCTGTGGTCGCCGAGCGCCTGCTCGACTTCCTGCGTCTCGGCATCCACCCGATCGTGCCGGCGCAGGGTTCCGTGGGCGCCTCAGGCGACCTTGCGCCACTCGCGCACCTCGCGCTGCCGCTCATCGGGCGCGGACGCGTGGAGATGGGCGGCAAGGTCGTGCCGGCGCTGGATGCCCTGCAAGGCGCCGGCTTGGAGCCGCTCGTCCTCGGCGCGAAAGAGGGGCTGGCGATCCTCAACGGCACGCAGCTGATGTCCGCACTAGGCGCGCTCGTCGCGGCGGACGCGGCGCGACTCGCGCGGACCGCGAGCGTTGCCGCCGCGATGTCCGTCGAGGCACTGCTGGGTACAGACGTCGCGTTCTCGGCGGCGCTCCAGGCTGCGCGCCCGCACCCCGGCCAGGTGGCGGTCGCCGGCGAGTTGCGCTGGCTCCTGCGCGACAGCACGCTCCAGCGCTCCCATCACGCATCGGCGCACAAGGTCCAGGACCCGTACTCGCTGCGCTGCGTGCCCCAGGTCCACGGCGCGACCCGCGACGCCCTTGGCTACCTCGAGGGCGTGCTCGCGATCGAGATGAACGCGGCCACGGACAACCCGCTGATCTTCCCGGACGGGGGCGTGGCGGACGCCTCGGCCCGCGCGACCGGCGGTGGCCGAGTGATCTCCGGTGGCAACTTCCACGGCGAGCCCATTGCACTCGCGCTGGACTTCGCGAAGATCGCGATCGCCGAGCTCGGCTCCATCAGCGAGCGCCGGACCGCGCTGCTCCTCGACGAGCACCTCAACGGCGGGCTGCCTGCGTTCCTCGCGTCTACCTCAGGCCTCGAGACCGGCTACATGGTCCTGCAGTACACCGCGGCGGCCCTCGCGTCGGAGAACAAGGTCCTCGCGCACCCGGCGTCGGTCGACTCCATCCCGACGAGCGCGAACCAGGAGGATCACGTCTCCATGGGCCCGATCGCGGGGCGTCAGGCGCGAACCATCGTGGAGCACGTCGAGCAGATCCTGGCCATCGAGCTGCTCTGTGCCGCTCGCGCGCTGGACCTGCGACTCGCGCTGCTGCCGGGAGCGGCCGCCGGCGCCGGCGTGGCCGCCGCGCACGCGGCGATCCGCGAGGTCGTGAAGCCGTGGGACGGCGATCGCGAGCCCGGGCCGGACATCGAGGCGATCACCGTCCTCGTCAGGACCGGGAAGCTTGCCGACCTGGCGACGATCCGTGCGTGATCTTGCCAAAGCGTACATGCTAGCGTACAGTACAGCATCATGAAGACCGTACCGATCACTGAGTTTCGCCAACGCGCGGCTGAGATCATCAACGACGTCCAGACGGGAGAGCCGACTGTCGTGCTCCAGCGTTCGCAAAAGGTCGCCTATCTCGTTGGACCGGATTCCTACGAGCGTGATCAGGCTGAGCTGGCCGCGCTCCGACGAGGACTGTTCCTGGCCGAGGTGCGTGAAGCGGAAGCTGAATACAGGGCGGGTGACACCGCAATGTTCGACGGTGTCGAGGCCCTGCTGGACGCCCTCGAACCCTGACCTTGAAGATCAAGGTTTCGAGCCGCTTCCTTCGAAAGGCAAAGAAGCTCAAGGAGCCACAGGCGACAATGCTCCGAGCTGTGCTGCGCCGTCTCTCCGTCAATCCGCGTGACCCGATCCTGGCCTCACACCGGCTCAAGGGCGAGCTCGACGGGTACTGGGCATGTACGGTCGACGATGACCTCCGGCTCCTGTTTCGCTGGCAGAAGGACGAACTCTTCCTCGCGAACCTCGGCAGCCACGATCAGGTGTACTGATGCCGGACGTCCGAATCCGTGACGTAACGGACGCGGCGGGGTTCGGGCGGATCCCGATGTGTGTCGATCCGGGCTTCGACCATCGGACGTGCGACTATTGGGAGGACGATCGTCGCGGCTCGAAGGCCGCGCGCCTGTCCTGGCTGGAGGCGACCCCGCCGCCGCCCGTGCAGCCCACCCTCACCGGCAACCCGTTCGCGCCGGCGGATCGTGGGCCGGCGTTCAACCCATTCGACCCGAAGGCGGCCGCGCCCCCGGCTGGCAAGGTCTTCGACCCGTTCGCTGCTGACGACGACGAGCCCATCGACAACCCGTTTGCGCCGCGTCTGGAGCGAGGGCCGGCACTCCCATCGGACGCGCCGCGAAAGCTCCAGCTCCTCGTCCGTGGGAAGGCGGTGTTCGGGAGCTACGCGAAGGTCCTGGAGGCCGACGGCGAGCCCGCGGTCTGGTGCCAGTTCGGGCCGCTCTCGGCGTACCCGCGCGCGCAGCGCGTCCGCGACCTCTACCCGAAGCTGCCCAGCGCACCGTTGCCCGCGGTCATCACGTGCATTGCAACGACCGAGACCGCACGAAACCAGGGGCTCGCGAAACAGCTCGTGCTCGCCGTGGTCGAGGATCTCGCCGGACGCGGCTTCTCGGCGGTGGAGGCATACCCGGAGCCCGAGGCGCGGCCCGACTCCACGAGTGGCGCAAACCCGGCGTTCTGGCGCGCCTGCGGCTTCGACCTGGCGATCGATGACGACCGCTTCCCGGTGGTCCGGAGGGAGCTGTGAATCACGCTTCCGCGCCGGCCCTCCGAGCGCTCGCGGTACTCATCCTGCCCGTCGCGATTCTCGCGGCGTGCGGCGACGGCGCAGCGACGCCGACCCCCAGGCCGCTCGCCACCGGCCTTGGCGCGACCGCCACGATCCAACCGCCCACGAGCTTCGGGCCGCCGCCGAGCCCCACGCCCCCCGATGAGACCAGCCCGATCGTCCTCGACCCGACGCTCCTCCGATTCC
>JANLSG010000150.1:0-11257 GCA_031362295.1 Chloroflexota bacterium
CGGCGTGGAACGCAACGCGACCGAGGCCGAGATCAAGAAGGCGTATCGCAAGCTGGCGCAGCGCTGGCACCCGGACGTCAACCAGGAGGCCGAGGCGGCGGTCAAGTTCAAGGAGATCAGCGAGGCCTACCAGGTCCTCTCGGACCCGGAGCGCCGGCAGCGCTACGACCTGTTCGGGACGGCCGGGGCGGATGGCGCGCCGGGCCAGGGGTTCGGCGGCTTTGCGGACATCTTCGACGCGTTCTTCGGCGCCTCGGCCGCGTCGAACCGGCGCGGGCGTCCGGCGTCCGGCTCGGACCTGCGCTACGACCTCCGGATCACGTTCGAGGAGGCGATCCTCGGGACGCAGAAGGAGATCGAATTCCCGGTGCTCTCGCGCTGCGATACATGCGGCGGCAACGGCGCCAAGCCCGGCACGCAGCCCATCACCTGCCCGCAATGCAACGGCCGCGGCGAGATTCGCGGCGTCCGCAACACGATGCTCGGCCAGATGATCAACGTCACGACCTGCCCGCGCTGCAAGGGCGATGGGCGCGTCGTCGAGACGCCCTGCGACACCTGCCGGGGTGAGGGCCGTCTGGAGCGCAAGCGGACGCTCCAGGTGACGATCCCGCCGGGCATCGACGAGGGCCACCAGATCCGCCTGTCCAATGAGGGCGAGGCCGGTCCTCGCGGCGGGGTTGCCGGTTCGCTGTACGTCGCGGTCCATGTGACGCCGCATGCGAGCCTCCGGCGCGACGGGACGGAGCTGCTCTTCGAGACCTCCGTGGGGCTCGCGCAGGCCGCCCTCGGGACCACGATTCTCGTGCCGACCGTCGATGGCGAGGAGAGCGTCGAGGTCAAGTCCGGCACGCAGCCGGGCACGGAGATCCGGCTGCGCGGCAAGGGCGTGCCATACCTCCGCCGGCCTGGCCAGCGCGGCGACCTCCACGTGATCGTCGACGTCGACGTTCCGCAGCGGCTCTCGCGCGCGCAGCGCGAAGCCCTCGAGGCGTACGCCGACGCGTCCGGGGAGATCGTCAGCGAGTCGACCAGCATCCTCGATCGCGTCCGCGGCAAGAAAGCCTAGGTGCTCCCGCGCCCTCCGGGCTCGTCGCGGGGCCGGCCATCGCGGGCCGAGGAAAGGGCCCTCGCGGCCGCAGCGCCGCACGGCCAATGGCTGGAGCTCGCCGTCGAGGCGGACATCGAGGCGGTCGAGGCGGTCAGCGAGATCCTCGCCCGCGTCGCGCCGGGCGGCACGAGCGTGGAGCCGGGATTCGACCTGGTTGAGGATGGCCTCGGCGCGCGAATTGATCCGGCCCGGCCAGCGACGATTCGCGCCTACGTGCCGGCACTGGACAGGGCGGAGTCAGATCGCGCCGTCGCCCTCGTGACGGAGGCGCTCGGGCACCTCCAGGCGTTCGGCCTGCGACCGATCGGTGACCTGCGCACGACCATCGTCGATGAGGCCGACTGGGCGGAGGCGTGGAAGGCCCACTTCCACGTGCTGCGGATCGGCCGGAGGATCGTGATCAAGCCGAGCTGGCGCCGACATCACCGCGAAGAGGACGAGGTCGTGATCGACCTCGATCCCGGGATGGCCTTCGGCACCGGCCTGCACCCGACCACGCGGTTGTGCCTGGAGGCGCTGGAGGCGCGGGCGGACCGCGGGCCGCTGGGCCGCGCGCTGGACGTCGGTTGCGGCTCGGGCATCCTGTCCATCGCGGCCGTGAAGCTCGGCGCGACGCGAGCCCTCGGCGTGGACATCGACCCGATCGCCATCGAGGCAACGCTCGCCAACGCGCGCCACAACCGCGCCAAGCGCGTTCGCGCCCGGGAAGGCTCCGTCCCCAGCGGCGAAGGCCCGTTCGACCTCGTCCTGGCCAACCTGATCGCGGGCCTGCTCGTGGAGCTCGCGGAGCCGCTTGCCGCGGAGGTCGTCCCTGGCGGCACCCTCATCGCGTCCGGGATCTTCATCGACCGCGAGTCGGAGGTTCGTAGGGCGGTGGAGGGCGCCGGCCTGGAGATCACCGGTCGCCGGCACGAGACCGACTGGGTCGCGCTCGAGGCCATTCGCCCCGCCTGAATACAATTCGGCGCGATGCCCCCGGCCCTCTTTCCGCTGTTTCTGGTCGCGCACATCGCGCTCGCGATCTCGCTGTTCGAGCCGTCGCTGCTGCTGCCGTTTGCCTTCCGATCGCGGCGCGGCTCCCTGGCACCGGAGCGGTCTGGCCGCTTCGTGCGCTTCCTGCTCGCGCTCCAGTCGCGAGGCACCGTGTGGATCGGCGCCGGGCTTGCCATCAGCGGCCTCGGCCTCATCGCGTCGCTCGGGCTGAAGATCCTGGAGCAGCCGTGGCTGCTGGTGGCGCTCGCGATCTACGCGCTCAACGTTGCCCTCGCGTACTTCATCCAGGTTCCGCGGCTCCGCAACCTCATCCGGCTCCGATCCGGCAGTGATTCGCGCTGGCCGGACCTCGCGCGACGACAGCGCTACATCTCGTATGTGATGGCCGGTCTCGTGGGTACCATCGGCTTTCTGATGAGCACGAAGCCGGTCCTCTGGTGAGCGCCAAGCGGCCCCGCGATCCAAGCTGCATCTTCTGCCGGATCGTCGCCGACGAGCTGCCGTCGACGAAGGTCGCCGAGGACGACACCCTGGTCGCGTTCCGGGACATCGCGCCGAAAGCGCCGACGCACGTGCTCGTGGTCTCGCGAGAGCACATCTCGTCGGCCGCCGAGCTGACCGACGCGGATGGGCCGTTGCTCGGGCGCATGTTCGCGACGCTCGCCGAGATTGCCCGCGCCGAGGGCATCGACGAGCGCGGCTACCGGGTCATCACGAACGTGGGGCTGTGGGGCGGGCAGTCCGTCGACCACCTGCACTTCCACCTGTTGGGGGGCCGCCAGCTCAGCTGGCCCTCGGCATGATGGCGCACCGCGGCATGCTCGCGCTGCTGGCCGTTGCAACGCTGGCCACGGCCGCGTGCACCGGCACCACGCGGGCGACCTTCCCGCCGCTCGGCTCCACGCCGCGGCCGGTCGGCGACGCGACCGCCGCCACCACCGCGCTCGTGATCCAGGCGCTGGCCGCGGTCGGGCTCCAGGGCGCCGACGCGAACCGGCAATACCGGCCGCCGGAAGGAGCGGTTCTCGCCGCCGCGCCGCGCTCGGTCGTCCAGGCAACGCTCCCCGACGATCCCGCGCACGGCTTCATCGTCATCTACGCGCTCGCCTCCGACGCCGCCGCCCAGTCCGCCGCCGAGAACCAGGCCGCGTACATCGCGAGTGGACCGGGCCGGGTGCAATTCACCACGGACGCGCACTTCGTCCTTCGCGTCGTCGGGTCCACGGTCGCCTTCTTCTGGTGGTCGCCGGGTGCCGCTCTCGATTCGCGGACGGGCGACATCGAGACCGCGCTCCTGACCGTCGGTACTGAGGTCCCGGTCCAGGCCTGACCCCTCGCCGTCCCGCGCTCAGCCTGCGGCGACGGGCAGCGGCGCCTCAACGGTGGCCCAGGCACGCACCTGATCGCGCTTGATCTTGAGCGTGTGGGTGCGCGGGAAGTCCGAATCGGGCCAGAGGCGCCAACCGGCGATCCGCTGGTTCGGTCCGAGCGTCGCGTTCGCCGCCTTCACCCGGGCGTCGATTTCCGCGCGCAGCTCGAGTGGCGGCGCCGCGGGGTCGAAGCCGAGCGACTCGCCGGCCTGGCGAATCGGGCCGCCCGATGGCGACAGGACCACCGCCTCGATGCGTCCGGGCTTCGCCTCGAGCACGACGGAGTCGCGCAGGCCGGCGATTCGGAGCGCGTTCTCGAGGTCCTCCGGGTACACGTTGAACCCGTTCGGCAGGACGATGATGTCCCGCTTGCGGCCGGACAGGATCAGCCGCCCAGCGGCGTCGCGATGCCCGATGTCGCCGGTCTTGTACCAGCCGTCATCCGTAAACGCGGCGGCCGTCTGCTCGGGCGCGTTCCAGTACCCCTTGAACAGGGTCGGGCCGCGGAACTGGACCTCGCCGTCGTCGGCGAGGCGCATCTCGATGCCCTCAGGGTGCCGGCCCACCGTGCCGAGGCCATGGTCCTGGAGCGTGGTCGCGGAACCCGTGCCGGTCTCCGTCGCGCCGTAGCCCTGCAGGACCGTCACGCCCATGTCCTCCCATGCCTGCTGGAGCGCCGGCGGCAGGAACGCGCCGGCCGACACGAAGATCCGGAACGAGCCGCCGAGCTGGGCATGGACCCGGCGGAAGAGGAGCCTGCGAACGGCGACCGGCAGGCGGCGCCCGATCGATCGAAGTCGATTGAAGAGCGCAGTCCGGCCGGACTTCTCGACCTCGCGCTCGATCGCGCTCCAGAACAGGTCCAGCACCTGGGGCACGACGACCATCGACGTGACGCGGTGTGCCCGCAGCGCGTCGAAGATCACCCGCGGATTGCGACTGCGAACGTAGAGGACGCTCGCGCCGACCGACAGCGCGTAGTACAGCCCGACCGCCTGCTCCAGCAGGTGCGACAGCGGGAGCAGGGACACGATCCGATGCTCCATCGGCGGGATGATCCGATGGAACGTCTGGTTGGACGCGAGCAGGTTGTCGTGCGCGAGCATCACGCCCTTCGGGGTCCCGGTCGTGCCCGAGGTGAAGATGAGCTCGACGAGGTCGGCGGGCTTGGGGCGCGGCCACGCTGCGACGTGGGCCTCCCAGTCCGGCGGGAGGGCCGCTGCGCCGATCCCGGTGTCGTCCGCTGGGCCGCCGATCGTGTCGACGGTCGTCGTCGCGAAGCTCCCGAGGCCGAACGCCGCCGGATCGGGCGCGTCACGCCCCGTGCCGACGATCAGGTGCTTCGCGCCGGAGGTGCGAACGATCCCGTCGATCGCCTCGGCGGACATCCGCAGGTCAAGTGGGACGAGGACGATGCCCGCGCGCATCGCGCCCAGGTACGTGGCGGGCAGCTCCGGGCTTGACGGCGACCAGGTCAGCAGTCGATCGCCCGGCTCCAAACCCAGGGCGCGCAGCCGGAATGCCGCCGCGCGCGACCGTCGATCGAGCACGCTGTAAGTCCAGCCGTCGGTCGTCCCGTCTTCGTGCCGGATCGCGAGCGCCGGCCGATCGCCGAATCTCGCCACCGCGTCGTCGACGAGGTCCAGCAGGGTCTCCATCGTCCAAGCGTACGACGCGGTCGATCGCAACAGTTCGGCTGCGCGGACGTCCCCATGGCGGTCTCCCACAGGCGTAGAGTCCCGCCGGGGGTGCCACGGAGGAGGAGCGGAATCGATGTACCCGATCGCGCTGCGGATCGGTGACGTTGCGATCGCTACCCACGACCTCTTCAGCGTTCTCGCGATCGCGATCGGCTTCGGGCTGTACTACCGGGAGCTCCGACGCCGCGGCTGGCTGGAGCCGCGAATCGTCTGGATCTCGCTGGCTGCGCTCCTTGGGGCAGCGGTCGGCGCGCGACTCATCACGGCCTGGGAGCGCCCCGACTGGTGGGTCGCCTACGCGTCGCTGCCACTCACCCAGGCGCTGGAGATCAGCGGCAAGTCCATCATCGGCGCGATCGTCGGCGGGTATATCGCCATCGCGTTGTCGAAGCGGGCCTTCGGCTATACGCGATCGACGGGAGACGCCTACGTCCTGGCGCTCCCAATCGCGACGGCCATCGGCAGGATCGGCTGCTTCCTGAGCGAACTGCCGCTCGGTACGGCGACGACGTTGCCATGGGGTATCTCCGTGGCCCCTGCATCGGCGCCGATGCACCCGACGATGCTCTACGAGATCGCCTTCAACGTGACCGCCGTCGTGCTGCTCTGGCGATTCCGTAGCCGCGTCCCGGCCCCGGGCGACGCCCTGAAGATCTACCTGCTGGCGGCGGCGACGTTCCGGTTCCTCGTCGAGTTCCTGCGCACGAGTCCGAAGCAAGCGTGGGACCTCACGGCGCCGCAATGGGTCCTGATCCCACTGATTGCGCTCCTCCTCATCCATTTCGGACGCCAGGCGCGGCGCGGCGCCTGGCGAATGCCGCTTGCCCCGCGCCCGATGGAGGCCGCGACATGACTGTTGATTCGCCGGGTCCAGGTGGCACGCCGCCCGCGGGAGGAGCCAGCCCAGACCTGACCGCCCTGAACGGCTACGTCGCCCAGTACTACGGCAGGTACACGGACGCCGCACTCACGGACCACCTGATGCGGGTCGGCCACCAGCGCGCGGACATCGAGGCCGCGCTCCGCACCGCCGCGGCGGCGGACCGCGTCGGTCCGGTCAACGCCCGAGCACGCATGACCGTCCGCCTCCTGTACCTCGTCACCTACGGGCTTCTCGTTGCGGGCATGCTGACAAACTCCGGCTCGGGTTCATACGGTGCCGGCGCCATCGGCAGCATCGTGCTCACGGTCGTGCTCGGTCTCGCCTTCCTGATTGCGGTCGTCTGGCTGCGCTGGCGGGGCAGCCGGAATCGCGCGGTAGCGTCGGGCATGATCGCCATGCTCTCGGTCCCGCTCGTGCTGCTGGTGCTCGTTGCGGGCACCTGCCTCGCGACCGGGCTGCCGTTCCAGCGCACGTTCTGAAGGCGGACACGGTGCTCGCGCTTCGTCCATATACCCCGCTCCGGATGGTCCTGACGGTGTGCGGCGTCTGCTTCTCCGAGGACCCCGACCGTGCCATCGACTACGAGACCGACATCCTCCAGGGCAACCTCGTCGCAATGGACGGCGGGGTCTACCTCCGGCGCCACTGCCGGCGCGGCCACGGCGAGGTGGTGAGCCTGTACGAAGAGGACTACGCGCTGTGGGAGTACCTCCAGCAATGGCGGACACCGACGCGCGAGATCATCCCGGACACGCCGGCGAACATCCGGCCGATCCCGATGGGCTACCTCGACGGCCTGGGCGACCTCCAGACGCAGCATTCGTGCGTGCTCCTGCTGGACATCACCGAGAACTGCAACCTGGAATGCCCGACGTGCTTCGCGGGCGCCGCGCCGGGAATCGGGCGGTTCGCGCGGCTGCCGCACATCGTGCGGTCACTCGATTCCGCGATCCAGCGGGAGGGCGGCCGGGTCGACGTCCTGATGCTGTCCGGTGGCGAGCCAACGGTCCACCCGGAGGTCCTCGAGATTATCCAGGCGGCAACAGAGCGCGAGGTCACCCGGGTCATCCTGAACACGAACGGGATCCGGATCGCGAAGGACGATCGCTTCGTGGCCGCCCTCGGAAAGCTCCGGAACCGCGTGGAGGTGTACCTCCAGTTCGACGGCTTCGAGGCCGCGTCCAGCATCTATCACCGCGGCGAGGACCTGCGGGACATGAAGACCGAGGCGCTCCGCCGGCTCGCCGCGGAGCGCGTCTTCACCACCCTCGCCGTCGCCGTGGCCGACGGCGTCAACGACCACGAGGTCGGCGCGATCGCGGAGTACGCCCTCGCGACGGACTTCATCGCCGGGGTCGCGTTCCAGCCCATGTTCGGCTCGGGCCGGTCCAACGAGATCGACCCGATGCGGCGCGCGACGACCACAGGAACGCTGCGCCGTCTGGGTGCCCAGACGTCGGATCGAGTGGGGCCGGACGACTTCATTGCGCTGCCCTGCTCGCACCCGGACTGCTCGTCGATCACGTACTTCATCCGCGGCGACAGCGGCGATTGGCGATCCGTGCCGCGCCTCCTCGGGACGGAGCAACTGAAGGGCTACCTGGGGCTCGTGTCCAACCGCATCGCCCCGGACGACGCGATGTGGACCGCGCTCGTCGGGATGATGTCGGAGACGACCCTCGTCTCCCGACCGGAGCTGATCGACCACGTCCTCCGGATCTGCGAGGCCTGCGACCTCGGCGTCAAGGGCTTCGTGAAGAACCTCGGGATGTGGCTGTTCGACCGTGACCGTGCGGTGGAGGAGCTTGCCCTCCGGGTCAAGCGCTTCTCCGTCAAGACGTTCATGGATGCGTACACCCTGAACATCGAGCGTCTCCAGCAATGCTGCGTCCACGTTGGCTCCACGAACGGCGAGGAGAACCCCGTGCGCATCCCGTTCTGCGCCCGCCAGCTCTTCGGCGGGCTCCGGCGGCACACCTCCGCGGGCATGGTCAGTGCCCGCGAGCTCGTCCAGCTCGATGGCGTGCGACCAGCCGTCGTCGGCGCCCGACCGCCGGTGGTCGGGCGGCCCGCATGAGCGCCATCTCGAGTGTCGGCCCGCAGACCTACATTCGGCCGCCCCTCACGCCGCCGGAGAAGTACGAGCGGCTCGCGTTCACCTTCTGCCGGATGGGCACTGTCGGCCTGATCGCCTGGGCTGTGTCACCCGCCGTGTTCGTGCTCATCGTCGCCATCGTGGCGATCGCGCTCTACGCCAAGTCGATCACGCTCGGCGTCTCCTGGTCCAAGTGCTTCCTGCGCCGACCCACGCTGATCATCGGCGTCTGGGCCGCGATCGCCGCCGCGGACCTGTTCTGGCTCTTCGGACTCGGTGGTCGCTGGCCGGTCTGACGCTACCCCTCTTCTCCGTGCCAATTTATCGTGCTACCATGTAGTAGCAGATTATCAGACCTGGCACGAGGAGCGTTCGAATGACTGGGCAGCGGTTCGCGGTCACCGGATCGTTTGGATTCACTGGCCGCGCGATCACACAGCGGCTGCTCGCCGCCGGTCACGAAGTCGTGACCCTGACGCGCAGGTCCGGCGCCGGCGACCCACTCGCTGACCGGATCACCGTCCACCCGATCGACACGACCCGGCCCACGGAGCTCTTGGCGAATCTCGCCGGCGTGGACACGCTCTTCAACACGTATTGGCTACGATTCCCGCGCGACGGCGAGACGTTCCAGGGGCTGGTTGCCCAGTCCGCGGTGCTCCTCGCCGCGGCGCGCGAGGCTGGGGTCCGGCGCGTAGTGCACGTGAGTGTCGTCAACGCGGCGCCCGATGCCGAGACGCCCTACGTCCGTGCGAAGGCGGCCCTCGAGTCGGTCGTCCGATCAAGCGGTATCGAGTGGGCGATCGTCCGCCCGACGCTGCTCTACGGCCCCGGCGACATCCTGATCAACAACCTGGCCTGGGCCTTGCGACATCTGCCCATCTACGGCATGCCGGGCCGAGGGCGGTACACGGTCCAGCCCGTGCACGTGGCCGACCTCGCGCGCCTGTGCATCGAGGCGGCGGACGGCGCGCCAGGGCGGACCCTCGACGCAGCCGGCCCGGAGACCCTGGAGTACCGCGAGCTCGTCGCGCTCGTGCGAGCGGCGTGCGGGAGCCGCTCGATCGTACTGCCGATGCCCCACCTGGTTGTGTTCGCCGCCGCCAGGGTCCTCGGGCTGCTGGTCCGCGACGTCGTCCTGACGCGGGACGAGATCCGCGAGCTGACCTCGAGTTTGCTCACCTCGCACGAGCGGGCACGCGGCGAGATTCGCCTCTCCGGGTGGCTCCGTGACAACGCGCACACGATCGGCCGCAGCTGGTCGAGCGAGCTCGGGCGAAACTACCGGAACGTCTAACCGGCGGTGCCCGCCCGGGCTCCGCAATCGGCAGGCGACCCGCAGTTAATCCACCGGCATTCGCCCGACGCGATCATCCGGCAGCATGGACGGGCTGCGCGTCGGAAGATCGCTTCGGGCCATCCGCATCCGACGTGGGTGGCGCCAGTCTGATCTTGCCGAACGGTCCGGTGCCTCGCGCTCATACGTCTCGAAGGTCGAACGCGGCCTGATCGCGACCACTGAACTGGAGAGCCTGGAGCGGATGTGTCGGGCGCTCGACGCGGAGCTCGACATTCGGGTTCGATGGCGCGGCGAGGGACTCGACCGGCTCCTCGACGAGGCGCACGCAACCCTGGTTGACCGGTTCGTCCGCGAGCTTCGCGCCGCTGGTTGGGATGTGGCCGTGGAGGTGACGTTCAACAGCTTCGGGGACCGCGGCTCCGTCGACATCTTCGGATGGCATGCGGCGACCGAGTCGGTCCTGATCGTTGAGGTCAAGTCGGTCGTGCCGGACTCCCAAGCGACCCTCATGCCCCTCGATCGCAAGTTCCGGCTCGGCTTGCAGATCGCCCGAGATCGCGGATTGGCGGGCCGGAGCGTCTCGCGCCTGCTCGTGGTCGCCGATCGAACGGTGAATCGGCGCCGGGTTGGGCGCCTGGAGTCGATGTTTGAGGCCGCGTTGCCTGCGCGCGGGCACGCCGTGCGCCGCTGGCTCAAGGCGCCCGTGGGGTCCCTCTCCGGGCTTCTATTCCTATCGGATTCTCCCCCCGGTGGCGTTCGACGATCGACCGCCGGGCGCCAGCGCGTGAATCCGCCCAGACAGCGTCCAAATGGAGTCGAATGACACGGGCGGTGGAGTCCGGTGCCAACTCCGTGCTGCAATGGCCCTTCTCCCGCCGCCGACCCGTCCAATGCCACCGGGGGTGTCATCCGGTGGAAACTCGGCCACGAGCCGTCGCGCCCGCCGTTCGCAAGGCGGATGCCGCTTGCTCCCGGTCGACGCGCGGGCCCGCGGAGATCACGTCCACCTACGCTTGGTCGATGCAGACTTCCATGACCATGGCTCGGCCGCTCAGCGCATTCGACCGTCTCCGGGGCACCGGCCTGATCGTCGGGCCCGCGGCGTTCATCAGCGCCTGGGTGGCGGCTGGGCTCGCCACGCCCGGCTACTCGCCCACGCGGGACCACATCAGTGACCTCGCGGCGATCGATGCACCGACGCGATCCGTGATGAACCTCGGATTCACGGCGTTCGCCGTGGCGGTCGGCGCAGCGACCATGCCCGCCCGCCGCATCGTCGGCACTCCGGCCGCCGTTGTCCTCGGGGCGAACGTGGCGCTGACGATCGGGATCATGCTCGCGCCGCTCGGTCGGTCCGCGCGCGGCGATCGCGCGCACGCCATCGTCGCCGGCCTCGGCTATCTCGCTCTCGCCGCCGCGGGACCGTCGGCCGCCCCGACCCTCGCCAGGCGGAGCCGCCGCCTTGCTATGGCCTCCATCGGCGTGGGCATGGCGTCCATGGCGTGCCTCGGACTCTCGCTCGTCCGGCCGGAGTCCGGGTTCTGGCAGCGCGCGGGCATCACGGCGACAGATGCGTGGATGATCGGCATGGGCCTGCTTGCGGTGACTGATCACCGGGTGACCGAACCCCCCGCCCATGTTTGACCCACTTTCGAGCGTGTGCGACACTCCGCCAGCCCTTTCGGGGGACGCACCGAAGCCGTCGGGCAACGAGCCCGGTGCGACGCAGATCGATCGCCCGAGGAGGTGAATCCCGGATTGGCAGAAGTTCGAGTGGGTGAGAACGAGACGTTCGAGAGCGCCCT
>JANLSG010000167.1:0-3121 GCA_031362295.1 Chloroflexota bacterium
CCACCACGCGTCCACGATTCGGAGGGTGTCGGCCCGGCGCTCGATCCGTGGCTCGATTCGTCCGACCAGCCTGTCGCCGTACAGGATCGGCAGGACGTAATAGCCCCAGCGCCGCTTCGGCTGCGGGACGTACACCTCCCAGACGTAGTCGAAGTTGAACAGGCGGCGCAGCAGGTCGCGGTCCCAGCACAGCGGATCGAGGGGGGCGATGAACGCGACCCCCGGCGCATGGCCTCCGGGCGGCGTTGCGTCCTTCACCTCGCGCTCCGCCTGGTCGAGGTGGGCGATGTCCTCCGTCACGATGAATCGCCCGCCCCGGAGCCCTTCGACCTCGATCGGGACGAGCCGCCCGTCGTCCATCAGGCGTGCCCGGACCGCCGCCCGATCGGCGGCGTAGCCTGTCCCGCCGACCCACAGCTCCTGGTTGCCCGACGCGCCGAGCAGGCCGTTGGCGCGGTAGCGCGAGAGCAGCCGATGCGCCTGCTGGTCGGGCACCGGCCGGCGGTCCGCGAGGACGTCGGCAGGAAACAGCCGCTCGGCCAGGTCGTAGACGCGCAGGTTGCCCTCGCGCCGGGCGATGCCGATCGTGCCCACCTCGGCCAGCGCTTCGAGGATGGCCCGGACCTGGTTCGTCGGTCGCCAGTACCAGTCGATCGCCGCGCGGGCGCCGACGTCGCGCGGTAGGAGCGGGCCCTGCTCCCGGATCCTGCCGAGCAGCTCATCGACCAGCGGGGCGTGCTCGTCGAAGGCGCCCGCGTCGTGGCGGACCTGCATCCGGTCCCACGTGTAGCGGTAAAGGGGCAGCTCGGCGACCGGCACGATCTGGAGGCTCTTGTTGTACGTCTCGTAGAGGCGCCGGTCCTCGTACAGCCAATGGTCGGTCCACTCGCGGCGGTAGCCGGCCACGCGCGCCAGGAGGACGAGGTCGTGGTTCCGCCCGGCTACGTCGAGCGGGTCGAACTGGAGGGAGCCGATGCGGTCGATGACACGCAGGACGCTTTCCGGCTCCGCGGGGAGCGAACGTGGCGGCGCGAGCAGGTGGCGCAGGACGAGGAAGCGGCGCGCCACCGCCGCCGGAACCTGCCGAATCTCGCTCACGAGCCGGGCTGCCTCACGAGCCGGGCTGCCTCACGAGCCGAGCTGCGTCTCGAGCCGATCGACGAAGGCGGCCTGCGCGGGATGCGCTCGCCGCCGCGCCTCGTCCAAACCGAACCAGGCGACCCGGTCCACCTCCGGGATCACAAGTCGCCGCCCGGTGCGCGGCGGCCATTCGACCTCGATCTCGTTGGACGACGCCAGCGCCGGATCCAGGTCGCCTTCGACGGCCCAGGCGTGGATCACCTTGCCGCTCTTGAGCGTGACCTCGCCGAGGTCCCGTGGAGACGCTGCGGAGTCCCGCGCCACGCTGGCGAGCTCTGAGCCGGTCTCCTCGGCGAACTCCCGTGCGGCGACCGCCTCGAGTGCTTCACCCGGCTCCGCGATGCCCTTGGGCACGCTCCAGCTGCCGTAGTCCTGGCGCGCCCAGTACGGCCCGCCTGGATGCGCGAGGAGGATCTCGAGCCCGCCGATCGCGCGGCGATACAGCAGGATCCCGCCCGACTGGAGGGCGGGGCTCACGAGCGTGCGATCCCGTTAGGCATTTCGCCGCGGATCGTCGCACAGCCGCCCACTACGAGGGGGGTGCCGACCTCCGGCGCAGCATGTATGCCGCGAATCCGATGCCGAGAGCGATCAGCAGCCCGGCACCAAGGATGGCGAGCACGATCGGCGTGAAGTCCGCCGATCCCCCAGCCGTAACGATTGGCGGTTCCGTCTGGCCTGGTGTCGCCGATGCCCCCGGAGTCTCGGCACTCTGAGATGCGGCGGGCGCACTCGCCGGAACCTCGTCGGTCGATGTGGCCTCCGATGCGACCGGTCCGGGGGTCGCCCCGGTACCCGCGGTGGCGGGTGCCGTGGTGGGCGTCACCGTCACCCTTGGCGTGGCCGCCGGCCTGGAGGTCACCTTGGGTGTGGCGGTCGGCGCCGGCGGGCTCGGAGTCGGCACGAACAAGCCGAAGACAGCGTTGATCGAGGTTGTGCCGAGCACGGAGAAATTGCACTCGGCATTCTGGCCGGCGCAGGTGCCGGTCCAGCCGGAGAATACCGCTCCCGCGTCCGGCACCGCCGCGATGCCGAGTGCCGTGCCGTATAGGTAACTCGCCGCGCAGGTGGTGCCGCAGGCAATGCCTGGCGACAAGGTCGTGACGGTGCCGGTGCCTGTGCCAGTCTTTGTGACCGTCACCTGATATGGCAGCAGCGCGAAGGACGCACTGATGCCACGACTCGCCGTCAGCACGAAGCTTGATCCGATGGCCTGATCGTCGCAGTAGCCTGCTGCACACGCTTCGCTGCCCGTCGCCGGCGTGACGGTGTAGTAGATGGTGATCTGCGTCGCGGTGGGGTCCTGGGTGCCGTAGACCTCCGTGCAGTCGGAGGTGGGCGTCTTGACGCCGTTCACCATCTCGCAGTTGATGCGGTTGTTCGGCACGTACGCGCTGTTCGTCGTCTTCCAGGTCCCGCTGCCGTTCCCGGTCAGCTGCACGGAGAGGGTGCTGGTCACGAAGTCACAGTCGCCCTCCGCGACGGGCGCGGGCCGCGCGACGATTCCGGCGCTTGTGGACGCGATCGTCACGATGAGTGCCGCCGCGAGTCGAGGTAGTCGAGATGCCCGGCGCCAGTTCACTTCGGCTCAATCCCTTCCCGACGGCCCCGAATGAGCACGAAGCCTAGCGCCCCGAGCATCGCCACGAGGAGGATCGCCAGCAGGATGACGATCGGTCCGGACCCGCCCTCGGTGCTGGTCGGCGCGGGTTCTGCCGTGGGTTCGGGCGTCGGCGCGGCGGTAGCGGGCGGCACCACCGTTGGCGTCGGCGGGGCAGTCGCGGTTGGCGCGATCGTCGGCAACTGGGTGGGCGTCGGTTCCTCGGTCGGCTCCGGGGTGGCCGGGATCACCTTCGTGAATACGGCGGTCGTCTCGACATCGACGGTCAAGGTGAACTCGCAACGGGAGTCCTGCCCGGCGCAGAAGCCGGTCCACCTCGAGAACCTGGAACCGGGGTCTGGATCCGCGATCAGCACAAGC
>JANLSG010000184.1:0-1934 GCA_031362295.1 Chloroflexota bacterium
GATGGTGACGGAGCGGATCCGGCTCGGCCCGCTGGTCGCGTCCCCGAACTTCCGTCACCCGGTGCCGTTCGCCAAGGAGCTGATGACCCTCGACGACATCTCGGGGGGTCGGCTCGTCGCCGGGATCGGCGCCGGGGGAACGGGCTGGGATGCCGAGATGCTCGGTCGGGACCCGTGGTCGCTGCCGGAGCGCTCCGAGCGCTTCGCCGAGTTCGTCGCGCTCACCGACGCGCTCCTCCGGGAGCGGGCCGGCGTGACCGCGGCGGGGAAGCACTACTCGGCACGCGAGGCGCGGATGCTCCCGGGTTGCGTGCAGCAGCCGCGCGTCCCGTTCGCGATCGCGGCGTACGGCGCGCGCGCGATGCGCGTGGCGGCGCGCCATGGCGATGCGTGGGTGACCGTCGGTGACCCGACCCGGGCGGAGGCCGGGGCCGGGCCGCTTCCGGGGCCCGAGGGCGCCGCGCTGGTCGCGGAGCAGATGCAGCGGCTCGAGGCCGCGTGCGCAGAGATGGGCCGGGACCCGACGACGCTCGACCGGATCGTGCTCACCGGCGTGCTCCTCGACGGCGGGTTGGCCTCGGCCCACGCGTTCCGCGACACGTGCGCCGCGTACGAGGCGGTGGGGGTGACGGACGTCGTCGTGCACTGGCCCCGCAATGAGGGCATCTACGCGGGCGACGAGTCTGCGTTCGAGGCCCTGTTCTCGGCACGCTGATCGTTGCACCGCAACATCGAACGTGCCGAGAAGCCCAGTGGCTTGGGCGAGAGAGATCCTCGAGCGCTATGACGAGGAAGGGTCTGGCACACCTCCAACAATGCTCACAAATCTGTGAGCACTCTTGGAGGTGCCGGGAGTCGAACCCGGGTCTTTCGCGTTGTTGGCGGGGCTTCTCCGAGCGCAGCCGATGGGAAGATCTCGGGTCACCGCCGTCCATCGGCACCTGGCGGCAACCCCAACCTCAGCAAAGTGTCCCGATGCGCCGCTGAGGTACGACGCTCCGGTAAGCCGCTCAAAATGACGCCCTGTCCCGACCGAGCAGCTGGGCCGGATCGGACGCGCTAGTTAGTCGTTAAGGACTAAGCAGCGAGGGTGAGCTCACGCTCGCCAGTTGTTAGTGGTGCAGGCTCTTTTGCGACGATCCTGCGACGTCGGCTCGCTTCACCCGCCTCGATCCACGAAATCGAAGCCACGCACCCCCTTGTCAAGTGCCAGGTCGTACGCGTGACCCAGCAACCACCAGTGTACCGGCGGCAGGGACACCGAGGAGCAGCGGGCTCGGGGGAGGGGTGCGGGGGGAGGGGCGTGGGGGAGCGGGAGAGGAACACCCCTCAGTCGCGGATCCCCTTCATGGCCCGCTGGGTCTCGCGGGTCGCTTCGCGCTCCTTCAGTGCATGGCGCTTGTCGTAGGCGCGCTTGCCGCGGCCGACGCCGAGCTCGACCTTGGCTCGGCCGTTGCTGAAGTAGAGCTTGAGCGGGACGATCGTGACGCCCTTCTCGGCGGTCGCCCGGGTCAGCTCGTCGATCTCGCGGAGGTGCAGGAGCAGCTTGCGGGGCCGCACCGGGTCGAGCTCCTCGTGCGAGTACGCGTAGGGCGAGACGTGCATCCCGAGGAGCCAGACCTCGCCGAGCTGCACTCGGGCGTAGGCGTCGCCGAGCGCGGCCCGGCCCTCGCGGATCGACTTCACCTCGGCGCCGACGAGCATGATCCCGGCCTCGAACGTGTCGAGGATCAGGTAGTCGTGGCGCGCCTTGCGGTTGTTGATCGTGGCCGCGGGTCGGCCCGCCTTCTTCCCGGACGAGCTCGTGGGGGACTTCCCCTTGGCGGCCTTGGACACCAGGTCACGGTACCGTCCGGGCTCCTTTCCGAACGGAGCAGTTGCCATGGCACCGGAGCCGATGCGCACCAGGATCACCGAACTGCTCGGGGTGGACT
>JANLSG010000204.1:0-4063 GCA_031362295.1 Chloroflexota bacterium
GGCCTCCATCATCGCGCGCCCGTCCTCGACCGACAGCGCCAGCGGTTTCTCGCACAGGACGTGCTTGCCGGCGGCAGCCGCGAGCTCGGTCTGCGCGCGGTGGTGTTCGTTGGTGCTGCTGATGTAGACGGCGTCGATGTCGTCGCGCCCGACGACGTCCTCGACAGAACCTGACACCGGAATCCCATTGCGTTGGGCGTAGGCGGCTGCCCATTCGGCTGACCCCGAGCCGACGGCGACTACCTCGTGACCGAGCCGACGCATCGCAGGGATCATTCGCGTCTCGGCGATGTCGCTCGCACCGACGATGCCCCAGCGGATCATGGCGCTCGTCCCCTTCGCGTTCAAACGACGGCTCCCGCGCGGATGATCGCCGCGCCCTTCTCGCCGATCATGATCGACGGCGCCGAGGTGTTGCCGCTGATGAGCGTCGGCATGATCGAGGCGTCGATGACCCGGAGGCCGCCGAGCCCGTGGACCCGCAGCTGGGTATCCACTACCGCCGCCGCATCGCTGCCCATCTTGCAGGACCCGACCGGGTGGTAGTCGGTCTTGGACCACTCCTTGATGTACGAGCGAATGCCATCGGGCGACTTGACGTTTGACCCGGGCATCGCCTCCTTGCGGATGAGGTCCCTGAACGCGGGGGCGTTGAGGATCTCGCGACCCCGCTCGAAGGCCTCCATGGAGATCTTCCAGTCGTAGGGATCCTGGAGGAACGCGGGATCGATCGCGGGCTCGGCAAGCGGATCAGCGGAGCGCAACGTGACCGACCCGACGCTCTTGGGCCGCAGGTTGCAGGTATTGATCGTGACGCCGTGGCCCTTGACCCTGATGCGCCCGTGATCGACGACGTAGGCGGGCAGGCAGTGGATCTGGATGTCCGGCGAGCGGACGCCGGGGCTCGAGGACACGAATGCCCCAGCTTCGGCCACGCACGCGGTCACCGGCCCGGTCCTGTACAGCAGGTACTGGATGCCATGGCGGGCCGCCTTGTCCCAGCGGTCCTCGCCGTTGTAACTCACGGGAGCGGTCTCGGCGGTCAGGTAGACGTCCATGTGGTCCTGGAAGTTCTTGCCCACCCCGGGCAGGTCGTGGACGACCGGGATCCCGAGCGCTCGCAGCTCGTCGGCAGGCCCGATGCCCGACAGCAGCAGCAGGCGTGGGGAGTTGACGGCGCCACCCGAGACGACGACCTCGCCGCCTGCCTCCACGCGCGCTTCGACGGGCCTGCCCTTGGCCAGATAGCGGACGCCCGTGGCGCGACCGTTCTCGACGATCAACTGGGTCGCCTGGGCATGCGTGGCGATCGCCAGGTTCTTGCGCTTCCGCGCCGGGCCAAGGAACGCGGTCGCGGAGCTCTCGCGCCGAACGTTGCGCTGGGTGACGTCATAGAAGCCGACGCCGGCCTGCTCGGCCCCGTTGAAATCGTGGCTGAATGGAATGCCGACGCTCTGGGCCGCGCGGACGAAGCCCTTGGAGATCTTGTTGTGCGCGACCTGGTCGGTGACGTTCAAGGGCCCGCCCGTGCCGTGATACTCGTCGGCGAGCCGCTCGTTGTTCTCCGACTTGCGAAAGTACGGCAGGACGCCGTCGTAGCCCCAGCCCTCGTTGCCGAGATCCCGCCATCCGTCGTAGTCGAGCCGGTTGCCCCGGATGTAGATCATCGCGTTGATCGACGTGCTGCCACCGAGGGTGCGGCCCTGGGGATAGTGCATCCGGCGGTTGTTCAGCTCCGGCTGCGGGACGGTTTCGAAGCCCCAGTTCACGCTCGGTCCCGTCAGCTTCGTGAAGCCGGCGGGCATGTGGATGAGCGGGTTCCAGTCCCGCCCACCCGCCTCGAGCAGGAGGACGCGGTTGGCTGGATCCTCGCTGAGCCGCGCCGCAACGGCACACCCTGCCGCGCCGGCGCCAATGACGATGTGGGTGTGGCGAGCGTTCACCGGTTGACCTCCGAACGGTTCACGGGCTTAGTTGAATGCAGCCTTCTCGCCGACACGCAGGGCCTGCGCCGCGATGGTGAGGGCGGGGTTCTGGGCCGACGAGGACGGAAGGAACGAGGCATCCATGACGAAGAGGTTCGCGACGTCGTGGCTGCGGCACAGCGGGTCCAGGACGGACGTCGCTGGATCATCGCCGAACTTCGCCGTGCCGCACTGGTGAGCGGTCGCATCCAGGGGGAAGCGGCGGGTCTGGATCAGCGGGTAGCCGGCTCGCCGCATCGCGCTGGCCATGGAACGAACGAGGCGCTTGTGCAATCCCTCGTTGTTCGCGTGGAAGTTCACGACCACCCGACCGGACGAGTCGAGCGAGACGCGGTTCTTTGGATCCGGGAGGTCCTCGGTCATCAGGTACCAGTCGACGCTCCTGCCCGCCAGCTCGGCCAGGACCTTCCGCGGCGCCCACGGCACGGATCCCTGGAGCATCTCGGCCTGCAGCTTCCCAAGGAGCTGGGCGTGGCCCATGCCCACCCGGGACCTGGATTCGCCGAAGTACCAGTCGTTCAGGGCCAGGGTCTTCTGGAAGACGGTTCCGTTGACCTTGGGCCGGATCGCCACCAGCGCCGAGTTGAGATGCGCCATGTAGTTGCGCCCGACGAGGCCCGTGGAGTTGGCGAGGCCGTTCGGATGACGGTCGGAGGTGGAGCGGAGCAACAATGCGGCGGAGTTGATCGCTCCCGCAGCAACCACGTAGGTGGACGCGATCACGGTTCGGCGAGTGCCGTCCACGTCGACGTCGAGGCCGACGACGCGCCTGCCGGCTGGGTCCGTGCGGAGGGCCACCGCGCGGGCGCCGGTCATCATCGATACGTTCGGCGATTCCAGTGCCGGGGTCGTGACACAGAGCTCGGCGTCGCTCTTCGCGAGGACCTGGCAGGGGAAGCCGTCGCATGTCTTGCAGCGGATGCAGGCGCCGCCCTCGCGCAGGTCGATCCCAAGCGGCAGCGGGAATGGACGGAGGCCCTGCCGCTCGAAGCTGTCGGCAACGTCCGCGATGACCGGCTCATGAGGGACCGCCGGATACGGGAACGGCGTGGACCGCGCGCCCTCGACGGGATCCGTGCCCGCGGTGCCATGGACACGGAACAGCCGCTCGGCCTCGGCGTAGTAGGGCTCGAGCTCTTCGTAGCCGATCGGCCAGGCCGGCGACACGCCGTCCTCGCTCTCCAGCACCCCGAAGTCCTCGCGCCGGAAGCGGGGCAGGGCGGCGCCGTAGACCTTGGTGCAGCCCCCGACGACGTAGTAGATCGAGGGATGGAATGGCTTGCCGCGCCCATCGAGGAACGGATCGGTGGTGCGATAGCGCTTGGTGACGAAGATCTCCCGCGGGCTCCAGTTTTCGGGCTCACGTGGCAGGTAGTCGCCGCGCTCCAGGATGAGGATCTTCGCGCCGCGGTTGCGGAGCGCGTACGCAAGGGTCCCACCGCCCATGCCACTGCCGACGATGGCGATGTCGGTGGTGATCGTCGGCCCATCTGCGGGCTGGGTCATTGGCTGATCAGCCTCTCACGGCGCGGGACCCAACCGTAGGGAAAGACTTACCCGCTGCCTACCCCGGTACGTGGCCGAAAGGTGGACACAAGTGACCGCTGCGCGGCGACGACCGCCCGCGTCAGATGGCTTCCCGGCGTCGCTTCCGCCCGTAGCTGTCGAGCCACAGGATCGACACGATGATCACGCCCAGCAGGGCCGTAGGCAGGTACGACACAAGGGAGTCGATCCGCAGCATGTTGAAGGCGTTGGTCAGGATGCCGAGGAGCGCCAGGCCGATGGCCGACTTGATCGCCCCACCGACCCCGCCCGCGACCGACGTGCCGCCCACGACCACTGCGCACACGACGTACAACGCCGTGTTCTCCCCGGCGAGCGAGCTCGCCGAGTTGAGCTGCGATGCCAGCATCACGCCGCCGAGGGCGGCCGCAAGGCCGCAGATGAGGTACGTCGCCGCCTTCGTCCGCAGGACGTTGATGCCCGAGTACTTCGCGACCTCGTAATCGCCACCCACGGCGTACACGTTCCTGCCGAACGATGTGTTCCGCAGCATCCAGTAGATGACGACCATC
>JANLSG010000220.1:0-5921 GCA_031362295.1 Chloroflexota bacterium
GAGGACCGCGACCACTGGTGGCACGACCTCGTCGAATCCCAGGCGGCCGATTGCCCGCCGGTCCCGCTCGACAGCGAGCACATGCTCTACCTGCTCTACACCTCGGGCTCGACCGCCAAGCCGAAGGGCATCTTCCACAGCACCGCCGGCTACCTGCTGGGCACGAGCTACAGCCACGAGATGATCTTCGACATCAAGCCGGACGACGTGTACTGGTGCGCGGCGGACATCGGCTGGGTCACCGGCCACAGCTACATCGTTTACGGCCCGCTGGCCAACGCGACGACCGGCGTGATGTACGAGGGCACGCCGGACACGCCGGCCTGGGATCGCTGGTGGCAGATCATCGAGGACTACAAGGTCAGCGTCCTGTACTGCGCCCCAACCGCCATCCGGGCATTCATGAAGCAGGGCGCCCAGCACCCCGCTGCGCACGACCTGTCCTCGCTGCGGGTCCTCGGCAGCGTCGGCGAGCCCATCAACCCGGAGGCCTGGCTCTGGTACCGCGAGCACATCGGCGGCGGCAAGGCGCCCATCGTGGACACGTGGTGGCAGACCGAGACCGGCCAGATCCTGATCACGCCGCTGCCCGGGGTCACGACGACCAAGCCCGGCAGCGCGACCTTCCCGTTCCCGGGCATCAAGGCGGACGTCGTCGACCACAACGGCGATTCGGTGCCGCTCGGGGGTGGGGGATACCTGGTCCTGAAGCGGCCCTGGCCGGCCATGCTCCGGGGCATCTACGGCGATCCCGAGCGGTACAAGGCGACGTACTGGAGCCGCTTCCCGGGCATGTACTTCGCGGGTGACGGCGCCAAGCGCGACGAGGACGGCTACTTCTGGCTGCTGGGCCGGGTGGACGACGTCATGAACGTGTCCGGCCATCGACTGTCCACGACCGAGATCGAGAGCGCTCTCGTCTCGCATCCGGCGGTCGCCGAGGCGGCCGTGGTGGGCGCGCCCGATCCCGTGACCGGCGAGGCGCCCAACGCGTTCGTGATCCTGCGCCTTGGCTTCGAACCGACCGAGGCCCTCGGCAGGGAGCTGCGCAACCACGTCGCGACCAAGATCAGCCCGATCGCCAAGCCCAAGTCGCTGATGTTCACGCCGGACCTGCCCAAGACGCGCTCCGGCAAGATCATGCGCCGCCTCCTGCGCGACATCGCCCAGGGCAAGGCCCTCGGCGACACCACGACCCTCGCCGACGCGGGCGTCGTCGAGATCATCCGCGCCAAGTCGGGCACGGCCGAGGAATAGCCGCGAACGCTCGGTCGGTGCAGGCGGTGGTCTTCGATGTCGGGGAGACGCTGGTCGACGAGACGCGCGCCTGGGGGGTCTGGGCGGACTGGCTTGGGGTGCCGCGCCTGACATTCATGGCAGCCCTGGGCGCCGTGATCGCGCGCGGTGGTGAGCATCGCGAGGTGTTCGAGCTGTTCCGGCCCGGCATGGACGTGGCAGCGGAAGCACGGCGGCTCGGGGTCGCCGGCAAGTCAGACGTGCTCTCCCTCGATGACCTGTACCCGGACGCGCTGGAGTGCCTGCGAGCGCTCGCTGCGGATGGCTACCGGCTGGGCATCGCGGCGAACCAGCCGGCGCCCGCGGCGGACGTGCTGCGCGAGATGGCGATCGACTTCGACCTGATCGCGACATCGGCGGCGTGGGGCGTTGCCAAGCCGGACCCCGCGTTCTTCGAGCGAATCGCGACGGAGCTGCGCCTGCCGCCGGGATCGATCGCGTACGTGGGCGATCGCGTGGACAACGACGTCCGGCCGGCACGCGCCGCGGGCATGGTCGCGGTCTTCCTGCGACGCGGGCCGTGGGCCTGGATCCAGGCGCCGCGAGGGGACCCGCCGGAGGCCGACCTGGTGGTCGCGAGCCTCGAGGAGCTGCCGGTCAGGCTTCGGACGTCAGCTTTCGCCCGAACAGGTTCCTGAGCAGCGAGCCGGTGTCGCGCGGGCGATCCGTGGCCAGCGTGCCGGCATGGATCGAGCGCAGCCGTTCGGCGAGGTGTTCGAAGTCCTGGGTCGCCGGGTGGCGCGGGAACTTGTCGATGATCGTCTTGCCGGCATTCGCCGACCAGACGAAGTGCAGTCCCGCGGATCGGATGTGCGCGAGCGCAGGCATCCCGACGGTCGCCTCCATGTCGGCCACGGTCACGCCGCTGTTGGCGCGGTTGATGATCATGGACAGGCGGTCGCGAACCCCGACCTCGGTAGCCACATCCTTCAGCTGGATGGCGGCCCGCATGGCGGGCAGGTCCGGCGTCACGGGAACGAGGATGCGATCCGCGATCGCGAAGACCGCGAGGTTGACCTCACTGTAGGACGGGTGCAGGTCGACCACGATCGCATCGACCGCGTGTCGGGCCTCCAGGATCGAATCGGCGACGCGGGTGGGCGACAGGTTCGGGTGGCTCAGCGGGTCGGACGAGAGCGCCACGACCTTGATGCCGGAGCTGTGCTTCGTGGCGAGGTCCAGGAGGAGCTCGTGCCCGTAGCCAGCGTCCTCGTCCACCCAGCTGTCGGCCGCGGAACGGCCGGTCGGCAGGCCCAGCGAGAGCCCGACGTGACCGGTGACGGTGTCGCCATCGACGAGCAGCACTTCCTGGTGCATGCGCAGCTGGAGTGCAGCGGCGAGGTTCGTCGCGATCGTGGTCTTGCCGACGCCGCCCTTTGGGTTGAACACCGCGTAGATGGGTGCCGCGGGGGCCCACTCGGTGCCCAGGTTCCCGCCCGAGAGCACGGCGTCGCCCGAGGCGCCACTTGGCGCCTGGACGCGGATGGCCATCGCCTCGAGGCGCCAGCGAAGCGTATCCACGCTCCACGGGCGAAGGATGATCTCGTCGTCCCCGAGCCCCGCCGCCTCCAGGCCGTCGAGCTCGTCCTCTTCGGCCGAGTACACCACCGAGATGGCACCGTCCGCCCGGCCTCGGCGTGCCTCGCGCACTCTTGCGGCGGCGCCTGGGGGGTCGCCCGCGACGTCGATGACGGCAACGAGGCTGGGCGTGGCGGGCGAGAACGCCTCGGCCAGCGACGCGCCCGGCGCGAGCGGGATCGAGTCGAAGCCTGCATCGGTCATCGCCTCGACGACCTCCGAGCGCTCCGGCTCGGCGAGCGCGACGACGATCGTCGGGCGGGTGGGTTCGGTGCGCGAGGTCGAGGCAGCCATCAGGCAGCGGGCTCGTGCGCGTCGACCATGAAGCCATAGCCATCGTTCGTCGCGCCCGTGACGTGGGCGGCAAAGCCGGCAAGGCCCGCGACGCCGGAGTCGAGGTCGACGCCCGGATCGTGGCTCACGGCGAAGACGAAGACGCCTTTCTCACCGGACGACACGCTCACCGAGCGGACGCCCTGCAGCTGGCCCAGAGCGCCCTTGAAGGCGGAGATGCCAGCGACGCTGGTCAGGCCGCTGACGAGCAGGCGTGTCGCGTCGGGACCGTTCGCGTCGGCGGGACTAGCGACCGGATCGACGCGATTGGCGGCGGCCAGGACTGCGGTTGGCCACTCGCTGATCGCGAGCTCGTCGAGGCCCTCGCTCGCCTCGGCCTCGGCCTCGGCGGCGGCGTCGGCCTGGAGGCCGGCGGGCTCGTCCATGAGGTCCGTCGCGGCCGGGCCATCGCCGCGCAGGTCCGGCGGATCCGGCGCCTGCTCGGCCAGCGTCGCAAGCCGCGCGGGGTCGTTCTCGGCGAGGAGGTCCGTGAAGAACCGGTCCATGTCCGCCTCGAACGACGAGACGGTCGTCT
Organism: Chloroflexota bacterium; assembly: GCA_031362295.1. Classification (GTDB taxonomy): domain Bacteria; phylum Chloroflexota; class Limnocylindria; order Limnocylindrales; family CSP1-4; genus UBA5189. The sequence continues at coordinate 3,743 of JANLSG010000220.1, forward strand.
GGACCTCGTCAACCAGGCGGTCGACACTCCCGGCGTGGCGTTCCATCTCGCCGGCCAGCTCGGCCTTGCGCGCTTCGATGCGGTCCTCGGTCTCCTGGCGTACCCGCGCCATCTCGGCCTTGGACCACTCTCGAATCGCGCTCACGTCCTCGTCGGCGCGCTTTCGGAGGCCGGCAGCCTCCGTCGTGGCGCGTCCACGGATCGTCTCGACACGGGCGGTCGCCTCGGCGGAGAGTCGCGCGGTCGTCTCTTCGCGGCTCGCCACCGCGGCCTCGCGCATGGCCTTGACCAGGCCGGCAACGAGCGGGTTGTCGCGACGGGGAACGGCGTGATTCGCGGGCCGGCCGGGCGCGAACGGTCGATCGGGTCCGCGCCGATCCGAGGTCGGCCAGGCGCCGCCCTCTGTCTCGGCGTTGTCGGGAGGGGCCGCTGAAGATTCGGGAGTGGGCGCTTCGGCGTCGAACATCGCGGCCTCTGGGGTCTCGTCGGGCACATCGGCCGCGGCCGGCGCCGCGTCCGTGGTCATGTCAAGCGCGTCGTCGGCAACCCGGAACGGGCCTTCGCCGAGGTCATCGCGCACCCCGCCGGTTCGGGCTTCGAGCGTGGCGGGATCGAGCTCGGCGGCGTCGTCTTCGGGGCGCTCGGCTCCCCATGGAAGGCGGAAACCGCGTTTCTGCGTGCTCGACATCGCTCGACATTCCCTCGGGGCGTGGTAGCCCGGCTCATTCCGGTGCCGGACGTAGGGGATCGTCGTGGTGCAGTCGCGTTTGGGGTAGTGAACCGGTGGTACTTCGCCTCCGGCCGTAGGTACCCCCCGCGAGGCTGGTGTGGGGCGGCGTTACCCTGTACGCATGCCCGATGGACCACGCGACCGGCTGGGTCGCGCGCTGCACGACCTCCGCATCTCGGTCACGGACCGATGCAACTTCCGCTGCCCGTACTGCATGCCCAGCGAGGTCTTCGGGCGCGATTACCAGTTCCTGCCGCACGACGAGATCCTTCGCTACGAGGAGATCGCGCGGCTCTCGACGGTGTTCGTGGGCCTTGGGGTGCGCAAGCTCCGGATCACCGGCGGCGAGCCCACGGTCCGGCGCGGGTTGCCGGACCTGATCGCGATGCTCGCCGCGCTTCCCACGCCGGATGGTGCGGCCCTCGACATCGCGATGACCACGAACGGCTCCGCGCTGCGGCGCCTAGCCCAGCCACTTGCCGACGCCGGCCTGCGCCGCGTGACGGTCTCCCTGGACTCGCTGGACGACACGATCTTCCAGCGGATGAACGGGATCGACTTTCCCGTCGCGAAGGTCCTCGACGGCATCGACGCAGCGGTCGGGGCTGGGCTCGGGCCAGTCAAGGTCAACGTCGTGCTGAAGCGCGGCGAGAACGACGGCGGGATCCTGGATCTCGCCCGCTGGGCGCGCGACGCCGGCCACGTCCTCCGGTTCATCGAGTACATGGACGTGGGGACCACGAATGGCTGGCGCCTCGACGACGTCGTGCCGGCCGCGGAGGTAATCGAGACCATCGGGCGGGAGTGGCCACTCGAGACGGAGCCGCCGCAGTACCCGGGCGAGGTGGCCGAGCGCTGGCGCTACGCCGACGGCGGCGGCGAGATCGGGGTCATTGCTTCCGTGACGCGGCCGTTCTGTGGCGATTGCTCGCGGGCCCGCATTTCCGCCGAGGGCAAGCTGTACACGTGCCTCTTCAGCGCAGTGGGGCACGACCTGCGGGGGCCGCTGCGAACCGGAGCCACCGACGAGGATCTCGCGAACCTGGTCGCGGGCTTGTGGGGCGCTCGCGATGACCGCTACTCCGAGCTTCGCGCGGCGGCCACCGAGAACCGTCTGCCGAAGATCGAGATGTTCGCTCTCGGCGGCTGATCGCGACGGTCACCTTGTCCACCTGCTGTCCACAGCGGTCGACAACTCGTGGACAGACGGGAAAGATCCGCCTCGAAGTTCGTGGATAACCGCGTGGACACTCCACCAGCCGGACCGCACTATTCGTCTTGCCCGAAGGGGCCGCCAGGGTTGAGGGACCGAGATCACATCAAGGGACCTCCTGCCAGGGCCGGTCGCTTCGGGCGCTTCTGTACCCGGTCGCGACGGCGTTCCTGCGCCGTCCCCGGGAAGGCTCGGCGGGACGTGACCGGCATCCCGGTGTCGGTACTCTCGTCGGG
>JANLSG010000279.1:0-15573 GCA_031362295.1 Chloroflexota bacterium
ACCTCCTCGGTCGCCGGATTGACGCTCTTGAAGATGCCGCCGTCCGATGCCTGGACCTCGCGCCCGTCGATGAACAGCCCGTAGCGCGGCTTGATCGTCACGACGTCGCGGGATTCTGGAGCCGGCGCGTACTCCCACGGCACTGCCTGGCCCCTGAATCCCGCGACGTGGTCACGATCAAGCCGCGCTACGGGCTGTTCATCGACGGGCGCGAGGTCCAGGCGTCGGACGGCGGCATCTTCAAGAGCGTCAATCCGGCGACCGAGGAGGTCATCGCGGAGGTCGCGAAGGCCACGACCGCCGACATCGATCGCGCGGTTCGCGCCGCGCGGCGGGCACAGAAGACGCGCTGGGGCAACCTGCCGGGCAAGGAACGTGCGAAGTACCTGTTCCGGATCGCGCGGATCCTCCAGGAGCGCAGCCGCGAGTTTGCGGTCCTCGAGACGATGGACTCCGGCAAGCCGATCAAGGAATCGCGCGATGTCGACGTGCCGCTCGCGGCAAACCACTTCTGGTACTACGCAGGCTGGGCAGACAAGCTCGAGTACGCATTTCCGGGTCGAATCGCGCGGCCGCTGGGTGTTGCCGCGCAGGTCATCCCGTGGAACTTCCCGCTGCTGATGCTGGCCTGGAAGATCGCGCCGGCGCTCGCCGCGGGGAACACCGTTGTGCTCAAGCCGGCCTCGACGACGCCGCTTTCGGCGCTCCTGTTCGCCGAGGTGTGCATGCAGGCGGACCTGCCGGCAGGCGTCGTCAACATCGTGCCGGGGCCTTCTGACATCGGCATGCATCTCGTCAGCCATCCCGATGTCGACAAGGTCGCGTTCACGGGTTCGACCGGCGTCGGCAAGCTCATCCACAAGGCGACCGCCGGCACCGACAAGGCGCTCACCCTGGAGCTCGGGGGCAAGGCCGCGAACATCGTGTTCGAGGACGCAGCGCTGGACCAGGCGGTCGAGGGCATCGTCAACGGCATCTACTTCAACCAGGGCGAGGTGTGCTGCGCGGGTTCGCGACTGCTCGTCCAGGAGTCGATCCAGGGGCCGCTGATCGAGAAGCTCAAGGACCGCCTGTCGACGATCAGGGTGGGGGATCCGCTCGACAAGAACACGGACGTGGGCGCGATCAACTCCAAGGCACAGCTCGAAAAGATCACCGAGCTGGTCGCCGCCGGCGTCGCGGAGGGCGCGGAGCTGTACCAGCCCGCCTGCGACCTGCCGGAGCGCGGCTACTTCTTCCGGCCAACGCTGTTCACGAACGTCGCGCAGTCGCATCGCATCGCGCGCGAGGAGATCTTCGGGCCGGTGCTGTCCGTGCTCACCTTCCGGACGCCCGACGAGGCGGTCGAGAAGGCGAACAACACCGAGTACGGCCTGTCGGCCGGCGTCTGGACGGAGAAGGGCAGCCGGATCCTGTGGATGGTCCGCAAGTTGAAGGCCGGCGTTGTCTGGGCGAACACCTTCAACCGCTTCGACCCAACCTCGCCGTTCGGCGGCTACAAGGAATCCGGCTTCGGGCGCGAGGGCGGCCTCCCTGGCCTGCACGCCTACGTCCGTCTCGAGGACCGCTGACGTGCACCACTCCAGGGTCCCCCGCGGCCTCAGCGCCCAGAGCGGCGGATCGCCGTTGGACCACGAAGCCAGTGATTGGGCCTATCTGGCGCCGCTCGTGGACTCGCGAGCCAGCTACGGCCCGGTTGCAGTCGGAATCCAGGCGAACCGCGACGATTTCTGGACACCCAGTCCAACAGCGACGGCAAACACCGCTCGAGGCTGGACTGCCGGTCCAACGGCTCGGCGTCGCGAGGCGCGGCCATACGTCGCGTGGACCGACTGATGGCCGTTCCGAAGCCACCCTCGAAGGCGGGCGCTGCTGCAAAGGCGAGCGCGTCGAAGGCCGGCGCTGCCGCGAAGGCGAGCGCGTCGAAGGCCGGCGCCGGCGCGCGAGCCGTACGTGCCCGCGTGGAGCCCGCGGCCGCCCGCATCGATGTGCGCAAGACCTACAAGATGTACATCGGCGGTGCGTTCCCACGAAGTGAATCCGGGCGCTCGTACGTCGTGAACGCGGCCGATGGCACCCCATTCGCGAACGCCGTCCGAGCCTCGCGCAAGGACCTTCGCGACGCCGTTCGCGCCGCACGCGGCGCCTTCCAGCCGTGGGCCGACCGCACCGCGATGAACCGCGGCCAGATCCTGTACCGCGTCGCCGAGCTCATGGAGGGCCGGCGCGACCAGTTCGAGGCGGAGGTCGCGCTCGCGGAAGGGCTGCGCGCGGGGGAGGCGCGCGAGGTCGTCGCGCGCTCGATCGACCGCTGGGTCTGGTATGCGGGCTGGGCGGACAAGATCGCCCAGGTGCTCGGGTCGTCCAATCCGGTCGCATCGGACTACTTCAACTTCACGATCCCCGAGCCGACGGGGGTCGTGGGGGTCGTGGCGCCGGAGCAGTCGTCGCTGCTCGGGCTCGTCTCGCGGCTCGCGCCGCCGCTCGTGGCGGGCAACACCGTGGTGGTGCTCGCCTCCGAAACGCGCCCGCTGCCGGCGATCTCTCTGACCGAGGTCCTGGCGACCTCCGACGTCCCCGGCGGCGTGATCAATGTGCTGACCGGCCGGAAGCGCGAGCTCATCCCGGTCCTCGCGGCGCACGAGGACGTCGATGCGCTCGACGTGTGGGGCGTTCCCGACGACCTCCGCACTGACGTCGAGCTCTCCGCTGCGGACAGCGTGAAGCGCGTCGCGCGCCGGCCAAAGGGCGCGACTGACGCCAAATTTGACTGGCTGGACGACCGCGCGAGCGAGCGCCCCGAATGGATCGCCGCGTACCTGGAGATGAAGACCGTCTGGCACCCGATCGGGGTCTAGGGCGACGCGCGCTCAGGCAGTCTCCACGAAGTTCCATGATGTGATGGCGTTCGTCGAGCGGGAGGTCCCGCGCGTGATCGCCACATACCTGAGCGAACGCTCGGAAGGAAGGCGATGACCGCGATCATCCAGACCACGAAGCTGACCAAGTCGTACGGGCCGTTCCGCGGCATCGTCGACGTCGATCTCGAGGTCAACCAGGGCGAGATCTTCGGCTTCCTGGGGCCGAACGGCGCCGGCAAAACGACGACGATCCGGATCCTGCTGGACCTCATCCGGCCCACCTCGGGTCGCGCCACCGTCTTCGGCATTGACGCGAGCGCCGATCCGGTTGCGATCCACCGCCGCATCGGCTACCTGCCCGGCGAGTGGAACCTGTACGACCGGCTCACGGGCTGGGAGACGATCACGTACTTCGCGAACCTGCGCGGCGGCATGGATCGGGCGTACGTCGACCAGCTTGTCCAGCGCCTCGATCTCGACGCGTCCCGAAGGTTCCGTGAGTACTCGCGCGGCAACAAGCAGAAGGTCGGACTGATCTGCGCACTCCAGCACCGCCCGGAGCTGCTCATCCTCGACGAGCCCACCGCCGGCCTGGACCCGCTCGTGCAGCAGACCTTCAACGAGCTCCTGTTCGAAGCGAAGGCCGAGGGCCGCACGGTGTTCCTGAGCTCGCACATCATCAGTGAGGTCGAGCGCACGTGTGATCGGGTCGGGATCATCCGTGACGGTCGGATCGTCCGTCTGGACACGGTCGAGGGCGTGCGGGCGCTCGCCGCCCATGAGGTCGAGCTGCGCTTTGCCGCGCCGGTCGCCGCCGCGCCGTTCGCCGCGATCCCGGGCGTCATGAACATGGTCGAGGAAGGGCGAACGCTGCGCATGCTCGTGACCGGCCCGATCGCGCCCGTGGTGCGCCTCGCCGGCCAGTACGAGCTCGTGGACTTCGTCAGCCGCGAGCCTTCGCTCGAGGAAGTCTTCCTTTCCGAGTACGGGAGTGGCCCCGGCGGCTCGGGCCCGATGAACGGCAGCAGTGCGGCGAACGGTGCGGCGAACGGTGCGGCAGCCGAGGCGGCGCCGACGGAACCTAGCCGATGAGCGCCGTCACGCCGGCCATGGCCGGCGGCGCACCGGAGCGCGGGTTCGTCGCTCCAACGCTGCGCGCGCGCCTGCTCGGGCTCGGATCCGTGTTCGGGAAGGCGTTCCGGGACAGCCGCCGTGCGGCGCTCGTGCTCGGCGCCCTGTTCGCGCTGATCTTCCTCGTGACCGCCGCGCAGGTCGCCCAGCAATTCGACACCGTCGCCTCCCGTCTCGCGTTCGCGACCCAGCTGCAGGCGCTGCCGCCGATCTTCCAGGGGATGCTCGGCGAGCCAATCGGCATCGAGCGCCTCGGCGGCTTCATGTCCTGGCGGATCCTGAACTTCCTGCCCGTGATGCTCGGCATCTGGTCCGTTGTCGCGCTCTCCGGCACCCTCGCCGGCGAGCTCGGCCGCGGCAGCATGGACATGCTGGCGAGTGCGCCGATCAGTCGTGCCGGCGTTGCGGTCCAGAAGCTCGCCGGGTATCTCGCGGCGCTCGCGCTCGCAATCGGGCTCATGACGCTCGGGATGGCCGCCGCATTCGCGGTGTTCGCGAAGCTCCCGGGCGACGAGGTTGGCATCGAGGCGATCGCGGCGCACGCCATCTGGCTGTACGTCACGATCCTGGTCCCCGGCGCGGTTGCCTTCGCGCTGGCGCCGGTCATGGGCCGAAGCGGGGCGCTCGGTGTCGGGGCTGTCGTCCTGTTCGGCAGCTTCGTAATCAACGGCTTCGCGTCGAGCGTGTCCGCGTTCGAGCAGCTGCAAGGGCTCTCCTACTTCTCGCTCACCGCCGATCATCGACCCATCGCCGGCCGGTTTGACTGGCCCGCCGTCGGAACGCTCGCGGTCGTCGTGATCGCGCTGCTCGTCGCCGGGGTGCTGGCGTTTGCGCGCCGCGACCTCCTTGTTCCCTCCGGCGGGCGGCTGCGGCTGCCGAGCATCGGCCTGTGGCTGCGGGAGCCGTTCACGCGGGCCCTCGGCGAGCGGCTGCCGTCGGCGATTGCGTGGGGCCTCGGCCTCGGCCTCTTTGGGCTCATTACCGCGACATCCGCGGACCAGTTCGTCAAGTCACTGGGCTCGATCCCCCAGATCATCGCGATGATCAAGCAGATCTACCCGAACGAGGACATCGTCTCCACCGCCGGATTCCTCCAGCTCTCGTTCTTCCAGCAGGGGATCATCGTCATCGGCCTGGCGGCCGGCGGTTTCGTTGGCGGGTGGGCGTCGGACGAGGGCGATCGACGACTGGAGCTCGTCCTTGGCGCGCCCGTCTCGCGGGTTCGCTGGGCGATTCGAAGCGCGTCCGCCGTGATGGTCGCGATCGCGGTGATGACCGCGATCATGTCGATCGGCGTCGCGATCGGCGCATCCACCCAGGCCGGCAATCCGTTTGCCCTGCTCCCGGGGATGGCCGTGCTCGGCCTGTATGGGATGGCACTTGCCGGCATCGGCCTCGCGGTTGGTGGTCTCATCCGGCCGAGCCTGGCGGCGCCGGTCACGATCATCCTCGGGCTGGCGTTCTACCTGCTCGACCTGATCGGCTCGATCCTGGACTTGCCGGACTTCATCGTGGATCTCGCGCTCAACCGACACCTCGGGCGCCCGATCCTCGGCAACTACGACGAGATTGGCCTCGTCGCGTGCGCAGCGCTCGCCATCGGTGGCGTGCTCGTCTGTGCGTGGGGTATGCGCCGGCGCGACATCGGTCGCTAGGAGAGCCGACACACTAGCGGGGGATGCCCACCCTCGCGATCGCCCTCGTCCTCGTCGCGGCGGTCCTGCATGCGGGCTGGAACGTCCTGCTCAAGACCTCCGGCGACACGCTCTGGACGGCCGTCCGGCTCCAGGCGATCGGAACCGCGATCCTCCTGCCGATCGGGACCTGGGCGTGGTTCGCGAACGGGAGGCCGGCCGTGCCGCCCGAGGCAATCGGCCTCGCGCTGCTCTCGGGCGTGCTCGAGGCGGTGTACTTCGTGTGCCTTTCGTCCGCGTACCAGCGCGGCGCCCTCTCGCTCGTGTACCCCCTCGCGCGTGGGAGCGCGCCGCTCCTCGCGGTGATCGTGGGAATCCTGCTGCTGGGGGAGCGCCTCGCGCCCTTGGCGATCCTCGGCGTGGCCAGCCTGCTCGCCGGGATCCTGCTGGTGTCGCGACCCTGGCGCGCGCTGCGGGCCGTTGGCGCCGAGCAGCGCGGCGCGATCGGCTTCGCCCTGGCGACCGGCGCGTCGATCGCCGCGTACTCCGCGGTGGATCGGGTCGGCGTAAGGCTGACCGAGCCCTGGATCTACGGCTCCATCCTCGCGGTCATCGCGACGACGCTCCTTGCCGTTGCGGTCATCGGCGGGCGACGCATTGGCGTGCTTGCGCCCGCTCCCGTGCCGGTCTCGCTGCCTGTTCCCGTGCTCGGCGAGCTCCCGGACGAGGCGACGGGTGGGGCGGCGCCCGGCACCGCACCGGCGCCAAGGAGCCGCTCGGTCGTGCTGGCGCGTGATGCCGTGGCGGGCGTCCTCGCGCTCGGCGCCTATCTGCTGGTGCTGACCGCGTATTCGATCGCGCCGCTCGCGACCGTGGCGCCGCTTCGCGAGTCGGGCATCGTGCTCGCCGCTGCGTGGGGCTCGCTGCGGCTCGGCGAGGCGACTGGAGGCCGGGAGGCGACGACGCAGATCGCCGCGGCCGCGCTGGTCGTCGCCGGGGCGGTCACGCTCGCCCTCGCGCGCTAGGCAGTGGGCTCGAGCGCCGGCGAGCGACGCCCGTACAGCCGGCGCTGGAGAAAGCGGCCGTTGACAAGGCCGATGCCGGCGAGGACCAGGCCCGTGCCGGCGAGCACAATTGGGTCGATCGTCTCCTGGAACATGAGCGCGCCGGAGACGATGCCGATGATCGGCAGGAAGTAGGCGAGGATCGAGGTCCGCGTCGCGCCGATCCGCGCCAGCAGCCGGAAGTTCAGGAGGTACGCGGCGCCTGACCCGAAGATGCCGAGCCAGACGACGGCGAGAATCGCGTCGCCGTTCCAGGCGACGGAGAACGGGCGCTCCGTGATCAGCGCCAGCACGGACACGATCGCAAACGCAAATCCGACCTGGAACATGGCCGGGATCATCGGCCGCAGGCCCCGCATGTTGCGGCGCGTATAGACCGCGCCGATGCCGTAGGCGATCGTCGACCCGACGAGCGCCAGCTCGCCAGAGATCTCGCTGCCGGTGCTGGACCCGAGGCCGGGACTGACGATGACGATGACACCGGCGTACCCGATGAGCAGGCCGATCAACCGCCCCAGCGTGATCGGCTCGTCATGAAGGAAGAGGGCCGCGAGCAGGATCACGACGAGCGGGACGGCGCCATTGATGATCGCCGCGATCGCCGAGTCAACGGACCGCTCGGCGGTTGTGATCAGGTAGAACGGGATCACGATGTTCACGATGGCCATCACGAGCAGGTGCATATACACGCGCGGGTTGCGTGGCAGCGGCTCGCGTGCGATCGCGACGACGGTGGCCAGGAAGACGAATCCGATGAACAGACGCGTCGCGATCAGGGTGAATGTGGGCAGGGTCTGCACGCCGAGCTTGATGAAGGCGTAGCTCGTGCCCCACATGAGGGCCAGGACGATGAGCGTGACCCAGTCTCGTTGGGTCGGTCGGGCGATCATCGGCGCAGTGTAGCGTGAGTTTGGCCTAGCGTAGTGGGCCAAGCGGTCACGTCGCATCCCATGCCTGAGACAACACGTGGACGGCGACAAGGGTTGCATGACGCCAGCGAAATAGGGCAGAGCGAGTCGGCGCATCGGTCACTTGACCGATGACGAACGCTCGCCTCAAAGGGAGGCTGCGAGGGTCAACGCAATCATCGGACAGCCGACCGGAGGGCCCATGGCAACGTTCATGGATGTTCATGACGGGTTCGTCGGAGTAACCGCGGAGCAGCTCCGCGACGCTCACGATCGGGACCTGGCAATCCAGGGCGACGAAGGGGTCGTCTACGAGCGCGCATGGCTCGATCCGGAGAGCGGCAAGGTCTTCTGCCTTGCCACGGGACCATCCAGGGAGGCGGTCATGCGAATCCACGAGAGGGCCGGGCACCCGACCCCCCAAGTCTACGAAGTCACGGTGGAGGTCTGAGATGCGACGATTCTTCCTGACCGGCGCGACACTCGCGATCATGTCGTTTTCGCTGGTCGGCACGGCTGCCGCCGGCCAGCCGACTTGTTCGGACACGCTCGGCATCGCGGTGCATGGGCAGCACATCGTCGGTGACTACGTGACTGGTGGCGAGCTCTCCGGTGGCTGGCCACCGTCGGGTGGCGCAGGCCAGTACATCGCCGGCGAGGGCGCCGCAGTGCCCGGAGGTCCCGGGCCTGGGTTCCACTTCCCGAACGGCTTCGCACCGGGCGCATCGTTCTGCAACGGCTCCAACTCCCCGGGCACCCACCTGTAGGAAACAGCGAGCCCGCGGCGAACGCCGCGGGCTCGTTTGCCGTGGGGTCTGGCTCGTTTGCCGTGGGGTCTAGCGCCGCGCCGCGCGATCCTGGGCCGATCAGGCGACGGGCTGCACGACTGACGCGACCCACGTGGCGATCTCTGCTCGCCGGCTGGCGCCGAGCTTGGCGAGGATGTGCTCGACGTGCGCGCTCACGGTCTTGGGTGAGACGAACAGCTGCCCCGCGATTGCGGCATTGGTCATGCCCGCCCCGATCTGCCGCGCCACCTCAAATTCCCGAATCGTCAGCGGATACCAGGCCTCCTCACCCACACCGCGGCCGCGCGCCTGGCGCTGGAGATCGTCGGCCCTGCCCTGCAGGGGGGAGCTGCCAAGCTCGCTGGCGATCGTTGCGACCTCGGTGATCAGGCGTCCGGCCTCGACGTAGCGGTTGCTGCGGAGCAGGCACGTCGCGAGGTCGATCCGCGCCCAGGTGGATTCCCAGATCCGGCCCAGTGCGTCCCAGCCCACGACGGCGGCCTCGAGTGAGGCTCGTGATGCCACGAGCGACCCCGCCGAGAGCCGGATCAGGCCCTCCGCGTTCGCGATTGCCGGGCCGGCGAGGTCGGCCCAGTCTCGAAGCAGTGGGGTCACCCGGTCGAGCCAGTGCTGCGCGGCGTCAGGCCGGCGGTCGGCGATTGCCGCGCGAACACCCGTGACGACAAACGGCACGAGGAGCGGGCGCTCGCCCGCCTGCCGGGCAAGCTCCAGGGCCTCGTCGCAGTGCGCGAGGGCGCGCGCCGGCTCGCCCGCAACGAGCGCGACCTCCGCGTGACCCCACAGCGCCGGCAGGATGAGTTCGACCTCGCCGCTTGGGCGGCTGATCGACAACGACTCGTCGAGCAGGCTCCGAGCGCGGTCGACCAGTCCGCGCCCGAGGGCAACGAGCGCGAGTGCATCGCGGGAGCCGACGGTGGCGCGGCGGCTCGCGCGCTCGACGATCTCGAGCTCGGCGATCCGGACCGCGTCGTCCCATCGGCCCGCCGCCCACCCGACATGCGCGGATGTGGCCGCCATGACGTGCCTGCAGTACGACTGCTCGATCTCATCGGCGTAGCGCAGGCCCTCCCGCAGGCCGATCTCGGCAGTCGCGTAGTCCATGACGCGGATCGCTGTCGCTGCGGTGGTGCGGTAGGCGGTCACGCCGCTGGCCTCCATCCGCGCGTCGCGGGCAGAGCGGGCGAAGTCAAGCATGGTCCGCAGGCCGTTGCTGACGTCGCCGGACAGCACCCGCGGGATCGCCATGAAGAATGCCACCTCGCCGTCGTCCTCGCCGGCCTCCTGCATGTGCCGGGTTGCGTCCTCGAAGCGCGTGGTTGCCTCGGCCAGCCGGCCCGTGTCGAGCTCGAGGATGCCCTGGTGGACGAGCAGATCGCCGAGCGCAGCCGCGCGTTCGCGCGTCGCGGGTGTTGCCATGAGCTCCGTCTGCACCGCCAGCAGCAGCGCCTGGCGCTCGCTGCGCGGCCTGACGTCCCGGCGTGCCACCGACGCGAGCACGAGCAGCGCCCGAGCGGCCCCGGACGCGTCGCCGGCGTCCTGGAAGGATCGCCGCGCGGCCGCCGCCCCCGTCTCGATGGCCCGGATATCGTCGACCGCGGCCGCCGCGTCCGCGTACTCCTCGAACAGCTTGCCCGTTTCTGCGGCCGACAGCTCCGTCGGGACGTTCGCGATAGCCCGCCGATACAGCTCGAACGATTCGTAGCGACTCGAAATCGAGGCAGCGGAACGCGCACCCGCGAGCGCGGCCCGGAATGCCTGCGCCCTGAGACCCGCTCGCTCGAAGTGCAGCGAGGCGTGGACCTCGGACGCACCGACGAGCTCGGCGCCGAACTCACCTGCGCGCGCATGCAGGCGCCGGAGCTCCGCCGCCGGGACGCTGTCGTACAGCGTGTCCCGGAGCAGCTGGTGGCGGAAGTCGTAGTAGCCGTGGTCGATCATGTCGAATGGGTAGAGGATCGAGCTGTCGACGAGCTCCTGGAGCGGTCCGTCGAGATCGGCGATCGGCCGATCCATGATGCCGGCGAGCACATCCGGGGCGAAACAGCGGCCCATGACGGCGCCGGCACGCGCAACCGCCCGTGCGTCCTCGCTGAGGTGATGCATCCGCGCGAGCACGGCATCCTCGATCGTGTCCGGGACCGATGCGTCGCGGATCGAGCGGCCGTCGGTCCGGACCGCGTCACTGAGCGCCGCGAGGAGCTCTTCGACGTGGAGCGGGATCCCGTTCGTCCTCGCGTACACGGCCTCCGCTACCTCGCGCGGGGCGGGCAAGCCCGTGGCCAGGATCAACGTCGTCACAAGGGCCGTCTGCGCGGCATCGAGACGGTCGAGTCGCACCTCTTCGGCGAGCCGCTGGGTGAGCAGCCGGGATCGCCACTCACGATGGATCGACCCAACGGGCAGCTCGTCCAGGCGATAGGTGGCGAGCAGGAGGAGCGGCCGATCGCGACCGAGTCGAGCCAGGTCGCCGAGGACCTCGAGGCTGAGCTCGTCGGCCCACTGGAGGTCCTCGAAGGCGAGCACGGTCGGCCGATCAATCGCCTCGATGATGCGCTCCGCGATCTCGCGGACAAGGATGCGCCGAGACGCGAGGGAATCCTCGCCCTTGCCGCCGCGCATCTCGAGGAGCTCCGCGCCAAGGCCGCTGAACGCGTCGACGTCCATCCAGCGCGCGAGGTCACGGATCGAGGCGAGCGGCACGAGGAGGTCCTGGGGCGCGAGGTTGCTCTTGGAATAGCGGAAGCCTGCCTGGAGCGCCTGGCCGAACGCCGCCATGAGAAGTCGAGTCTTCCCGATCCCGGCCTCGCCGGCAAAGGTGACCAGCCCACCCCGCCCGGCCTTGGCCTCCGCGATCCGGCGCTCGGCGAGGGCGAGGACATCGTCGCGCCCGACGAGGAGGGGACTCTGGAGTGAACGCGCCTGGGCCATGGTCGGGAGTGTACGGAGCCCCACAAGGAGGGCATCGGTCGAACGACCGATAGGCCGTGCCCAAGCCACACGTTGCGAACGATGTCGAGGGCGGCACTAACCAGGGTGTCGCGATGCGAAATCGGTCGCCTGCTGCCGCCCCTATCCGTTGATCGACCGATGCCTCGGCGCCGGCCCGCTCGCAAGGTGGCTACCAATGCAGCCTCGATCGAGGCGGCCGAGGCCATCGCATCAGAAGGGACTGCCTCATGTCGTCGTTGTTGCTCAGGCATGCCGGACGCGCTCGCGGCTTCGTGCTCTCAGGAGCGATTCCGGCAGCAAGCAGGCGTCGACCAGGCCGGCGCGGGCGAAGGTCCGCGGCCCTGGTCCTCCTCGCATTCATGGCATCGCTCACGTGGCTCGCGCCCGTCGCGAGCGCTACGTTTGGGCTTTGGGTGACGACCGCCGTTCAGGGGGTCAACGCCGACGGCGCCTGCTCGCTCCAGGAGGCGATCTATGCCGCCAATCTGGGCGACAACATTGCGCCTGATCTCGCCAATCCAGGCGAATTCTTCGAAACCGGTTGTCATGTCAGCGACGGTGTCGGCACGATCTATCTCGCGCCCAGCGTCTTTACGTTCAACGACCCGATCGACGATCCAGACAACTTCGCCGGTCCCGCGGTGGCGCCAATCATCACGGCGAGCGTGGTCATCGAAGGCCGAGGGGCCCGTCTGCAGCGAAATGCGTTCGGGCAATACACCCGCGCCTTCGTCGTGGGGCCGGCGGGCGACCTGACGCTGCGCGAGCTGCACATCAAGGGCTTTGCCGTCCATGGCGGCAACGGCAATGACGGGGGTGGTGGCGGCCTGGGCGCGGGCGGTGCCGTGTACGTGCAGGGCGGCTCGCTCCTCGTCCAATGGAGCACCTTCGAGGCCAACAGTGCGGAGGGCGGGAACGGGGCGTTCAACGACGAGATCCGCGGCGGCGGCGGCGGTGGCCTGTCGGGCCACGGCGGATCTGGTGAGACGATGGGCGGCGGCGGCGGCGGCTCGCGCGGTCATGGCAGCCGCGGGGGTGGGGGCCAGTTCGGTGGGGGCGGTGGCGGACGAGTTACCTCCGCGGTCAACCGCGCGCCCGGTGAGCCCTGCGGCGGCGCCGGGGGCGAGGAAGGCTTCGCAACAGGTGCAGGCGATGGCCAAAATGCACCGTGCCCCGGTGGTGGCGGTGGTGGGGGCACGAACGCCGTGCCCATCGTCGACCCGTACTGCGGGGGTGACGGCGGCAACGGCGCATATGGCGGCGGCGGCGGCGGCGGTGGCACCGACGGTGATGGGGGTGACGGCGGCTTCGGTGGCGGCGGCGGCGGCAACGGTGGGGACGGCGGCTTCGGCGGCGGCGGCGGCTCCGAAGAGGGCTGCAGTCTCACCGGCGCAGCGGGCCAGGGCGGCACATTCGCCGGTGATGGCACCAACTCCACCGGTGATCACGGCGCGGCCGGTGGCGGCGGCGCGGGGCTGGGCGGCGCGATCTTCGGCTACCTGGCGGACATCGAGATCGTCAACAGCACCTTCACCGGCAATTCCGCCGCCTGGGGTCTGGCAGGCGGCGAAGGCGCCAACAACGGGCGTGGCGCTGGCGGCGCGATCTTCACGGTCGCGGGCGACCTGACCGTCAGGAGCTCCACGATCGCAGGCAACGAGGCCGTCACCGTGACCAACGGCGGTGGCGGCGGGATCGTCGTCTACGACCCGGACGGCACCGACGAGGCGACCCTGCTCGTCCGGAACACGATTCTCGCCAGCAACGGCGCGCATGAGTGCTACACCCGGAACGGCGTCACCACGTCCGGTTCGGATGGCAACATCGTGACCGACAGCACGCTGAACAACCTCGGGGATCCGGCGTGCCCGGGCGTGACGGGGTCCGATGCTCCGGGGCTCGGCGCCCTGACGCTCAACGCGCCGGGTCGCACCCCCACGATGTCGATCGGGCCGACCAGCCCGGCGATCGACGTGGCGGTTGGCACGGTGCCCCTCGATGACCAGCGCGGCATCTTGCGACCGCAGGGCATCGCGGGCGACATCGGTGCCTACGAGTACGAAGCGCCTGCGTCGCTCCCGCCCCTGACCACGATCGTGCTCGCTCCGGCCTCGCCGGACGGCAACAGCGGGTGGTACACGCAGGCGGTTGGCGTGACCATCGCGGCATCAGACCCGGACGGGACCGTTGCGCAGACGCGCTGCGTGCTGGATCCCGCATCGACACCGGGATCATTCGCGGACCTGCCTGACGCCGCGTGTGCGCTGACCAGCGTCAGCACGGACGGCAACCACGTGATCCATGCGGCCAGCATCGACGCCGACGGGAATGTCGAGGCCACGCTCGCGAGCGTCTCGTTCAAGCTCGACGCGACAGTGCCGACCCTGGCACCGACGCTCAACGTGCCATCACCGATCCTCATCGGCCAGACCGGGGTCGTGGCATCGCCCAACGCGAGCGACGCCATGTCCGGGGTCGCCAGCTCGAGCTGCGGCCTCGTGGACACATCCGCAGCGGGCGCGCAGTCCGTCCAATGCACCGCAACCGACAACGCGGGAAACACGGCGACCGTCTCGCTCGACTACGTCGTGGAGTACCGAATTCTCGGCTTCTTCTCGCCGGCGCCCAACTCGAAGTGGCGGGCCGGCCAGACGGTGCCGATCAAGGTCGCACTCGGCAACGCAGCGGGCGTCCGGATCAGCGACGCTGCTGCCGCGGCGCTGGCGACGGCGTGCCAGGTGACGTTTACGGCGACGGGCGTCCAGCCCGTCTCCGTGCAATGCCTCAAGTACGACTCCGCGAGTGACCAGTTCCAGTTCAACTGGAAGCTGAAGAAGAGCCCGCTTGGCACGGCTACGATCGCCGTCACGGTTTCCTATCCCGGCAGCTCGATCAAGACCGTCCTCTCCGAGCCGATCGTGATCACCCGCTGAGGCGAGAGCCCGACGCGCAGCCGCCGCACTACGCCGAAGACCCTGGCTCCGCCGGGGTCTTCCGATTCGTGGGTTGCGGTCCGCCGAGTGCGGCGCCGGGATGCTCTAAAGGCGCGGCCGGCGCTCTACCATCGGACGTGATGCTGACGCTCGCCACGATCCGCGAGGCGCCCAAGGCCTTGCTGCACGACCATCTCGATGGCGGCCTGCGGCCCGCCACCATCGTGGATCTGGCCTCGGAGTTCGGCTACAAGGGCCTGCCGACGACCGACGTCGATGACCTCGGGACGTGGTTCCGGCGCGGCGCCGATCGCAAGTCGCTGGAGCTGTACCTCGAAACGTTCGCGCACACGGTCGGCGTGCTCCAGGATCGTGACGCGATCATCCGCGTGGCCGCCGAGTGCGCGGAAGATCTCGCCGCCGACGGCGTTGTCTACGCGGAAGTCCGCTATGCCCCTGAGCTGTCGACCGAGCAGGGCCTGACGCTTGACGAGGTCGTCGAGGCGAACCTCGAAGGCTTCCGGATCGGCAGCCAGCGCGCCGCCGAGGCCGGCCACCCGATCGTGATGAAGACGCTCGTGACCGCGATGCGCCAGGCCGCTCGCTCCGTCGAGGTCGCCGAGTGCGCTGTCCGCTGGCGGGACGCCGGCGTGGTTGGCTTCGACATCGCAGGCCCGGAGGCGGGCTACCGACCCACGCGCCATATCGAGGCGTTCGACAAGGTGCGCCACGAGAACTTCCACATCACCATCCATGCCGGCGAGGGCTTCGGGCTGCCATCGATCTGGGAGGCGCTCCAGTTCTGCGGCGCGGAGCGGCTCGGGCACGGCGTGCGGATCGTCGACGACATCAAGGTCCTCGATGACGGCTCCGTGGAGCTGGGCCGGCTCGCCGCGTTCGTGCGCGACCGGCGCGTGCCCTTGGAGATGTGCCCAACCTCGAACGTCCACAGCGGCGCGGCGTCATCGATCGCCGAGCACCCCATCGACCTGCTCCGCCGGCTCCGCTTCCGGGTCACGGTAAACACCGACAACCGGCTCATGTCCAACGTGTCCATGTCGAGCGAGATGCAGGCCCTCGACGAGGCGTTCGGAATCGGCCTCGGCGAGATGGAGTGGCTGACGATCAACGCGATGAAGTCGGCCTTCGCCCCGTTCGACGAGCGGCTCCGGATCATCAACGAGGTCGTGAAGCCCGGCTACGCCCACCTGCGCCAGGCGGCCGTACAGGTGCGCGGCTAGCTGCGCGTCGCGGTCAGCGTCGGACGGCGGAAGAGCGGTCGGT
>JANLSG010000285.1:0-2330 GCA_031362295.1 Chloroflexota bacterium
AGGCCCCCGTACGCGGTGACGAGCGAATGGGTTTCGTCGATCGCGAGCAGCGTGCCGGTCTCTCGGGTCAGCCGCCGAAGTGCGTGGTGAAACCCGGCGTCCGGGAGGATGAACCCGGCGTTCGTCATCGCCGGCTCGGCGAGCACCGCGGCGACATCTCGTTGCGCGAGGGCCGCCTCAAGGGCGTCGACATCATTGAACCCGATGATCCGGGCCTGACCGGTGATGGAGCGAGGGAGCCCGTGCTCTTCGGGCTGGACCTTGCCGTCCTCCAGCACGACGAGGGTCGCATCGCCGTGGCCGTGATATTTCCCATCGAACAGCAGCACGATCTCGCGCCCGGTCGCGGCTCGGGCCAGTCGGATGACTTCCGTGTTCGCCTGCGTCGCGGAGAGCGTGAACTGCCACTTCGGCATCCCGTATCTACCGGCGAGGTGTTCGGCCACGATGATCGAATCCTCGCCGGGCATCAGGAACTGGTTGCCAATGGCCATCCGATGGCCCACGGCCCTCACGACAGCGTCGGGGGCATGGCCACAGAACGCGCTCATGTCCGCGACGTACATGTCGAGGTACGCGTGCCCGTCGACGTCTGTGAAGGTGGCCCCATGCCCGTGCGCAACGAAGACGGGCGGGTGCTCGTAGAGATCGTCCATCCAGGTCATCGGCACGCCCCGCGGCATCGTTCGTCGGGCTCGCTCCAGCAGCGCCATCGACTTCGGGCGTTCGGCCACGAAGCGCGCGTTCTCGCGGGCGTCGATCGCGTCGAGGCGATCGCGGTCGATCACCGCGGGGGTGGCCATCGGCGTACGGTACCAGCGGGTCGTCGCCCGCTGCCCAGTGCCCGCCGGTCTACCATCGACCTCCCGTGACGACCCTCGCTTCGAACGATTTCACGCACCTCCATACCCACTCGGAGTTCAGTCTCCTCGATGGGCTGGGGCGGATCACGGACCTTGTCGACGAGGCGCAGGCGAAGGGCTTCGACAGCCTCGCCATCACGGACCACGGCGCGCTGTACGGCGCCGTCGCGTTCTACCAGGCCGCCACGAAGGCAGGCATCAAGCCGATCATCGGCGTCGAGACGTACGTCGCCCGTCGGTCGATGACCGACAAGGAAGGCAAGGCGGACAGCCAGCCCTACCACCTCATCCTGCTGGCCAGCGACCTCACCGGCTACCGCAACCTATGCCGGCTCGTCACGGACGCCCACATCGACGGCTACTACTACAAGCCGCGCATCGACCGGGAGCACCTCGCGAAGCACAGTGAGGGCCTGATCGGGCTCTCTGCCTGCCTGAACGGCGAGGTCTCGCGCGCCCTCGAGGTGGATGACTGGGACCTCGCGCGCAACGTCGCGGGCGAGTACGGCGACATCTTCGGGAAGGGCCGCTTCTTCCTCGAGATGCAGGACCACGGACTCGCCGAGCAGCGGCGGCTCAACGAGCAGCTGCTGCGTCTCGCCCCCGAGGCGGGCCTTCCGCTCGTCGTCACGAACGACCTGCACTACGTACGGCGCGAGCAGGCGCCCGCCCATGACGTGCTCCTGTGCGTCGGCACGGCCTCCAACCTCGACACGCCGGGCCGCCTCAAGTTCGAAACGGACGACTTCTTCCTCAAGTCCGCGGCGGACATGGCCGCGCTGTTCCCGGACAACCTCGAGGCCATCGCGAACACCCGGCGCATCGCGGAGATGTGCGACGTCAAGCTGCCGCTCGGGCATACGCGCATCCCGCACTTCCCGGTGCCCAACGGCGAGACGGCCGAATCGTGGCTCGCCGCCGAGTGCCAGCGCGGCCTGGCGCGTCGATACGGAACCGTGACGGACACGCTCCAGACACGCCTCGACTACGAGCTCGGCGTCATCACCTCGATGGGCTACGCCGGCTACTTCCTGATCGTGGCGGACTTCATCCGCTACGCCCGTGAGCAGGGCATCCAGACCACCTGCCGCGGCAGCGCCCCGGGCTCCATCGTGACCTACACCCTCGGCATCACGCCGGTGGACCCGATCGCCTACGGCCTGCCGTTCGAGCGCTTCCTGAACCCGGACCGGGTGACGATGCCGGACATCGACGTCGACTTCCAGGACGATCGGCGCGACGAGGTGATCGCCTACGTCTCGCGCAAATACGGCCAGGACCACGTTGCGCAGATCATCACGTTCGGCACGATGCTCGCCCGCGCAGCGATCCGGGACGTGGGCCGCGTCCTGGGTAACTCCTACGGCGAGGTGGATCGCATCGCCAAGGCCGTCCCGAACCAGCTCGGAATCAAGCTCGAGGACGCGCTGGAGTCCGCGCCCGCCCTCCGCGAGCAGTACGACTCGG
>JANLSG010000074.1:0-1579 GCA_031362295.1 Chloroflexota bacterium
CTCCAGTTTTACGACTCTGGTTCCGCGGATCTTTGCGCGATCCGCGTGCCGAGAGGAGTGCTGAGAGTTGTTGAGGTTCTGACTAGCCCCGCATCGTGCGGAAACAGTCGGAGCAGTAGACGGGCTTGCCGCTCGTCGGGCGGAACGGGACCTTGGCCTCGTTGCCGCAGTTGGAGCAGGTGGCGCTGAACATCTCGCGCGGGCCGCGGTCGTAGCCGCCGCCACCACCGCCACCGCCGGAGCTGTAGCCCCCACCTGAGCTGTAGCCACCAGAGCCACCGCCCCCGCCGTAGCTGCCGGCATCGCCGTAGCCCGACGAGTAGCCGGCGCCACTCGACTGTCGGGCGGCCTTGCGGGCAGCTCGGTCAGTCGGGCAACGACGGGGCTCGGTGAAGCCACGCTGGGCGTAGAAGTCCTGCTCGGATGCGGTGAACACGAACTGCTGTCCGCAATCCGCACACGTCAGGTTTTTGTCGCTGTACAAAAGAACTCCTCTCGGTTCGACCAACTGCGTTCCCCACTCGGGTCTCGCGTCAGCCGTGAGAGGAGTCCGGTTCGAGGTGGTCGTCGAATATGTGCCGTCACGGCCGTGCCGCGACTTTGGGCGAACCGCAGGATAAGCGATTCTCAGGAACCTGCCTAGTCCCGATTTCACGCGCCGCAACGCGAGTCCGCTGCACCAGCCCCTGGCGGGGTCACGTTTCGGCGTCCCGAGATCGTTTCGGACCCTCCAAGGGTCATACCCGACCGAAAACCGGCCCGTTCCATGTCGATCGGCCTCACTTCGGACCCTCCCAGGGACTTCGCCGACGCGTGAGGGCCAAACGCTGACCCTGGCAGGGGGTGGCGAGGCCTGCAGCGTCGAAGTTGGGCGCCGCAGAGCGGCCGCGATCTCGGCGAGCGGCCGGTGGACCCGACCGGAATCCGGGTTAGGTGGGCTCGATCCATGCACGGGAACGGTCGACCGCGCGGCGCCAGTCGTGGAGCATCGCGGCGCGGCGATCGGCGGACATGTGGGGCTCGAAGCGGCGGTCGAGCGCCCAGTTCGAGGCAATGTGGTCGAGGCCGTTCCAGTAGCCGATCGCAAGACCCGCGAGGTAAGCCGCGCCGAGTGCGGTGGTCTCGGCGACGACCGGCCGCTCCACCGGCACGCCGAGGATGTCCGCCTGGAGCTGGAGGAGCAGGTCATTGGCGGCCGCTCCCCCATCGACACGGAGCACCTCCAGGCGCTCGCCGGAATCGGCGGCCATCGCGTCGAGGACGTCCGCGACTTGGAAGGCGATCGATTCGAGCGTGGCGCGCGCCAGCTCCGCGAGGCCCGTGCCGCGGGTGATGCCCACGATCGTGCCGCGGGCATTCGGGTCCCAGTATGGCGCGCCGAGACCGGTGAACGCGGGCACGAGGTAGACGCCGCCGGTGTCCCCGACCGACGCGGCGAGCCCCTCGACGTCGCCCGCCTGCTCGCCGGGGTGGAGCCCGTCGCGCAGCCATTGGACCGCCGCGCCGGCGGAGAACACCGAGCCCTCGTGGGCGTACGTGGCGGGCGCGCCCGCCGCCAACTGCCAGCCGACGGTGGAGA
>JANLSG010000097.1:0-2632 GCA_031362295.1 Chloroflexota bacterium
GTCACTCCTCAGACGTGATCGAACGTGAGGCCCTTTGCCTCACGGTCCTGGATGAGATCGCTTCGAATGCGCCCGCGGATGCGCCCGAAGAGCGCCTGCGCCAGCTCGTCAAGGTCGCGCTCCGAGTGCGACGACCCTGCGCTCCCCCCGGAGCCCGATGAACCGCCGGGCGTCGCCGGTGCGGCGGGTGCTGCGGGCACCTCGGGCTCGGCCGCCAGCGGCACCGTCCCCTGGCGCTGGGCGACGGCACCAAGGCCTGGCGCGCCGGCGAATGATGCCGAAGCCGGGGCGGGGCTCATCTGGACCATCGCGCCCCCGCCGGGGGTGCGCGCGGGGGAGGAGACGGCCGGGATCGAGGATTCGGCTGGCACGGCGCTCGCGCCGTTCGTGCGATGCGACGGGTCGCGAGGCAGCGTCATCTCGGGCATGCCCTGGCGGACGGCCTTGCCGCCGGTGCGCTGGACCCGCGTCGGCCCGACCGCGGGAGCGGTGCGCTGTGCGGTCGGCGCCACGCCGGCGACGAATGGCGAGATCACGGGACTCGGCGCAATGCCGGCCGCGGACCGCTGGAGGGACGTGGAGGGTGCTCCGGCTGCCGGGCCGGCGAGGCTCGGTTGCGCCGCGGTCTCCGTGGCCGGCGCCCACCACGGGCTCGGCAGGGTTGCATCGTCGTCGGCCCCATCGTCGAGGTCATCGGCGGCCTCTCGCTGGAGTCCGATCGAGGTGCGGATCGGGTTGGAGCCGGCGAGCGGCCGGATCTCGGGAGCCGGTACGGTGGTAGCGACCGCGGGCGCGGCGTCCGCGACCCTGGGACTCGCGGCGGTTGCCGACCGCGCAACGGGCAGGTGGGGGAGAGCAGGCAGGCTCGCGGCGGAGGGCTGCGGCGCGGCCGGCCCCGCGGACCCGGGACCGAGCGCAAGCACGGGGCCCCCGGCGCCGCCATCCGCCGCGGAGCGCTGGACCGGGGAGCGGAGGCTGGCAGCCGCGATCGGCATCGGTCCGGAGGTGGTGGAGCGGGACACGACCGGACCGGGCGCGCCGGCGCCGAGCGGCCGGGCCGAGGCGGGCACGGACGTGAGCGGCTCGCCGAGCCCACTCCGAGTCACCGTGGCCTGGCTCGAAGGCGCGGAGGGCGCCCGCTCGTCGGCGTTCGAGCTCGCCTGACGACTCACAACCGGCTTCGCGAGCGGCATCGCCGACGGCACGCGACGCATGCCTCCGGACGGCGGCACCGGAACCACCGCAGACGGCGCAGCCAGGGATGCAGAAGCAGCTGCGGCGGCGCGCTGGACGGCGGCCGGGCGAGCGGCGCTCGCCGCGGAGGTCAATGGCCGGTCCGGCACGTGCACCGCGAGCCGCGAAACGGTCGGCATCGTTCGGATCGGCGCCGTCGCGATTGCGGCTACGGCAGGGGAGCTGGCAACCGTGGCATCGTGCCCAGCCTCCATCGGCTCGGCGTCGGCGACGGCTTCGGGCGCAACGGCGGCAGTCTGACGGGAGCCGCCACGTGCCCTGCGCTGGACGGGCGCAGGAATGGACCCGGTCCCCGCCGCCTCGACGGGCCGGACGCGCGCGACCACGAGCCCAGGCGTGGCAAGCGGGCTCACCTCATGACCCAGCGGCTGCACGATCGGGGGTAGGCCATTTGACCCTGGCAGTGCCCCGACGAACGCGCGGGGCGCGGCAACCTGGGGCATCGGGCCGGCAGTTCGCTGGATCGGCGGCAGGCTCGCCCAGGCGCGCGATGGCGCGGACGCGGGGCGAGCGGGTGCGGCTCCGGATCCAGCGGTGTAGCCACCCCCCGACGCTCCGTTCCCGGAGCTCGAGCGGCGCCCGAGACCGAACGGCAGGCGCACGGCGGCTCAGCCCTCCTCGGTGATCCGGCGGTTGATCTTCCCGATCTCCTCGACGAACCGCTGCCGGAGCGGGTGCTCGAGGTCCAGGATCGAGTCCATCGGCCAGTGGAAGTGGTAGGCCACGTACGCGACTTCCTCGAAGAGTCGGTCGGTCGCGTACGTCACGATTCCCCCAGGCGCTGCTCACCCGCCACGTCGACGGTGAAGGCGTGGCTGCACGACGGGCAGGTCACGGCGGCGGCCGTGTGGCCCTCCTGGTTGATGCGCCGGTAGAGGTCCTGCAGGAACGCGAGGTCGGAGGCAAAGAGCCCCTCGATGACCCCGGTGTGGACCTGCGTGAGTGTCCCGAGCTTGGTGACGACCCGCGACAGGAGCAGCACCGTCAGGTACGACTCGTTCTCGCGGACCCTCGGGTCGCGCTGCGGCGTGATCTCGTCCCGGGCGGTGGCCAGGCGCATGACCCCGTCCCGGTGGACGGTGCCGCTCGCATCGACGTAGCCGCGGGGCAGGACGAACGCGTACTCGGTCTGGAGGCCGCCAGGAAGCGCTCCAAGCGCTCCTGAGGGCCCGAATCCGGGCTGGGAGAGACTCCCGAGCTCCCGGTGGAGCTCGGGCGCCATCACGGTGGTCACCGCCCTAGCCCTTGATCAGCGTCTCGCAGGCGAGCGTCGCTTCCTCGATCTGCACGCCGCTGGCGGTCGCGCCGCCCTCGGACAGGCTGATCTTGCTGACCATGGCGTTGGTGAAGTTGTAGCGAAGGACCTCTTCGCCCATGG
>JANLSG010000125.1:0-48669 GCA_031362295.1 Chloroflexota bacterium
CGGCCAGGCGTCGTCGGACAAGCTCCACAAGGACGCGCACCAGGTCGTCGACGTCGTGGACATGTTCAAGCCGGTGACCAAATGGAACGCCCGGATCGAACGGACCGGCGTCATCCCGGAGATCGCCCGGAAGGCCTTCCGCGTGGCGCAGCTGGAGAAACCCGGCCCAACCCACATCGAGCTGCCCGAGAACGTCGCGGGCACCGTGCTGGTGCCTGGCGATCCGATCCGCCCGCTCGTCCCCGGCCGGGCGTACTTCCCGGAGCCCTCCCATCCCGCGATCGCCCACGCGGCTCGCCTCATCAACGAGGCCCAGCGCCCGATCATCCTTGCCGGCAATGGCGTCCTGCGCCGTGATGCGTCCCGGGCACTGCGTGCATTCGCCAAGGGATTGCACGTGCCGGTCGCGGCGACGTTCATGGGCAAGGGGTCCATCGACGACCGCTCCCACCTGTCGCTGATGGCCGTCGGGCTCCAGGCCCGCGACCACGTCATGACCGGGTTCGACCGGGCGGACCTCGTCATCTCGGTCGGCTACGACCTGGTGGAGTACGCGCCGGCGCACTGGAACCCGGACGGGTCGAAGCGGATCATCCATATCGACACGCAGCCGGCGGAGGTCGACGGCGATTACCAGCCGGAGGTCGAGCTCATCGGCGACATCGACGGGGCCCTCGAGGAGTTGCTTGCGGCCACGCTCCCCGGCGGTGTCGGCGGCCGAAGTGCGACCCAGCGACACGAGTCGCGCGAGACGCTGGTCCACGCGGACCTGCGCACCGCGCTTCTCGCGGACCTCCACGTGGGCGAAACCGCCGGCGGCTTCCCGATCACGCCGCAGCGCGCCATCTTCGACCTGCGCCGGGCACTCGGGCCGGACGACATCGTGGTCAGCGACGTGGGCGCGCACAAGATCTGGGTTGCGCGTCTGTACCAGGCGTACGAGCCGAACACGGTGATCATCTCCAACGGCTTCGCGTCGATGGGCATCGCGCTGCCCGGCGCGATCGCGGCCAAGCTTGTGCACCCGGATCGGAAGGTCGTCGCGCTGTGCGGCGACGGTGGCTTCCTGATGAATTCGCAGGAGCTGGAAACGGCCAAGCGGATCGGCGCGGGCATCGTCGTGGTGATCTGGCGCGACAACGGGTATGGCCTCATCGACTGGAAGCAGCGCAACGCGTTCGGGCGCCCGTTCGGCGTCGAATTCGACAACCCGGACTTCGTGAAGTATGCGGAGTCGTTCGGGATCCCCGGCTTCCGGCCCGCGACCGCGGATGACCTGTACCCGACCCTGATGCGCGCCCTGGACCTGCCCGGCCCGTCTGTGATCGACGTGCCGATCGACTACGCCGAGAACGTAAGGCTCACCGAACGCCTGGGGGCGCTCGCCGGCCTGTAGGCCGGTTGAGACCGGCTACTCGTCCACGCGGCGGCTCGCGCCCTTCAGGAAAATCATCGACCGACGCCGCACGGCGGCAAGCGCCCCGCTGCTCCCCGCGGAGGCCGGCAAGTCCCGTGGGTCCGGGATCGGATCCCAGCGAATCGGCTCTGCGCGTCGATCGGAGAGGTCTGCCGTCACCGGGATCGCGATGTCGTCGCGCTGCTCCAGTGCCGCGATGTCCACCCATGGCAGGTCGCGATCCGGCCCCGGGCGCCCGAGCAGGTAGCCCTGGCCCGCAGTGATCCCGAGGCGGCGCGCCGTCCGGAGCTGGCCGGACGTCTCCACGCCCTCCGCGATCGTGGTGGCGCCAAGCCGGTCGGCCATCTCGACGATGGAGCGGAGCACCGAGTGCGTCTTGTCCTCGCCCGCGCGCTGGACGAGCGACAGGTCGATCTTGACGATGTCGAACCGGAACTGGCTGAGCAGGCGCAGCCCCGCGTTGCCGGCACCGACATCATCCGCAGCGACGCGCACGCCGGCGTTCTGCACGCCGAGGAGTGCCATCCGGAGTCGCTCGGGATCGCGGATGGTCTCCCGCTCCGTCAGCTCGAGGATCACCCGGCCCGGGGTCATCCCGTGCCGCCGCAGGATGGACAGGAACGCCGTGAAGCTGAACTCCGCCGACTCGAGGGTCCGCGGCGAGACATTCACGCTGAGCGTCACGCTGTCGTCGAGGTCGCGGGCGCCTCGAAGGACGACGTCGAGCGCGGCCCTGTCCAGGTCGTGGACGCGGCCTGCCACTTCGGCGGCATCGAACAGCGCGCCGGCGTGCGCGAACGTCGACTGCTTGGGCACGCGGACGAGGCCCTCGTAGCCGATGACCCGCCCCGTGTTGAGATCGACGATGGGCTGGTACACCGGCGTGAGTGAGCCGGCCTCGATCACGGCGGTGATCGCGCTGGACAGTTCGGCTCGCATGCCCTCGTCGACATGGCCGTGATCCTTCTCCGGGTCGTAGATCGTGACGACCGTCCGGCCGGCCCGCTTGCCGCGATACAGCGCGGCGTCGGCCTGGGCCGTGATTTCCAGGCGGGTCGTCCCGAACTCCGGGCAGGACGTCACGCCGGCGGAGAACGAGATCGGGGCCCGGTACTCGCCGTGGACGCGGTCCTCGAGGCCGCGGGCAAGCAGGCGGCGGGTCAGCACGATGGCGCCGCCCACGTCCGTGTGCGGCAGGAGCATCGCGAACTCATCGCCGCCCACCCGGAACGCGGCGTCGGTGTGGCGGATGGTCAAGCCGATGAGCGAGCCAACCTCGGCCAGCAGCTGGTCGCCGACCGCGTGGCCGCGGGTGTCGTTGATCCGCTTGAACTCGTCGATATCGATGAGCACGAGGGAGAACGAGGTCCCGTAACGGCGGGCACCCTCCACCATCCGCGCGACGGCCTCCTGGAACGCCCGGTGGTTACCGAGCCCGGTGAGGCTGTCGCGGAGGGCTGCCTCGCGCGCGCTCTCGTACAGCTCTCGGAGGCGTGACCGCGAGGCCTCCAGGTTGGTCGCCGGGCGGAGGATCTGGCGGGCCATCCAGACGGTGAACACGACCAGGAGCAGGAGCATCGCCGCCAGCGCACCGAGGGCCTGGACCGGCAGCGCCACGAGCGGAATCGGCGCGGAGACCACGATCTGCCAGCCCTCGATGCCCGGCAGCTCGATGGTCGCCCGGCCGTCGGAATCGTGGGTGGCCATGGTCGCCAGGTCGAAGACCTCACCGGGGAGCGCGCTCGGATCGAATGGCCCCTCGGATTGCGCAAGGACGGCGCCCGTGGGATCGGTGATCCGCAGGACGCGGCCGGGCATCTCGAGGTCGGGCGTCGTGGCGGACAGGAGCACGGGCACGGAGACGGCGGTCACGATGGTCCGGGCTGGCTTGGCGCCGGCCTTGCTCGTCTCGACGACGAGCAGCTGCGTGCCCTGCGCGCCTCGTACGGAGACGAGTCCGGTCACGATCAGCTCCGGCGGCAGTGCCTTCAGGTCGAGGGGCGGCCCGAAGCCCGCCACCGAGCCGTCGGCGGTGAGCAGCGTCACGCCGGTGACGGGTCCGCCGGCCGGCGCTTCCTTGGTCCCGGCCATGGCCTCCTCGAGCCGTTCCGACGCGGCGTCGCGGGCACCCAGGCCGGCACCGTGCGCCGCCGCGGCGACGATCGCCGGGTCGTCGAGCAGCTCCTGCCCTTCTGCCTGGATGCGATCGATCTCGCGCTGGAGCTCGACGACGGCGGTGGAGGCCTGGTCGGCGAGGCGCTCGTGATGGGCGACGCGCGCTTCCTCGGCGACTGCGCGGACCAGCGGCGAGACGGCGGCGATCGGCAGGACGGCGACCGCGATGAGCGTCAGGGCAAGCCGAAGCTTGACAAGCCGGAGGCTGTCACGGCCGTCGAGAATCGGGTCGCGCGAGGCATCGTGATGCTGCGACTCGGGGTGCATTCGACCTCTGAGCGTGGTGGTGGTGCCATCAGGCCCCAGCCGCTCGCCGGCCACACCTACCCGTTCGTCCCGCGCCCACCCGGACGCTCGGGTCAGCCGTTCAGCGGCCGATCGTCTGTCCGGCGGGATGTCGTGGACGTGCGGGGTGCGCGGCTACACTCGGCACGTGCCCGCGGAGCGGATCGGCGAGAGCCTGGCGTTCATCAACTGGACCGTCCTGACCGCCCTCGGCGTCGGGGCGTTCGCGGCCGTCGTGGCGGGCCGGTTCCGCACCGAGGCGACTCGTGGCTACCTCGGCTTCACGGCCTTCAGCGCCGCCGCCTTCGCCCTCCTCGCGTTCCTCGCGGACGGCGGACTGCCCGCCCTGTCGCGGGACCTCGGCGTGCAGACAGACCCTGCGTGGGAGACCCCACGCCGCCTCGCGATGGTGGCGTTGCCGATCCTCGCCGCTCTCTATGGCGTGGCCGTCTGGCGCGGCCGTCGTGCGCTGCCCATTGCGCTCGCCGGGCTGGCTGCCGCCGCGCTCGTTCTCGTCGCCGGCGCCCTGTCATGGGGCGGCGGCGGCCTCGGCAGCCTGCTCCTCGTCGTCGAGTTGGCGACGCTGTCCGCGGCACTCGGCGGCGTGTGGGCCGCGATGATCCTGGGCCACTGGTACCTCGTCACGCCGAAGCTCCCAGAGGCGCCGCTGATCACGTTCTCCCGCTGGCTCGGCCTGGCCCTCGCGGTCCAGCTCGTCCTCTTCGTCATCTGGCTCGGCTTCGGGGCAGGACCGGCGGGAACGCCGGGGTTCGCGGGGCTCGTGGGACCATGGGCCCTGTTCGTCTGGTTGCGCCTCATCGTCGGACTGGTCTTTCCGCTCGTCGTCAGCTGGGCAGCGGTGCAGACCGCGCGCTCCCGCTCGATGGAATCGGCGACCGGGCTCCTGTACATCAACGTCGGCACCATCGCCGCCGGCACGATCCTGGCCGCCGGGCTGTACTTCGGCGTCGGGCTCCTCGTCTGAGCCCGGAGAGGAGACACGCGCATGGTCCGCTCGGATCGAACCTGGTCGCCCACCCAGACGGACCTCGACTGGATCGAGTCGACCGGGCGACCGCTGCACCCCGTGCTCGTCGAGATGGAATCGGTCGCGGAGCCGGAGGGCGTTCCGATCCTCAGCCGCGACAGCGGCCGGATGCTGGCCGTCCTCGCCGCTGATCGGCGCCGCGTCATCGAGGTTGGGACCGCGATCGGCTACTCGACGCTGTGGATGGCGCTCGCACTGCCGCCAGATGGGACGGTCGTGACCATCGATCCGGATCGTGAGCGAACGGACCGGGCGCGCGGCTTCTGGCGACGCGCCGGCCTGCCAGACAGCCGGATCAGCGTGGTCAACGCGCCCGCGCTCGAGGCCTTCGCGGGGCCATCGAAGGACCTTCGCGGGCCATTCGACATGGTCTTCATCGACGCGCTCAAGGACGAGTACCTGGCGTACCTCGCGGCACTCATGGATCGCCTCATTCCGGGCGCCGTCGTCGTCGCCGACAACGTCCTGTGGAGCGGGCGAACGTCCGGAGCGCGGCCGTCGCGCCCGGGCGACGGCAGCGACGCGCTGCGCGAGTTCTGTGCCCGCGTCTCCGCCGACCCGGCCTTCGAGACGGCGATCCTGCCCATCGGGGATGGGTTGCTCGTGGCCACCCTCCGTCCGTGAGCGACACCGGCGAGCGCATCCGCATCCGTGTTCGCCTGTTCGCGATGCAGCGTGAGCTCGCGGGCACCCGCCAGCTCGAGCTTGACCTGGCGGACGGCGCGAC
Source organism: Chloroflexota bacterium (assembly GCA_031362295.1). Taxonomy (GTDB): domain Bacteria; phylum Chloroflexota; class Limnocylindria; order Limnocylindrales; family CSP1-4; genus UBA5189. Next base: position 5,653 of record JANLSG010000125.1, read on the forward strand.
CATCGAGGACGCCTGGTTGGCCCTCGTGGAGGGAGTTCCGGCACTCGCGCCAGGTCGTGCCTCCGTGCGCTTTGCTCACAACGGGGGCTATGCGCCGCCCGAGACGCGCCTCACCGATGGCGACGAGGTGGCGATGATCCCGCCAGTGAGTGGTGGAGCCGCGGTCGATGCCCCAGGCAAGGTCCCCGACGGTCGGATCCTGGAGATCCGCGAGGCGCCACTCGGGCCGGACATCCTCGTCGAGCTGCGTGGGCGCCTCGCGAGCCTTGACGACGGCGCGGTGGTCGGCTTCCTCGGCGTCACGCGCCGGTCACCTGGCACCCCCGCGCCAGGCCAGGAGGACGAGGCCGCCCGCCACGCGGGCCGCAGCGTGGAGTCACTCGATTACGAAGCACTCCCCGAAATGGCGCTGCGGGTCATGGCGGAGATCGCCGACGAGATCGCGACGCGCTTCGGCGTAACCCGCATCGCGATCGTGCATCGCAGCGGCGAGGTGCCGCTCGGCGAGGCCTCCGTGGCGATCGTCGCCTGCGCACCGCACCGTGACGCCGCGTTCGATGCCGCCCGTTACGCAATCGACGAGACGAAAGCGCGCGCCCCCATCTGGAAGGCTGAGCGGTTCGCCGACGGTCACGTGTGGATTGGGGCGCCGGCGCGCGAACGCCCCACCCGAGGGGGCTAGCCGATAAGCGCGGGAACCTCGCGCTCGGGGACGTCGGCGGCCGGCTCCTGCCGGGGCTTTGCCGCCTCGACATCGAGCAGGTAGCCGATGCCCTGGAAGGTGCGGATGCGGCCGGGCTCACCCGGCAGGGCGCCGAGCTTGCGTCGGACGCGGCTGACCCAGACGCGGAGGTACTGGAGGTCGTCGCGGTACTCCGGGCCCCAGACCTTGGTCAGGAGCTCCGTGTGGAGCACGACGCGCCCGGCGTTCGCGGCCAGGTGCTGGAGCAACAGCCACTCGGTGCGCGACAGCTGCACGAGCTCGCCGCCCCGGGTGACCATCCGCCGTTCGAGGTCGATCTCGACATCGTCGAAGCGGAGGACGCCGGCGCCGGGCTCGGTCCCGCCCGATCGGCGGATGACGGCCCGCACGCGCGCCGCGAGCTCGTCCGGGTGGAAGGGCTTGGCGATGTAGTCGTCGGCGCCGAGGTCCAGGCCCTTGGCCTTGTCCGCGGTCGAGCCTTTGGCGGTCAGCAGGATCACCGGCACGGGCCGGCGCTCGCGAAGCTGGCGCATGACCTCGATGCCGTCCAGGTCCGGCATCACGATATCCAGGAGGACGATGTCCGGACGGACCTCCTCCGCCTTCTGGAGCGCCTGCTCACCGCTGTTGGCGGTGACGACGCGGAAGCCCTCTTCCGAAAGCGCGATGGCGACGAGCTTGGTGATTCGGGGCTCGTCATCAGCGACGAGAACGAGTGGTTGCGTGGACAAGGGGGACCTCCCTTGGAAGTGTCGAGGTTGTTGCCGGGATCTCCCTGATTGTCCCGATCGAGGCGTGGCGCCCGTGGCGCGGGACATTGCAGAAGCGTTACATCCGCATTACAGCGTATGCCTCCGACACGCAACTGCGATGTTCCAGGGGATCGCGCTGGGGGGCCTGAGAGCGGATCGGGCGTACCGTGATCGCATGACGCCGCCCTTGCGCATCGCCCAGGTTGCGCCGCCGTTCGAACGCGTCCCGCCTGAGGCCTACGGCGGGACGGAGCGCATCGTCCACGAGCTGACCACCGAGCTGGTCCGTCGCGGGCACGAGGTGACGGTCTTTGCCAGTGGCGACTCGGATGTCCCGTGCCGGCTCATCCCGACCGTGGAGACGGCCCTCCGCCCGGCCGGTATCGAGGGTGATTCCGACCCCTGGTTCACCGCGACGATCGATGCCGTAACCGAGCACCAGGCGGAGTTCGACGTCATCCATTCGCACCTGGAGAAATGGTCGATGCCGCTCGCGCGGGCAACGAGCGTCCCCGTGGTCTCGACCTTCCACGGACGGCTGGACCTGCCCTGGACCACGGAAGCGTTCGCGGGCGCGCGCGAGGGCATGGTTGCCATCAGCAGCCACCAGGCGCGATCCCACCCGGACGTTCCCTGGACGATCATCCACAACGGGCTGTCGCTGGAGAGCGCGCCGTTCGTCCAGCAGCCCGGCGATGCCTTCTGTTTCGTGGGCCGGGTGGACCCGGAGAAGGGCATCGTGGAGGCAATGGACATCGCGCTCCGAACGGGCCGACGACTCCGGATCGCTGCGAAGGTCGGCAACATGGAGCGGCAGCAGTCGTACTTCGAGAACGTGTTCCGGCCCGCGCTCGCGAAGGCCGGATCAGCGGTGGAGTACCTGGGCGAGCTGATGCCCCACGATCGTGACCAGCTGTTCGCGGAAAGCGTGGCAACCCTGATGCCCGGTGCCTGGCCGGAGCCATTCGGGCTCGTCAGCATCGAGTCGCTCGCCTGCGGCACGCCGGTCCTCGCCCGAAGGGTGGGCGGCCTGCCGGAGATCATCCGCGAGGGGATCGACGGCTTCTTCGGCGACGACGTCACCGCGCTGGCGTTCTATGCAGAACGGATCGGCTCCCTGGATCGGACAGCGATTCGCGCGCGCGTGATCGAGACGTTCTCGGCTGCCCGGATGGCCGACCGCTACGAGGATCTCTACGCCCGAATGGCTGATCCCGCCCGAGATCGTGTCGCGGCCATCGCGTAGCGACGCGAGCTCTGCCGGGCGGGCTCGCCCTCGCTGCCCTCGCCGATAGCGTCACGGAACTGCAACCAACCACCCGACGGGACCGGCATCGCGGAGACGGGCGATCGGGACACTGAAGAGCATGCCTGACGTGATTGCCGAGATCCTCGCCAACCCCCTCGTGGGCGCCGCCGCGACCGCGATCTTGATCGCTGGACTCGCGCTCTGGCTGGCCGCCGCGTGGTGGGCATACACCGACGCCTCCATGCGCACCAACGCCAGCCTTGCCGCGTACCTCGCGGCCGGCTGGATCCTCCTGTCGACCCCCTTGACGCTGCCCCTGTCACTTGCGATCTACCGGCTCGCCCGTCCCCAGCAGACGGCGGCCGACACACGCGCCCTGGGGCTGATCCGGGCACTCGCAGAATCCGCCGAGGCCCCGGCTTGCCCCACCTGCAGTGCGTCGATCGACTCGAGCTGGCTGCGCTGTCCGGCCTGCGCGACGTGGCTCGCAGCGCCCTGCTCGTACTGCGGCGTCGCGTCCGCGCCGGACCTCGACGTCTGCCCGTATTGCGGCAGCGAGGCCGGGAAGACGGCACCCAAGGCGGCACCCACCGCGGTTCCCGCGCATGAAAGAGCCGCCGCGAGCGAACTGCCCGCGGCGGCCATCGTGGCAATGCCTCAGCGCGGCCGCATGATCCCGTCGCTGCGGCCGGCCTCGTACGCCGCGTCACGCGAAAGCTCGTCGGCTTCCTTGTGAACCGCGTCGCCCGCGTCCTTGACCGTATTGCCGAGCCGATCGCCGACGGTCGCGACCTTGTCGCCGAGCGACTCGTCGCCGTCCGCCTTGCGCAGGCCCTCCTTGACGTCCACCGCGACGTCCCGGGCCGTCTTCTGCAGGTCACTCATCGAATGTCCTCCGTGGTGCACGGCGTGCGCCGCGCTCAAAGCGACCCTACCCATCGACAGCTGCTCGATGCACCTTGGGAATTGCCCAGGGAGTTGCAGCCGAATCACAGCGGCATGACCGCATCAGCCAGGAGGTAACGCCATGACCAGCGAAACGACCACCAAGGTCACGTCTACCAGGAGCGCCGCGAACGGCGGCAGTCGCGGGGCCCAGGACATGCTCCAGAGCGCCATGACCGAGGTCCGCGGTGCCGTTGACGGCGTCCGCAAGACCGTCCCGGAGGTCGCGCGCGCGTCGCGCGGGGCGTTCGACGAGATGGTCAAGGCCATGGAGACCGGTTCCGATGACCGAACGCAGGCCGGCGTCACGCTGTCCCTGGGTCTCGCCGTCGGGATGCTCCTCGGCGGCGCGCCGCGGCTCCTCGTCCTGATCGCGCTCGCACCGGTGGCCGCGATGGCGCTGGTGCTCGGCGACCGCCGCGCGCGTCGCGCCCGCACCACCACCGCCGCCGTCTAGCGAGCGTGCTCCGTCAGGCGATTGCCGTGAGGCGATTGCAATGACAAGGGCGGTCGGCGTTGTCGAGAACGGCAATGCCGCCGGGCACATTGATCACAGGTCCCAACGGACCGCAACCAACCAGTAGGGATGGAGGTCTCTTTCATGAGCATCATTGCGTGGATCGTGCTTGGCGCGATCGCCGGCTACCTGGCCGGCTTCCTCGTCAAGGGTGACGAGAGCATGGGCGTCATCGGGCACATCGTGCTCGGCATCGTCGGCGCCCTCGTTGGCGGCTTTTTGGCCAGCGTTCTGTTCAACACGAAGCCGATCGACGGCGTGCTCGATATCAGCTCGATCGTGACCGCCACGATCGGTGCCGTCATCGCCGTCGTCGGCTGGAACGCCCTCACGGGCCGCACGCGAGCCGGCCGCGGCGTGGTCTAACCTCCCCGCCGCTCCAACCTGGGACGCCCACCGAATTCGGTGGGCGTCTCTTCTTGTGTCCGCCGCGGGGCGCCTAGACCCGGATGACCAGCTCCAGCGGGCCGTCGCGGCGCAGGACCTCGGCGCTGGTCGTGTTCCCGCGCCAGCGATGGAACAGGAGGTCCACGGTCCGCTCGCCGACGCGGAGCTCGTGCACCGTGACCTTCCCCAGCCAGGCCGGCAGGTGGGGACGGTCCAGCTCCAGCAGGCCGTTCGCCGCGTCGGCATGCATGCCAAGCATCGTCTGCAGCAGCGACAGCGGTGTCGCCGCCGACCAGGCGTGCGGCGAGCAGGCGACCGGGTAGGGGACGGGCATGTCAGCGACGGCCCGATCGAAGCCGCAGAACAGCTCCGGGAGTCGGAAGTCCGGCGAGTGCCGTGCGGCCTCGAAGATGCGCGACGCGACCCGGTCGGCGGCGTCGTGCCGGCCGACCCGCTTCATGCCTGCCGCGATGAGCGCGTTGTCGTGCGGCCACACGGACCCGGTGTGGTACCCGACCGGGTTGTAGCCCGGCTGGCCGGTGGCGTAGGTCCGGATGCCCCAGCCACAGTCCATCGACGGATCGAGCAGCCGGTCGACGACTGCATCGACGCGCTCCGGCGGCACGATGCCGCTCCATAGGCAGTGCCCCGGATTCGAGCTGATCGTCCCGACCTGGCGCTTGTCGCGGTCCAGGGCGATCGCGTAGAAGTTCGCGTCGGGCATCCAGAACGCCTCGTCGAAGCGTCGCCGCAGCGTCGCGGCCTCGTCGTCCAGGCGCTGCGCGAGGCCATCGTCTCCAAGCCGACGGGCGAGTGACGCCATTCGGTTCTTGGCGTCGTACACGTAGCCCTGGAGCTCCACGAGGGCGATCGGCGCCACGGCAGGCGTGCCGTCCCGGTGCCGGATCGCGTCGCCGGAATCCTTCCAACCCTGGTTGAGCAGGCCGGCAGGCGTCCGTCGCTCGTACTCGATGAAGCCGTCGCCGTCGCGGTCGCCGTACTTGTCGATCCAGGTCAGCGCCGCGAGGGCATTGGGCCAGAGCGATCTGACGAGCTCGAGGTCGCCGGTCCAGCGGTAGGTCTCGTCCAGCAGGATCAGCCACAGCGGCGTGGCGTCGATGCTGCCGTAGTACGGGCGATGCGGCAGCTCTCCCGTCCGCGCGAGCTCACCGACACGCAGCTCGTGGAGGATCTTCCCGGGCTCCATGTCCCGCTCGGGGTCGTCCTCCGTCGCCTGCCAGTCCGCGAGGACAAGCAGCGTCTCTCGCGCGACGTCCGGCATGAATGGCAGGACCTCCAGCGAGGTGATGATGCTGTCCCGTCCGAACAGGGTCGCGAACCAAGGGACGCCTGCCGCGACGTAGTGCTCGCCGAGCATGGGGCCGTCGTTCCGGAGCAGGCGCAGGTCGGCGATGCTCCGGCGGATCGCGAGATCCAGCAGCTCGCCGTCCGATCGGATCCGCGCGCACCGATCGTGCCAGCTCCCGTATTCCGCCTCTGCCGCGGCCGGCTCGGCGATCTCTCGCACGGCCTCGTCATCCGGATGTGCGGACGTGACCGACCGGGCGAGGCGCTCCGGTGTCGCCTCCTTGGGCCGCGCGTGCTCGGACATCGGCGTCAGATCCGTCGCGACCTCCCAGCGGACGCCGGCCTTTTCGCCCGGCTCCACATCGAGGACCCATCGAACGCGCACGGAGCCCTCGCCGGCCGGGGCGTCCGGCGCGTTTGTGGAGATGACCTCGCCCGGCGAGAAGGACACCAGGGTGCGGCGTACGAGACCGTCCAGGCCTTCATAGGCGAATACCAGCGACTCGTCGGTGGCCTCGATGGAGCGGTAGCTGCCACGGCGCTCGCGCACCCTTCCGCGGACCTCGAAGATGTCGGCGGCGTCGGCATCGAGGTCGAGATCCAGGATCACCTGCTGCCTCGTGGCGCTGTAGTTGGTCACCTCGATCCGCTCCGCGAGCCCGCCCGCGATCCAGCGCCGGCGCATGACCGAGAACGCGCGCATCGCGAGCGCTCCGCCGGCGGTCTGCTTGGTCGCCGGGTCTCGTCGTTGCTCCGGATTGGTGAGCTGGATCGTGCTCAGGTGGCTCGACGCCGATTGGGCGCGGAGCAACGTCGGGCGCACGCCGTTGATCCGCAGGATCGCGCATGAGAGCACGCGCGTATCCAGGTCGTACAGCCCGAGGCCGCGTGAATCCGGATGGACGTCGCCGAACGGGTCGGAGAGCAGGTACAGGTTCCCGTGCTTGAGCACGCCGACGCCACCGAGATCGGTCGCCGGCACGATCGTCGGGTGGGGTGGCGGGAGCTGGACCGGCGCCGACGTCATCGCCACTCCGCGAATCATGCTCCCGCGTCCCGACCCTGTCTTTGCCGCCCAACTGCAACGGGGCGCGGCCTCCCGCAGGCTGGGCTGCGACGAGCGTCTCCATAGGCTGGGAGTTCCACCAGCAGGGAGCTCCCACGAGCCATGGCTATCGACTCCGCACGACGCACCGGCGGCCGTGCAGCCTCGCCGCACTCCGCCCGCCTGCGCGTCGCGCTGCGGACGCGGCGTGCCAACCGTCGCCCGCCCGGCCGTCTGCCGATCGGGCGAATTCTGCTGATCGTGACGCTCAGCCTGATCCTGGGCGTCGGTGGCCTGGCGGGGGTCGGCCTCGTGGCCGGCATCGGCTTCGTGAACACGCTGGCGGCCGGGCTCCCGGACCCCTCGGCACTCGACGACCTCGCATTCAGCCAGCCGACCATCGTCTACGACCGGACGGGCACCGTGGAGCTCGCCCGGTTCGAGCGCGAGAAGCGGCGGGTGATCGCCTTCGACGACGTTCCCACGCTCATCCTGGATGCGACGACCTCCGCGGAGGATCGGACGTTCTGGACCAACGAGGGGTACGACCCTGCCGCGATCGCCGCCGCAGCCATCCAGAATGCGTCCGGCGAGGGCGCGGGTGAGCGCGGCGCCTCCACGATCACCCAGCAGCTCGTGCGTGCTCGCCTGCTGCCCGAAGACGTGCTCAAGGGCAACGACAAGTACCTGCGGAAGGTGCTCGAGGTCATCCAGGCAGGACGTCTGACAGCCGCGTTCCCGGGCGAGGTGGGCAAGCAGAAGATCCTGACCGCGTACCTCAACGAGATCTATTACGGCCACGAGGCCTACGGAATCGCCGCCGCCGCGCAGATCTACTTCGGGGTCGCGGACCTCACCGACCTGACGCCGGCCCAGGCGGCCCTCCTCGCTGGTCTGCCGAAGGCCCCGTCCGTTTACGACCCGTACCGCTTCGCTGTCGCTGATGCGGATGGCAAGCTCGTCGTGCCCGACGACGCCCAGCCCGTGGTCCGCCGCAACTACATCCTCCGGAGCCTCGCCGAGTCGCGCTGGACCCACCTCACGCCGGCGGAGCTCACCGCAGCCCTGGCGGAGCCGGTCGTGCTCGTCGGCGAGCAGCCGACCTTCATGCGCGCCCCGCACTTCGCGTGGGCAGTGCGCACCCAGCTCGAGGCACTGCTCGGCGGGCTCGACGCCGTCGAGACGGGCGGCTTCCGCGTCATCACGACGCTGGATTGGGACGCCCAGCAGCTCGCCGAGCGCTACCTCACCGCCGGCGCGATCCTGCCGAACCTGTCGCGCGAGAAGTCCGACGCGGCGATGGACTCGATGAAGCTGTCGAGCGCGGACCGCAAGTGGGTTCGCGCACTGCGCGGCAAGGACGTCCGCAACGGCGCGCTCGTCGCCATCGACTACCGGCACGGCGATGTCCTCGCGTACGCGGGCAGCGCCGGCTACTACCGCGACGACCTCGCGACGAAGAAGTTCCAGCCCCAGCACGACGCCGCCGCGGCCGGCAGGCAGTCAGGCTCGGCGTTCAAGGCAATCGTCTACGCGACCGCATTCGACCAGCGCGTGCTCACGCCGGGCAGCCTGCTGCTGGACATCTCCACGAATTTCGGTGGCGGCTGGGCGCCGCACAACGCGGACGAGCTGGAGCGCGGCCCGGTCCTGGTGAGGAATGCCTTCCAGCAATCACTCAACCTCCCGGCCATTCGCGCCCTGGAACGGGTCGGGAACGAGTCAGTCGCGGATGTCGCGGAAAAGATGGGGATCCGGTTCCTGGGCGGGCGCACCGCCTTCCTCCAGGCCGGGCTCGCCGGCGCGATCGGGACCGTAGAGACTCGTCCGATCGACTTCACGGCCGCGTTCGGGGTACTCGGCAACGGCGGCGTCCACGTGCCGACGCGAATGATCCTGTCGGTCGTCGGGCCGACTGGCGTCGAGGTCTATCACTCGCCGACGCCGGAAGGCACGGCGGCGGTCTCGCCGCAGAGCGCGTTCCTCGTGAGCGATATCCTCGCCGGCAATACGGACCCGCGGCAGAACCGCTTCTGGGCGGCCACGCTCGCCCTGCGCAACGGCCCGAACGGCGAGCGCCGGCCGGCAGCCGCGAAGACGGGCACCGCCGACGACCGGCGCGACTTCTCGACCTATGGCTATGTCGCCCCGCCGGACGATCCCGACGCGCCCGCGATCGCCGCCGGCGTCTGGATGGGCAACAGCGACCACTCCGCTCCGAAGTTCAGCGGCAAGGCGGCTACGTCGCTCACGGCGGCAGGCCAGGTCTGGCATGCATTCATGCGCGACTACACGAAGGGCCAGCCGATCGCGAGGTTCAAGGCGCCGAAGAACGTCGTCCAGGTGTCCATCGACCGGTGGTCCGGCGGCAAGGCCGGCCCGTGGACCCAGGCGACGATCAAGGAATGGTTCATCAAGGGCACGGAGCCGGGTGCCAAGAACGCCATCGACGAGCCCGGGCTCCTGTACGCCCGTGGCTGCGACGGGTGGATGGTGGATCCCGTGGGGGCTGAGCTCGGGCCGGATCGGTGGAAAGACGACGTCGCGGGCTGGCTGGCGCGTGCCCGCCGAGGCAGGGGCGTCATGGGCCCGTATGGCTCCCGGACCGCTTACTGGTTCGGTGCCTCGTCCTGGGGCGGGCCGCTCCTCGGGCCATGTGAGACCCCGAAGCCAGAGCCTTCGGGCAATGGCAATGGCAATGGCAACGGCAACGGACCGAAGCCCACGGAAACGCCGCCAGCGCCGCCCGACGCCAATCCGGCACCGGCTCCGGGTGGATAACCGGTCGCAGTTGCCGCGAATCGGACGAGCGTCACGCCGCTGCAACGCCCATCCCGTCCCGCGTTGTGGCATGGGCCGCATCCGACGGCGATCATCAACGCTCACGTACCAGGAGAAACCCCTATGAACGCGTCAAGCCCCATGCACGTCGACAGCGGCGATCTGGCCCGCCTCAAGGACCGCTTTCCCGACCTGTCGGCAATCGACCTTCCCAAGCTCGAGAACGTCGGCAGGAATGCCGACCAGACCATCGATCGCCTGCTCGGCCGCTCGAAGACGCCCGTCTGGGCTTGGTTCGCGACCGGGCTCGGCCTGATCGCGATCATCGGTGCGATCGCGACCTACCTGTGGATGCGCCGCCCGCTCGTGGACGCCGTCGAGGCGACCCTGGATGGCGATGTGACCACGGAGGGCTTCAACGAGCCGGCCAACGGCCACACCGAGACGACGGCATCCGGCTACGGCGAGACGAGCGGCTACGGCCGCGTCGACGTGCCGGTGGGCGCCGACGGCGCCTAGCCTCACTCCTCAACAGCACGCGGGCGGTTCGGACGCAAGTCCGGACCGCCCGTTTCGTTTGTCCCCTGTTCTCGTCCGCTGTTACCGAGATGCGAGGGCGCCCGACTCCGCGCTAGTACGCCCGCAGCCAGCGCTCCGCGATCGTGTGCCTCCAGAAGCCAATCCAGAGGAGAAACCAGCCATGAGTGGCCACAGCCGGGTCAGCGACGAACTCCCCGCCATTCGGCCGTCGGAGCTTGCAGTGCTCCTGCGCGGCAGCTCGATGCGATTTCTCGAGAGCGGCCTCGCCATCCTCGCGATCGTGACCGCCGTCCTCCTCGGCCAGGCCCACTGACACCACGAACACCGCTGACTCCAACGGAGGTCAAGTTCATGTACCAGGACCCGAACGAACCCACCACGCCGACGATCGACCCGCCTCAGGATCGCCCCGACGTGGACCTGCCCGGAGTCGATGACCAGGGTCCCCAGATCGACCCGCAGGAAGACCTGCCGCAACAGCTGGGCGAGCGCATCGGACTGGGGCCTTCGGGAATCGCATCCGGCGAGCTGGATCTCCTGCCGAACGTCGAGGTCCCGAACGCGCAGATGTGAGCTGCACCGCGTCTGCAATAGCTTCCGGTCGCAGGTGTGGGCTCCCGTGCACCCATCGAGCGTCAGGCTTGGGGCATCCGCAAGGAGGGAAACAACAATGACAATCGAACGTCGCACCGTGAGCGAGACGGAGACCCCGGTCTACGTCGATCCGGCTGCCCAGCCGGTGGTCCAATCGCCTGTCCGTACACAGTCGGTCGTCTCCACGACCGAGGTCACGCCCAGCGGGGGCGAGCAGATTCGTCGCGTGGTCGTGCTGCTCTTCGGGATCGTGCAGATCCTGATCGGCCTTCGCATCGTGCTGCTCCTGCTCAATGCGCGTGAGGGCAACGGCATCGTGTCGTTCATCCTCGACCTGAGCCAGCTGTTCGTCGCCCCGTTCATCGGGATCTTCAACAAAGACGCGCTGACCGCGAGCGGCTCGGTCCTCGACATCGCCGCGATCGCGGCGCTCGTGGGCTGGACCATCCTCGAGCTGATCGTCCTGTGGGCGGTCAACCTGCTCCGCCGGGAGCCCGTCTAGAGCACCCCGCCCGGGCGACCTCGTCGCCTGGGACTCTCTCCTCTCCTCCACGGCGCGGGCCCTCGGGCTCGCGCCGTTTCCATGGCGCCGGCCACGTGACGCGCTCGTGAGCGACCCACGAGCGCCAGCGTGGTCCGGCGCCACCTTCCATTTCGGGACGATATCCCGCTCGGGCACCAGCGAATCGGGTCACGAGCCTCCGTCCAGCCAGCTGAGCTGGCCTTGCGGCGGCGGCTTCCGCGTCTGCTCCTCGGCGACCTCCACCAGCCGGCACAGGGCGTTCGCGAGCTGCATCTGGCGCGGGCTGTGGCACGCCACCTGGATGAGCGCCGGAGACGCGACGACGATGGCGGCACACCGAGCTCGTGATGTCGCCACGTTGAGCCGGTTCAGTGAGTACAGGAATTCCATGCCGCGCGGCGCCTCCTCGGGCGTGGAGGTCGCCATCGCATAGATCGAGATCGGCGCCTCCTGGCCCTGGAACTTGTCCACCGTGCCCACCCTGGCCCCGGTGAGCCCGGCGTCGGCGAGCGCCCTTGCGATTCGCTCCACGTGGGCGTTATACGGCGCGACGATCACCACGTCATCGAGGGTGATCGCCTTCTCGGCGCCCTCGTGGTCCGTCCAGCGGGCACCGACCTGGAGAAGGTCGTGGACGACCGCGGTGATCGCCTCCGCCTCCTCGATGGATTCCGTCGCATCGCCGACGTGCACCACCGGCATCCAGCGCATCCCCGTCCCGGTGACCGAATCGCTTCCCGCGAGCGCCTGCCCAGCCATCGATGGTTCCGACTGCAGCTGGCCGGCGTAGAACACCTCCGACGTGTACGTGCAGATGTCCGGATGGAGTCGCCAGGTACGCTCCAGGAAGAGCCCGGCACCCTCCTCCATCACCGCCCGATCACCCAGCACATGCCCCAGCGCGCTGCTCTCCGTCCCGGGCGGGTGGCTGCCCTGGAGCGGCTGGTCGAGCTGCTGGGGGTCGCCCAGCAGGACCAGGGAACGCCCGGCCTGTGCAACCGCGATCGTGTTCGCCAGCGAGAACTGCCCCGCCTCGTCGATGAACAGCACATCGACGGTGCTCGCGAACTCCGGCCGGGACCAGAGCCAGGCCGTTCCGCCGACAACGTCCTGCTCGCCGCCGACGATCGCCTGGTGCGCCTCCGGGTTCTTCCGCAAGGGCTTCGCGAACTTGGAGGTGGGCTCCTCGTCATCCCCGCACCGCTGCCCGAGCCGGACGGTCACGCCGGCCTTCACGGCAGCCTTGTGCACCGCGTCAAGCGCATTCCCGATCACCTTGTGGCTGTTCGCGGTGATCCCCACTCGCCGTCCCTCGGCCACGAGGGCGAGGATCATCCGCGCGGCCGTGTGCGTCTTGCCGCTTCCGGGCGGACCCTGGATCGCGAGGACCGATTCGTCCAGGCTGCTCGCGAGTCGCACGGCGGCGTCGCCGGGCTCCTCGCCGGCCAACTGGAGCGGACCGTCCGGGCCGAGGAGTCGCGGCCGACGCCGCAGGAGCAGGTCGCGGCTGGCGCGCGCGGGACCCGCCGACTCGATGTCGTGCGCCAGCGTCCATTCGGCGGTGCGCAGGAGGGAGCCAACGAGCGGGCGACTGTTGACGAGCTCGTTGGGAATCAGCGCGGCTGGCCGGCTGCCCTGCTGCGTCGGGCCGCGCCGAAGCACGAGGGTCAGGCCGACCTCGTCGATGCTCTCGACCGTCCCACAGCTCCACGAGTCGTCCTCATTCGCGACGCGGTCCGGATCGTCCACGCTCCGGCCTACCTTCAGCGCGTGGTCCTGGAGCGGGAAGCTGTACCGCTCGCGGCGGCTGCCCTTGCCGACCGGTCCCAGGTCCTCGACGAACGTCAGGCGCCCGATCGGCTCGCGCGCGTCCACGAGCGCGTCGTCGGCCATGCCCGCGAGCTCGAAGAAGCGCCACCAGAACGCGTTCTCCTCGCGCTTGTAGAAGCCAAGCAGGTGGGCGAGCAGCCAGCGGGCATGCTCCGGTGCAGACCGCTCCTCGAGGTCCACGGGCACGCCGCCCGTGAGGGCCTCCACGAGGTCCGCGACGTGTTGCTGCTCCGACGTCAGAACCTTCTGGTCCGCGGCCTCCGGGTGCGGATCCGGGCGGGGCACGTCCATGCCGAGCTGCACCCCGAGCTCGATCCGGCGCACTTCGAGCCAGTCGCGGAGTCGCCAGTTGCTGAGGACGTCGTCGCGGTTGTAGCCCGCGATGGATCGGAGGATCTCGTCGCCGACCGCGCCGTTCTCATCCGGCGTCTCCTCCAGCCAGGCCTCGAAGGCAACGATGCTCGACGACGCGCTCTTCAGCTCGACCTCGCGCACCAGTCCGTACAGCGGCTCCAGCCGCTTGATCGAGTAGCTCTCGACGCTCGCCCGGATGCCCTGGCGCACAACCCGAAAGAGGTCCACGAGGACGCGGCCCCGAAGCAGGCGATCCACCTCCTCCTCCCGGGTCGCGTGGCGCTGCGCCAGCCGGCCCAGTGCCGACTTCTCGTACGCGGCGTAGTGGTAGACGTGCATCGCGGGGTCCGCGTCGAGCCGGTCGATGAGGAGGTCAACGAGCGTCTCGAATGCGGCCTTCTCCGCGGCCCGCGTCACCGCTCCCGCGCCGTCGCGGCTCCAGATCTCGTGGAAGCGCGGCTCTCCGGGACGCTCCGGGTCATCGAGGCCGGGCTCCAGAACGCCGAACAGGTACTCGACGCCGTCCTCCAGCGCGAACGGGTCCCCTTCGATGTCGAAGAAAAGGTCATGTGGGCTGGGCTCCGGCAGGACGAGAAAGCCTCGGTCCGCGACCAATACGCCCTTGTCGTCACGCTCCGGCTCGAGGATCTCCGATCGGATTGCCCCCGCGTCCTCGCCTTCGACCTGGATGCGCGCCTGCTCGCGGACTCGCTCGAGGGCGTCACCGCTGACCCCGTCGAGGCGGGGATCCATCGGCAACTCGAGGACAGCGAGCTCGCGACGCCGCTGGATCGCGCGCTCCTTGAGCGCCCGCCGCTGCCGCGCGGTGATCCCGGCGACGAGGGACAGGTCGTCATCGCGCCGGCGCTGGGCCTTGCAATCGACGACCCAGCGGCAGACGTCGCAATGCTCCACGGGCTCCGGGTACGTCGCCGTCACCGGGTACACGGCATCGCCGGCCGCAACCGCTGCCGCGAACTCCCGCTTGACGCGCCGGTAGTACGCCATGAAGTCCGAGACGCGGTAGTGCGCCGTCTCCCTCGCGCTCCCACCGAGGACGATGTGCAGCCACTCCGGCGCCGTACCCTGCACGCGCTCCAGTTGCTCGACGTAGGAGCAGATCTGGAGAATCGCGCCGGCCTTCGCCTTGCGCGCCAGCTTCGTGTCCGCCACCTCGTACGACCAGTCGCCGAGGTTGCTGGGCTTCGAGACCTTGAGCAGGAAGTCCGCGTGCCCGCGCCAGGTCCCGTCGAAGAACGTCGCCTGGTAGATGACGTCCGCGCCTGCGCGCAGGGCCGCCTCGGTCTCGGCCGCCGCCGCGCGCAGCGCTTCGCCGGCATCCGCGATGGATCCGTCACGCTCGATCTCGATCACGGAGCGGCCCTCCGCCCGGAGGTCCGCCAGGTAGCGCTGCTCATGTGCGATGCCACGGCGCGCGATGAGGTCGATGCCGGGATCATTCCGGATCGGCTTCTTCACCAGCCCGGCGAGGGCCGCACGCTCGAGCGCGAGCCGATGCGTACACGCAAGGAAGCCCACGAGGTCCGTCGCCGCGTAGACGGGCCGGCCGTCGATCATCTGCACGCGTGAAGCCTAGGCCGCTCGCCTGCCGGGTTGTCTGTCACCGACTTGACCGTTCGGCGCAGAATGCAGCCGTGCAAAGAAGAGCCTCCAGTGCGCCGCGCCGCGCGCTGGTCCTCAACGATCGCGCCATCATCGTGGACCTGATCGAGCTCACCTTGAACCATGGCATGTTCGTCGTGAGTGCCGCCGCCACGCTCGCGGAAGCCAAGGCAATCCTGGCGGAACAGCGGCCCCACCTTGCCGTGATCGACATGGACCACGACGAGAGCACCGCCCTTCTTCGTGACCTCGGGGCCTCGAACACGCTCGCGCGAAGTACGACGCCGGTCATCGGGCTGACGCGGCGCGGCGATCTGAAGACGAAGCTCCAGGCATTCGAACTGGGAGTCGACGACATCCTGGTGGTGCCGTTCTCGCCCGAGGAGCTGCTCGCGCGGTCCATCGTCGTCAGCCGCAGGGCGACCGGCACGGACCTGCCGATCGTCCCGACCATCCGGCTCGGCGAGATCGAGATCGACATCCTCAATCGAGTGGTCCATGCCGGCGACTCGATCGTTCACCTGAGCGGCATCGAGCAGAGCCTTATGTACCTGCTGGCGAGCCGTGGCGGACGGGTCGTGACGCGGGAGGAGATCCTCGACGTGATCTGGGGCACCGACTTCGTGGCCGAGAGCAACATCGTGGATCGCCACGTGCGGAGCCTGCGGATCAAGCTCCAGAACGACTATCGCCGCCCGCGGTTCATCGAGACCGTCCCGGGCAAGGGCTATCGCTTCATCCCGACCTTCACGAACGTGGGCTGGGATCCCGGCGCCGCAACCACCGCGGGCGACGCCCACCAGCACTGATCCGGGCCTGGGCCGGGCCGCTGTGGCCCTGACATGACGGGTTGTCATGACCTCAAACGCCATCAAACGCACACTCCTGGGACAGTCGAGACCCTTGCAGTTGTGTATCGGAAATGGCGGCGGTCGTGGCGGTCGAACCCCGGAATATCGGATTGCTCTGGCGCCAGTGGGGCCGAACCGATGGGGCGGCTGCCCCACCCAGCCTTCGAACAGATCCGCTCTCGCCGACCGCGGCCGAAATCGGGCTGCCGGAGAGACCGGCGGTCCGAGCGGACGTCGCCCCGGTACCGCTGACGATGGCCGGCGTCCTTACAGCGTGGCGCGTGGCCGATCGGGCGCTCGCCGAGCTGACGGTGGGGAGCCCGGAATGGGCGGCCGTCAACGCGACGATCATCAGTCTTCGGGCTTCGTACCAGACCCGGTTTGGGGAGTACATCGACCGCGAATGACGAGCCGTCATGACAGGCGCTGTACCCGTCCGCAAAGTCCAGCGCAGCGGCGATCGGACTGAGGGGTTTCAGGCCGGATCCCGCCCTCCTCCCGCGAGGAAGGGACCGCCAGTCGTTGACGGACCTTCCTCGCACCCTCCCACCGGTTTGACGCTGGCGCGGCGCGCAACCGATCCCGGCGATACGCTCCCCCAGCACCTGCTCGAACGCGGGACCGCGATCGAGACGTAGCGCAAGGGAGACGGTCGGGCGCGTGGCACAGCCGATGATCCAGGTCGTCGATCTCGTGAAGCGCTACCGCAAGGCGACGCGCAACGCGGTCGACGGGATCTCGTTCGATGTGGGTGCCGGCGAGTTCTTCGCCCTGCTCGGCCCGAACGGCGCCGGGAAGACGACGACGATCGCCATCCTGACGACGACGCTCCTGCCGTCGAGCGGGAAGGCGACGATCGCGGGCCACGATCTCGTCACCGAGGCGAGTGCCGTGCGGCGGCTCGTTGGAATCATCTTCCAGCGGCCGAGCCTGGACCAGAACCTCACGGGCGAGGAGAACATTCGCCTCCACGCCATCCTCTACGGGATCCACCCGTACGCGCCCGCGTACCGGCTCATGCAGGCCGGGTACCGACGCCGGGTGACCGAGCTCGCGGAGCTGCTCGGCATCGGCAGGGAGGTCTTCGACCCGGTTCGAACCTACTCCGGCGGCATGCGCCGGAAGTTGGAGATCGTGCGCAGCCTGATGCACGACCCGAGGGTGCTGTTCCTCGATGAGCCGACGGCCGGCCTTGATCCGCCGAGCCGCCGCACGCTTTGGAGCTACCTCGACACGGTCCGCCAGGAGCACCAGACGACCATCTTCCTGACGACCCACTACATCGAGGAGGCCGAGCAGGCGGACAAGGTGTGCTTCATCACCGGCGGCCACGTCGTTGCCTCCGGTACGCCCGCTGAGCTCAAGGCGGCCCTGGTGGACGAGTACATCCTCGTGGACGCGGACAACCGGTCGGCGCTGGAGGCGGAGCTCACGCGCTTGCGCCTGCAGCACGGTGGCAGCGGTCCGTTCCGGGTGCCCCTCGAGGCCCACCGTACCCACGAGGTCCTGCGCGCGATCCAGACCCCGCTGACCGTCATCCGGACCCACGCACCGACCCTCGAGGACGCCTACCTCGAGATCGTCGAGCGGGCGGAGGCGGAGACGGCCGATGCGTGAGCTGTCCGCGATCCTGGCGATCGCCCACCGCGACTTTGTCAAGCTCATCCGGGACCGGCCGCGGATCATCGGGGACGTCGCCTTCCCGCTGATCTTCATCGGCATCCTCGGCACCACCTTGCAGGCCGGGTTCGGCGAGGCCGGCGGCTTCAACCTCCTGACGTTCGTGTTCACCGGCGTCCTCGGCCAGACGATCTGGCAGTCGTCCGCTCTGGGCGTTATCTCGCTCATCGCCGATCGCGAGCAGGACTACAGCCAGGAGATGTTTGTCTCGCCGGTGTCGCGCTACTCGATCATCGCCGGCAAGATCCTCGGCGAATCGCTGGTGTCCCTCCCCCAGGCCATCGCGATCCTGATCCTCGGCTTCGCGCTCGGCGTGCGCCTCTCGGTGCCGGTGCTGATCACGCTGATCCCCACGGTGTTCGTCATCGGGATCTTCGGGGGAGCGTTCGGCGTGCTCGTCCTGTCGAACCTGAAGAGCCAGCAGGCAGCGAACCAGATCTTTCCGTTCGTGATGCTCCCGCAGTTCTTCCTGGCCGGGGTGTTCAACCCCATCGGCAACCTGCCGTGGTACCTGGACATCGTTTCCCACCTGTCGCCGATGCGCTACGCGATCGATCTCGTGCGCGACGTCTACTACGGCGCTCTGCCGGACCCGGTGCCCGTGCCCCTGTACGACGCGCCGACGAACCTCGCGATCATGGGCGGCATGTTCGTCCTGTTCCTCGTCGTGGGGACGACGCTGTTCGTCCGCTCGGAGCGCAATCGCTGACGTGCCGGACCGGCTGGAGAACGCGGCCATCCCCGCGCACGCGCGTACACGCCATGCCAGGCGGACATCGGGTGGCATACCGCGCCTGCCGTGGCGCCGCCTCGTCAACACGTTGGGGCCCGTGGAGCTCCTGTCGGCGGACCAGGTGGAGGCGATCCATCGCGCCGCGTTGACGATCCTCCGCGACATCGGCATGCAGGTCCTGGGGGGCCGCGCCCTGGATCGATTTGCTGCGGCCGGTGCGCGCATCGAGCGCGAGGATGGCGCCCGTGGGCCGGCGGGCATGGTCTACCTGGACCCGGCACACGTTGACGAGCTGGTCGCGCTCGTACCGTCGCGCTTCGAGCTGCACGCACGGAACCCCGAGAAGGACCTCGTCTTCGGGGGCCGCCACCTGGTGTTCGGGGCGGTCGGCGGGCCTGCGTTCGTGACGGATATCGATCGAGGCCGGCGAGCCGGCAACGCCGCCGACTTCGACGCCTTCGTCCGGGTGATCGGCAGCCTCGACATCATCCACCAGGAGGGCGGTGGACCCCTCGAGCCGACGGACCTGCCGGTCGAAACGCGCCACCTCGACATGTACAGGACGCTCGCGACGCTGCTCGACAAGACGTGGCAGTGCCTCGCCTTCGGACGCGGGGTCGTCGATGACGCGATCGAGGTGGCGTGCATCACCCGGGGCGTGGACCGCGACACGCTGGTCCGCGAGCCCAGCCTGATGACGATCGTCAACTCCAACTCGCCGCTCCGGCTGGACGAGCCGATGGGCGATGGGCTGATCGAGATGGCGACGTGGGGCCAGCCGGTCGTCGCAACCCCGTTCACCCTCGCCGGCGCGATGACCCCGGTCACGCTCGCCGGCGCACTCGCGCAGCAGCACGCCGAGGCGCTGTTCATGGTCGCGCTCGCCCAGATCGTCCGGCCCGGGACGCCGATGGTCTACGGCGGCTTCACCTCGAACGTCGACATGCGGACTGGCTCGCCGGCGTTCGGGACGCCGGAATACGTGAAGGCGGCGCTGGCAACAGGCCAGCTCGCCCGGCGCTGCGGGCTGCCGCATCGCTCGTCCAACGTCACGGGCTCGGCGGTCGTCGATGCCCAGGCGGCATACGAGAGCGAGATGTCCATCTGGGGCTCCGTGCTCGGTGGCGCGAGCCTCCTCTACCAGGGCGCGGGCTGGCTCGAAGGCGGCCTGACCGCCTCGTTCGAGAAGCTCATCCTGGACGCGGAGCTACTGCAGCAGATGGCCGAGGTCCTCGTGCCGTTTCCCGTCGACGACGCGTCGCTGGGGCTCGATGCGATCGCCGAGGTAGGGCCGGGCGGGCACTTCTTCGGCACCGCCCACACGCTGGCGAGATTCGAGACGGCCTTCTACCAGCCGATGCTGTCCGACTGGCGGAACTTCGAGACCTGGCAGGAGGACGGCGAGCGCACCGCGACGGAGCGCGCGAACCGGATCTGGAAGCAGCTCCTTGCCGAGTACGTGCCGCCGCCGCTGGACGCCGGGAGGTCGGAGGCGCTGGACGCGTTCGTGGACCGACGAAAGCGCGAGATCGCCGCGACCAGCGCCTGAAATCAGGGACGGGAATCGGCCGCTGTATCGCCGCTGAATCGCCGCTGAATCGCCGCGCCTCGGGCCTACACTTCGCTGCACCGTCGGCGGTCGAGCGCTTCGTGGAGGAATGCCCCGTGATCAGGCTCCAGTCGTTCCGGGTCGGGTTCCTCGTCGTGAACGCCGCCGCCCTCGCGGGCGCGGTCTTGGTGGCCCAGGGCATGCTGAACAGCGGCCCGCCGCAGGACGGACCCGCGCGCGGACCGAAGACAAGCCAGGCGGCACGCGTGACGCAGGCGCCCGCTGCAACGGAGAACACCGGCGCGGGTGCGGAGGACAACCCGGAGGCCGAGGAGCAGGCCGAAGCGGCCGAGGCCCACGCCATGGCGTTCGAGGCAGCTGTGCTTGCGGGTAAGGCCGGCATCGCGGTACCGATCGTCGTGAACGCCGCCGCCGGCTGGGCCGGCGAGCAGCTCGTGAGTGCCGCCGCGGATGACTGGGAACCGGCGGTTGCCGCCGATCCCAAGGTCTACGCGGACGGCAAGTCGTACGCCTACCTGTTGACGACGCGATACGCGAGCACGAAGCCGTGCCCGGGCAATTGCCCGACGCCATACATCGCGCTCTATACGAGCAGCAACGCTGGCGCCACCTGGTCCGCGGGCGTGCCGCTCTGTGCCTGCAAAGGCTCCGGCCAGTTCGACCCGATCATCGAGGTCGTTCAGAACACGGGCGCGGTCTACGCGCTGTACATGAACGGCTACAACATCATGTTCATCAAGTCGACCGACCACGGCGTTACGTGGGGCGCGCCCGTGAAAACATACGGCTCGGTGTCCTGGAACGACAAGCCCATCCTCGCGGTCAGCGACAACGGCAACGATGTCTACGTGATGTTCAACGGGCCTACCGGCGGGGATCCGTGGCTCGCCCAGTCGCACAACGGTGGGACGACGTGGGCCCAGACGAAAGTCGTGGACAGCAACCGCTACATCTTTGCCTTCGACGGCGACGTCGATTCGAACGGGACGGCGTACTTCGCGATGACATCCATCCTCTATGGCGGAGGCGGCAACAAGGGCACGACCCCCACGAGCGCGATCGAGGAGCACGTGTACGTGATCACCGGCAACGGTGCCACGTTCACGGACCGCCTGGTTGGCTCCATCCAGCCGGGTCTCGCGTGCGTCGCCGCCGGCTGCCCGCCGGACTACTACCTGGGGCATGCGGCGATCACGGCCTATGCGGCCGGCAAGGTCACGCTCCTGTACGACGGCGCGACCGCCGCCGGCGGCCTCCAGACGATCACCTCGCGGACCTCGACGAACGCGGGCCTGACGTGGTCGAATCCGGTCACGGTCTCCGCGATCGGCGAGGAAGCGACTGTCCCCGCGATCGAGGCCGCCAGCGCGACGGACATTCGAGCCTTCTACCAGCAGACGAGCGGCGGCGGCAACCCCGACGCCTGGAACGTCTGGTACCGGACGTCTTCGGACGGCGGTCTGACCTGGACTGCGGCCGTGAAGATCTCCGATGCCTCGAGCGGCGCCGCTTACAAGACGGCCGCCGGCTTTGCTGAGATCTATGGCGACTACGGCGAGATCGCGGTCACCTCGACCGGGAAGACGATCGCGGCGTGGGGAGAGGGCACCAGCTACGACGGCCCGGGCGGCGTCTGGTTCAACCGCCAGCCATAACCGCCGCCGTCAGCCGAGCAGGAACGTCACGGAAACGCTGATCGCGATTTCGTTCGCGCCGGCCTCGACTGGTGTGGAGGCGTCTGTCATTGCCATCTTGGCCATCTCGCCGCGGTAGACCGGCGACGGGAGCGCCAAGCCGGCTTCGCTGATTGTCGCCACGCCCGCGATTGACACGCCCGCGGCTGCTGCCAGCACTTCGGCTTTGGCTCGCGCGTCCGCGACGGCTGCCTCGCGCGCCTCTTTCTCCGCTGCCGATGTGTCGCGCGTGCGGAAGACGATGCTGTCCAGCGTTGTCGCGCCGGCCCGCATCGCGCCGTCGATTGCTGTACCGACGTGAGCCAGGTCGCGGATCGTCACCGCCACGGTGTTGGCCATCGTGTAGCCCGTGAGCCGCGGAGGGTTCGTGTTGCTCGAGTAGTCGTACGCGGGGCTCAGCGTCAGGTTCGTGGTCTGGATATCCCGGGCCGCGATGCGCAACTCCTTGAGCGCGCCGATGACTTCTGCCATTGCCGTCGCGTTGATGGCTCTCGCCGCCTCAACCGTTTCCGCGGTGAGCGTCACGCCGAGTCGAAGGTCGGCGACGTCCGGATTGACCGAGACCCGGCCCGTGCCGGTGACGTAGATCGTGCGGGGCGGGACGGCTTCGGGCATTCGTTCCTCCACGTGGCCCACGAGTCTAGGAGGACGAGTATCTTCGGGCCCGTGATGCCATCGATGACTCCCTCGCTCACCGTCTGCCTCCCGGACATGCCGGAGCTCGAGCACATGGGCGAGCTGCCCGCGAGCGTGGAGGTCGTGCTCGTCCGCGCCGAGCCCGAGCCCCTCCCGAATCTCGCCAACGTGGACCTCGTGGTCCCGCTCACGCGCATCCGGCCCCCGCTGCTGGAGCTCCTCGCCGGTCCCCAGGGCCGGTTGCGGATCATCCAGACCCTGAGCGCGGGCGTGGACTGGCTGGTGGGCAAGGTGCCTGCGCACGTCAGCGTCCACAACGCCCGCGGGATCTACGACGGTCCGCTTTCGGAGTGGGTCATCGGCGCGATCCTCGCCATGCAGCGCGGGCACATCCGCGCGCGGGATGCGCAGGCGAAGGCCGCGTGGGACTTCTTCGAGCCCGACGAGCTCGAGGGTCGACGCGTCGTCATCCTGGGCATGGGCTCGATCGGGACCGCGATCGCGGATCGCCTGCGACCGTTCGGGGTCGATGTCGTCGGTGTCGGGCGCACCGCGCGCGACGGTGTTCGCGCCCTGTCGGAGCTCGACGCGATTCTGCCGACTGCCGACATCCTGGTCGCGATGCTGCCGCTGACGAGCGAGACCAAAGGCCTGCTCGATGCGCGCCGCCTCGCACTCCTGCGCGACGGCACGCTGCTCGTCAATGCCGGTCGCGGCCGAACGATCGACACGGACGCCTTGACGCGGGAGCTTCAAGCCGGCCGCCTGCGTGCGGCGCTCGACGTCATCGATCCCGAGCCGCTGCCCGCCGATCACCCGCTCTGGGCGCTGCCCAACGTGCTCATCACGCCGCACATGGCCGGGGATTCACCGTCGACGACGATGCGCTGCTTCGAGCTCGCCGGCGACCAGATCCGGCGCTTGGCGGCCGGGGAGCCGCTGGTCAACGAGGTGGCGCGCTATCTGCTCGAGTAACGGGCGGCGCCGGGACTGACCGTCAGTCGACGGTATCCGGCGCTGCGGGCAGCGCGAACCCGAACTCCGAACCAGGACCGGGCCGGGGGTTCCCCCAGATCCGCCCGCCGAGCAGGTCAACCAGGAGCCGGCAGGCGCTGAGCCCGATCCCGAGCCCCGACGCCATCTGCTTGGCGTTCTCAGTTCGATAGAACGCGGTGAACAACTCGTCCGTTTCGCCCGGCTCGAAACCGATCCCACGATCCAGGATGCGAACCTCCAGCCAGTCGTCGCGAACATCGAGCGCGACATCGAGCCGCTCCCCGGGCGGGCTGTACTTGTTGGCGTTCCCGAGCAGGTTGCCGAGCAGCAGCGCGAGATACGCGCGATCGGCGTCGACGACGCGTCCACCAAGGTCACCGCTCACGTGGACCTCCCGTTCGGGGTGGCGGCGGGCAAACGTTGCCAGGGCGTCGTGGACGACGTGATCGAGGACCTGCGGCTCGCGGTCCATGTCCACGGGCGTGCCCGCCCTCGTGAGCACGAGCAGGTTCTCGACGACCGCCGCGAGGCGCTCCGCCTCACTGCCGAGATCCCCGAGCAGCGAACCGAGCGGTTCGGCCACGTCCTTGCGGGCCGCCAGCAACTTGGCATTCCCGAGGATCGTCGTGACGGGCGTCCGGAGCTCGTGCGAGACGAGGCCAAGGAACTCGTCCTTGACGGCGATGGCCGCGCGGAGCCCATCCTCCGCGCGCCGCCGGTCGGAGACGTCGACCAGCACGTTGATCGCGCCGATCATCTCGCCGCGCTCATCCATGACGACAGTCGGGTAGGGGACGAACGACACCCGCGTCCCATCGGGCCGCTCGGCGATGCCCTCATAGCCCCGGACGGAGCGGCGCTCCTTCAGGGAGATGGCCATTGGGCACTCGCCGTGAGCCATCGGCTCACCGTTCGGCCAGAACAGCTTCCACGAGCCGCACCACATCTCGCCAACCTGCGGCTCGCGGCCCCACAGGGTGGCGGCGGCCTCGTTGTAGAACGTGATCCGCCCGCCCGCGTCCGTCGTGTAGACGGCGACGCCGAGCGCCTCGAGGAACGGCCGATAGCTTGGCGTCGCCGCCGACGCCTCCTGGAGGACCAGCGTCGGTCCGATGGCGGGACCGGCGTCGCGCCGAGGCGGCACCCGCGACGCAGGAGGGCTCGCGTAGGTGCGGCCAACGGGTGAGTGGCCGAAGAGGCGGGTCTGCATGTCCTAGGCCTCGACCAGGGGGGCCTCGACGACGTGCTCGGCGATGAACCAGACCTGCATCTCGTTGCGACGCAGGACGTCGCCCATCAGCAGGTCGTTGGACCCCATGTCCTTGTTCTTCTCCGTCGCGTCGATGCCGGCGCGGACCTTCTCGAGGATCGTCTCGTGCGCGTCGAGCAGGCGCGAAAGCACGACCGGCACCTCTTCCGCGCCGTCGGGCGCGCGGGGGATGGTCGTCAACTCGGCCGCGTGGCGCGGGTCGCCGACGCTGATCCCGCCGAGCATCTGGACGCGTTCGGCGATCGCATCGACAAGCTCCACCTGCTCCTCGTAGTGCTTGTCGAACAGGAGATGGAGCTGGTAGAAGGTCGGCCCGGCCGCGTTCCAGTGCGCCTTCTTGTACAGCGCGCCGAGGACCATCGAGTCCGCCAGGATCTCGTTGAGGATCTGGCAGCTCTCAGTCCGCGCCTTGGCAGCAAGGGCGATCGGCAGCTGGCGCAGGGTTCCGAAGCGCTGAAGCTCCGGGGCGGCCTGGCCCATTCGCGGCTGGGGCGAGACGCGCTTGGTGGTTGACGCGTGGCCGTTCTTCGACGGCGCGTGGCGGGTCGTGGTTGCCATGGGTTGATCCTCCAGGGTGCTTGGCGGCAAGCATCGGCGACGAGCAGCGCTGTGAGCACTGCCGACGCTGGGCGAGGACTTGCAGGTCCGTGGCAGTCCGATTTGCGTTTGCAAGGGACTTGGCACATCCCTGGCGGCCCGGCTGATCCGGACGGCAACCTCTGTCGGTCACCATTTGGAGATGCCTGTCACAACAGGCGGACGACCCGTGCCCATGAGCGCACGGGTGACACGGCGCCAATTGCGTGCCGCTGCTTCCTTTGTGGTTTCCGCCTTCTTTGTCATTGCCGCCGCCGCAACCGTCGGCGCCGAACCAACCGGGCCCAGGACCGTTCCGGACTCCGCGTTCGGCCCTGTCTCGCTCCTGCCGGGATCGTCCACGGACATCCCGGGGCTTCGCCAAGCTCCTGACCTCGCGGTGGTCATAGATCCCTGGATCGCGACCGCCCTGCCCGCGCGTCCGCAGCCGTCGCTCCCGACCGTAAAGCCCGCCACGGTGGTCGTGGCACCGAAGACGACCCACAAGATCGGCGGGGCCGCCTCGTACTACTGCCGCGCCGGCAGCTCGCCGTGCACGAACGGCTACGCGGACGGGTCCGGCTTCGATGCCTACGCCGCCGCCGGGCCTCGACTGCGGGCCGCCCTGGGCTCCGACTGGAGGGGCAGCATCGTCTACGTCGATGGCGTCCGGGTGAAGCTGATCGACTGGTGCCAGTGCTACCAGGGCGAATCGAACGAGAAGCTCCTGGACCTGTACTACGACGTCTTCGCGCGGACCGGCGGATCAGTCACCATTCGCTGGTAAGGTCGGGCGTCTGACCGCATCGGCATCGATGGAGGCTTCGACTGAGCGATGAGCGACTCGACGGTGGACCCGACGCTGGACCGGCTGCTTCGCCACATGGCCTGGGCGAACGCCTCGCTCATATCGACGCTCGCCGGGCTGTCCGACGACGCGCTTGCGCTGGCGGCCCCGCGCAACGAGTGGGCCGCCGGCAGGATCCTGGACCACCTCGTGAACGCGGCAGGCGGGTACGCGAACCGCCTCGATGGCAAGCCGCGCATGGATCCGCCCCCGCCGACGACAACGATCGCCCAGCTGGCCGATCTTGCCGCGCGCTGCGCCGGATACGACGCCCGCCTCCGTGCCCACGCGTCGCTTCCCGAGGGAACCGCCGCCTACGACGCGCCGGACCAGATCCGCCGCGCCCGCTCTACCGTGCTGGGCCAGGCGATCCACCATGCGACCGAGCACCGGGCGCAGATCGCCGGCGCGCTGGCCACGAACGGGATCGACGCCCTGGACCTTGACGCACTCGACCTTTGGGCATACGGCGAAGCCGAGGGCCTCGGGGCATGACGTCGACCGAGGCGATCGTCCTTGTCATCGTGGCAATCGTGTGCGTCGTGATCGACGCGCTGATCGTCTATCAGATTCGGAGAGGGGAATCCTTCGCGTTCTCGTCCCAGAAGTGGGAGGCGCCGCAGCGGCGCTCTCGCACCACAACGCCGCGGGCGTTCTGGCTGGTCATCGGCATGCAGGCACTCGTTGCGAACGGGGTGCTCCTGTACCTGCTCTGGTTTGCCCTCTCGACGATGTAGTCATCGGGAAGGCCGGGCTGGATCGGCGCGTATGTCAGTCGTGCGCCTCCTCGTTGCCATCGCTGCCCTGGCCATGCTCGCCGCGTGCACAGCCGTGGATCCGCAGGCGAGCGGCGTCGCGAGCGAGCCCGGCGCGACCTCGGCCTCGTCTGCGCGCCTGGGTGTCCGGGACCTCGTCTCTCTCCCCGGGGCGGTCGTCGGCAGCTTTTCAGCGGTGCGGGAATCGGATGAGGCGACGCGCTTGACCGTGTCCATCACGGGGCCAGGCCCGCGGCCGTGGGGCATCTACGACCAGGCCGGGTGCGCGCCGCCGCAGGTCGATCACGATGCGCCGTTCCAGTTCGCCGACATCGAGGACGGCAGCCGGACGGAGCAGGTGGAGACACCGGGCTACCTGGCGTATCCCTCGAACCTGGTGGTCCTCGTCTTCGGGCCGGACGGGGGATCGATCGCTGGGTGCGCGGACCTCGGGGGCCCGGCCGTCGCGCTTGCGTCACCCGGCGCGACGGACGTCTGCGACGAGCCGAGTCGATCGGGCGGGCCGGGCGGCCTCGATTCAGTGCTTGCCGACCTTGCGTTCTCGAAGGAGGCGCTCTCCAACAGCGACATCTACGTCATCGCGAGCGACGGGTCCAATGTCAGGCGAATGACCGACGCGCTGGGTCTCGACATGAAGCCAACGTGGTCGCCCGACGGCCGGCAGATCGCGTTCCGGACGAGTCGCGACGGACAGGACGAGATCTACGTCATGGCCGCCGACGGGACATGTGAGCGAAACCTGACGCTGAGCCCGAAGGACGATCGATCGCCGGCGTGGTCGCCAGGCGGGTGCGAGATCGCGTACGACCACTTCTTCGACGCCCGCTTCCAGGACATCGCCACCATTCCGGTGGCTGGGGGTGAGCCGCGGCGCATCACCACGAAGTCGGGGGAATATCCGAGCTGGTCGCCAGATGGTCGTCGCATCGCCTTCGCCTCGGCTCGAGACGGTGACTATGACGTCTACGTCATCAACGCAGACGGGTCCGGCGAGCGCCAGGTCGCGGACCTCCCGGGCTACCAGTTCTATCCCGCGTGGTCGCCGGATGGCCTTTGGCTGGCGTACGAGAGCGGGCAATCGACCATCGAGGGCCTCCAGATCCACGTGATGCGAGCCAACGGGCAGGACGATCGTCCGATCACGCACGACACGGCGACGAACCGCTTCCCGGCATGGTCGCCGGACGGGCGCCTGTCCTGGTCCGCTTCGGGGACAATCGTCGTCGCGGCATCGCTGAATGCGGCGCCGGTGGCGATCGGACCGGGTCAGTTTCCTGCCTGGCGACCGACCGCCACCGACGAAGCCGCTTGCTGAGCTCGCGACGTGACTACATCGCCGCGAACGTCTCCGAGACGACCACGGTGGCCCCACCCTCGAGGACGGGGCACATGCCGGCGACCTTGAGCGCGGTGTCCATCGAGTCCACCTTGATGACCGAGTAGCCGGACGGCGCCATGGTCGCGTCCATGACCGCGCCATCGGGCGAGATGGCCTTCGACTGCGAGGTCGGGTTGCCGCCGTCGACGAGCGCATCGCCGAGCTGTTCGAACCAGGCGCCCCAGGCCGCGGTGACCTTGGCGGTGTCCTCGGCGGAGTCGGGCATGCCGCCGCCGTAGTAGGTGAGCAGGAAGTTTGCCATGTTGTTCAGGTCTCCAGTTGCATTGCTTGGTGGTGGGAGTCGTGTCGCGAGAGGCGGGCGTCTTACATGGCCATCGCCTCGTACAGCCGAACGCTGTCGATGATCGGGCAGCCCTCGAGGAGGCGTTCGGCGTCCTCCATGGTGTTTGCCGAGAGGATCGAGTAGCCGCCCGCAGCGCCCATCTCCGGCGTCAGGTCGCGGCTGCCGGTCGGGGTGACCTCGCGGCAGTTGCCCAGCGGGTTGCCGCTGTCGACGATGTGGTCGCCCACCTTCTCGAACCAGGCCATCCAGGCGGCCACGACCTCCGGCGTCGGTTCGATGTAGCCGTAGCTGAGCATCAGGAACTTCTTCATCGCTGGTCACCCTCTGCTGTCGTCGGATCGGTGGTGAGGAATTGCGTGTAGTTCTCCAGAGTTTCCTTCTCGGTGCCCCAGTACGCGTGGAACTCGCCGAGCCACGCCTGGAGGTCGCGCATGCACGCCCGATCGAGCGTCAGGAACGTGGTCCGCCCGAGCTTGCGCCGGTCCACGATGCCCGCGTCCACCAGGACGCGAACGTGCTTGTTGATCGCCGGCAGGGAGAGCCCCCGGATGCTCGCGAGCCGGCTGATCGAGTGCGGCTGGAGACCCAGGAGGCGGACCATCTCGCGGCGATGACGGTTCGCCAGCGCCTCGAACAACCGATCCAGCCCTTCCGCAGCCTCGAGCATCTCCGCCCCATGACAGTTAACTTGTCGGTTAACTGTATGACGCGCGATCCGACACGTCAAGACCGCGCGAACCGGCCTCGGCCGTGCTGTAGCGTTCGCCGGGAACGCATTCGAACACGGCACGGCGCATGAAGTCGCCGGCTTCGCGGGGGTCGCCCTCTGGTTTCCGCCTGGTGTTGGCTCCGATGATGCAGCGTTCTCGGCGCTGCTCGAGGAGGTCGCGACCGACTCGAATCGGGACGATCTCGACGGCTTCTTCGGCCAGATGGGCGACCTCCATCCGACGTTCGACCACTGGTACCTACTGCTTGCGGGCGTCGATCCACCCGCGCAGGGCCATGGCCTGGGCTCGACCCTGCTCAGGCACGCGTTCGAAACGTGTGACCGCGACGGCCTGCCCGCGTACCTCGAAGCGACCGCGCCGCGCAATCGCGACATGTATGCGCGCCACAGGTTCGACGAGATCGGCGTGATCCAGCAGGGCGGGTCGCCGCCGATGTGGCGAATGCTCCGCCAGCCCCGCCATCTTCGATGGGCCTGCGCGGGCCGTCGAATGCGCGCGAACCGTCGCCGCGGAGGTGCAGGCGCTAGGAATCTCCATCAGGGCTGGGTGTCACGTGCGGGTCCATCCGAAGTGCTGGTCACCTCAACGGTCTGGGATCTCGTCGCCGGCTC
This sequence comes from Chloroflexota bacterium, assembly GCA_031362295.1. Classification (GTDB taxonomy): domain Bacteria; phylum Chloroflexota; class Limnocylindria; order Limnocylindrales; family CSP1-4; genus UBA5189. Next base: position 35,457 of record JANLSG010000125.1, read on the forward strand.
TGGCCTGGAGTTCGCAGACAGCGGAGATTCGTCATCCCATCTCATTCGAATGGGATCGTGCGGCCCCAAGAGGCGATGGGGAAGTGGAGCGGGAGAAGGGTCTCGACCGCTGGCCCTTCCCGGCTCGGCTAACGGATACCGATCGTGAGGGTGTGCGTTGGCTGAAGCGTCAGGTAGGGATTAACGATCGCGGTCCCGGCGACACTCGCCTTCAGCTCGTAGAGGGCCGCGGCGGTGAGGCCCTTTGTCCCGAGATTGAAGATGAACTGGTGGGAGGTCGCGTCGTACCGGAAGCAACTTCCCGTATTCGGTGTGGAGCTGGTGACAACCTCATCGACAGGTGGCGCGGTACCAGACGTCCTCGACAGCGAGATCGTCGCACCACAAGCCGTCGCGATGGAGGATGCTGCGGTATCGAGGATCGAAGCTCCGTTCGCATAGGCGAGGGCGAACTTCACGGGGATCGTTGAGCCTCCCTTGAAGACGCTCATCGGGTTCAGCGCGGAGATCGGGTCGTTCAGCGGCTGGTAGAACCCTATGAACCTGTATCCCACCGTGACCGTGAACGACGCCGAGAAGGGGACTCCGGATACGTCGATCGCTCCGCACTGGACTGTCGTCGTGCCGATCGGGAACACCGTGCCTGAGGCTGGGGCGCAGACGGATGTGACCATTCCGCCGTTGGAGTCCGTCGCGGTGACTCCGAACGTGACGACCGCGCCCGAGGAGCCGGTCGCGACCGCGAGCACCGGGGATGGGACGGACAGGACTGGGATCCTGGTCGCCAGAGCGAACGGTGAGAGCGAAGTCGTGGTTCCGCAGACCATCTGGTTGACCGCGTCCACGGTGGTCGTGATGTCGACCCAGGCACCACCTACGTAGTGGAGGAGGTTCGTTGGTGAAGGGGTGACGCCAGCGTACGAAAGGCAAACGGTGATCGTCCCGCTGTACGTCGCCGTGGTCGTGATGTCGTAGAAGGTCGGCGGACTGCCGATCTGGTAGCCGATCGGCAGCGCCGGTTCCGTGGAGCTCGTCGTGAGCAGCGACGCTCCCGCCACCGTGACCGTCCCGAAGGTCACGGTGGCCTGGGCCGTCCCGTCCGGGGACGCCGGCTCGACGACGACGCCCGCACCGGGCGGCGTATACCCGAGTGGCCGAACGGTGACGGTCGTGCAGGAGGTTCCATCGCTGATATTTCCGACCCCGTCGGCTGCGCGAACGCAGGCGGTATGGATCCCCGCTGACAGAGCTTCGAAACCTGCGACCCGCGCCGGTGTCGGTCTGCCGAACGTCATGTTCCCATCGCCGAGTTGACCAAAGTAGTTGGAGCCCCAACAGTCGACTACGCCCGAAGCGAGCAACGCACACGTGAGCTGGTCGCCAGCCGTGATCGACCGAACCCCAAGGAGTGCCTGGACGGCCACGGGTACGAGCCGGACGGTTTGCGTGCCGTCGCCGACTTCTCCATGGCCGTTGCGACCCCAGCATCTGACGGCCGTGTCGGCCAGGAGCGCGCATGTGTGGGCGTCGCCGGCAGCGACGTCGACCGCGCCCGAGAGGCCCACGGGGGCGACGGGGATGAGTCGATCCGTCGTCGATCCGTCGCCGAGCTGACCGGCGAAATTCGCACCCCAGCACCGGACGGTGCCGTCGTCGAGCAACGCGCAGGCGTGGGTCACCCCCGCCGAGATCTCGGCGACACCTGCCAGACCATCAACCGCGACGGGGATGAGCCGATCCGTCGTCGTCCCGTCGCCGAGCTCACCATGGTAATTCGAGCCCCAGCAGCGCCCGGTGCGATCGGCGAGTACCGCGCACGTGTAATACGGACCTGCCGAGATGGATGTCGCACCAGCGATGCCCAGGACCGCGACCGGGGCTGATCGTTGGTTCGTTGTTCCGTCGCCCAGCGCGCCAGCGTCGTTGCGACCCCAGCACCACACGAAGCCACCACCGTCCAGCGCGCAGGTGTCCCAGTAGCTTGCGGTGATTGCGCGGATGCCCGTCAGGCCGACGACCGTGCTCGGACTGAGGTGTTCGATCGTCGTCCCGTCGCCGAGCTGGCCGGTGCTGTTGTCGCCCCAGCAACTGACGGTGCGATCGCCGAGGAGCGCACATGAGTGGCGGTAACCCACGGCGATCGCGAGGACATTGGATAGGCCCGCGACCGGCACAGAGAGGCTGCGGTCAACCTTCGTCCCGTCGCCGAGCTGGCCACCCGAGTTCTCGCCCCAGCACCGAACGTTGCGATCCGCGGTCAGCGCGCACGTATGCGTGACTCGCGCCACAACATCGATGGCGGACGCTCCGTAGGTCCGGCTGACGGCCTCACTCGTCCCGCCGAAGGCACCATCGGCAGCACCCATCTGCATCCATGGTCCACCGTCCACGCTGAGGTGCGCCCAGGCAACCGCCGTCGCGTCAGTCGCGATGGCCGTTGCGCTGAGGGCCCCGCCGAAGGCTGACGGGTTTGGCGCGAGCTGGAGGGCCGTCACCACGGGTGGCAACCCGTCGACAACGAGTCCCGAGCACGAACTGCCCGGGCTGACGTTGCCGGTACTGTCCGTCGCCCAGACGCACACCGTGTATGCCCCGGCAACAGAGAGCGCGGTGATCGAGGCGGTCAGCGCCTCGCTGGTCCCTCCAAAGACTCCGTCGACGGCCGTCATGGCGGTGGAACCGAAGTTGAGGGCATCGAGGGCCGGGTCGCGGGCGCCGATCGCGTACGTTGCGAGACTTGAACCCGTCGTCTCCCAGTTCCAGGCGACGAAGCCGGCCACGCCGGCGGCCATCTGGTCCGCGCGCTTCGCGGCCAGGAGGGTCGCGCGACCCGCATATCCGCCGGCGAGGTTCGGGATGATCCCGGCCTCCCCGACGAAGATGGGCTTGTTCAGCTCGCCGCACTGGCTGATTCGCCTGACAAGGCCGTTGAATGTGTCGGCCGGCAGGCTGACGGTGGGGCTCGTGTAGTCGTGGTACTCGCAGAGGTCGATCGTTGCGACGTCGTGGACGGTCTTGTACTGATCCCCAACGGCTCCGCACTGTCCACTGCCGATTGTGCCCAGACTCACGAGATGGCTCGGGTCGAGGGACTTGACCATGCCAGAAACGTCGGCCGCGAAGTTCTTCAGGATCGTCGCTCGGAGGTTGCCCTCGGCGTTCGCCGGGTTACTCGGATCGCCGTGCGCCGGGCAGGCCTCGCTGGAAGTTGTCCGGACCTCGGCTTCGTTCACGAGTTGCCAGAACGCGATCCGAGGATCGCCGCTGTAGCGCGTGACGACGTCATGGACGTAGTCTCGATAGGCCTTGTAGAGCCCGGGACCCGGCGTCGTCTTGTAGCCGTCGACATACCACTGCTTCGTCTTGAACGAACCTGGCATGACATCGAGGCCGTCCCCGCACTCGCCCCATTGGTTCGTGAGGGTCGCAATCACCTTCAGGCCGTGCGCGTCGGCGACGGCTAGGGTGTGGTCGAAGGCCGACCAGTCGTATGCACTGCCCGCACCGATCGTCGGCTGGGCGAGGTTCTGGAAGAACCAGGAGCGCATGACCTGCTTGCCGGCACCCCATTGGTCGAGCGTCGAGCTGAGCGCGGGTCCGGACCCCAGATTCGTGCCGGTGCAGCCGGTGTTGCGGACGTTGCTGGCGTTGTAGAGGTTGAGGCCCGTGAAGCGGTATGGCAGGCCGTCGAGGGTCAGCTGCGTGCCGTTCCGTCCCACGACTCCGCTATTGCTGCGTCTGACGGTGACCTGAGCCGAGACGATGCCACCGTCATCGGTGGCGGTCGCGGTGATTCCCGTGATGGGACCGCCGATTGCCACCGTCGACGGGACCAAAACAGGCGTCGTGAGCGAGGGCGGTGTCGTGTCGAGCGCACGGACTACCGAGACTGGCGACATGGTGCCGATAATGAGCCCGACGATGGCAGCTACCGTGAGCCTCGCGGGAAGCCGGTGCCACGAACCGCTACGGCCCGTCCGTGCAGGCGGCTGCTTGGACATCGAGACACCTTCGCCGGGTTGACGCGCGTCACGGGATGGGACGCAGACATGGCGCCCGTCAGGGACGGTGCGAGCGCACGTTCGCCGCATGGGCGATCTCACGAGCGCTTACGTCGAGCCTTGAACGAGGGTCGACGGCACGGTGCGCCACGGTGCACGCCGATGTCAAGTGACCGATTACAGGCGGGGTGGAGCGGGAGAAGGGTCTCGAACCCTCGACCTTCTGCTTGGGAAGCAGACGCTCTGCCAACTGAGCTACTCCCGCTCGGGAGTCCCGAATTCTAGCGGGCGAGCGCTGAGCGAGCGTGGTCAGGGGGTGGCCATGTCCGCCGTGACGGCCGCGATCTCCGCGGGGGTGAGGTGCGCTCGCCCCGCGTCGAGAAGGAGCCGTTCGACGGTTCGACCCTCGTCAACGCGGTGCTGGCGCGGCCCGACGCCGGGAGGAGCGACCGTCCCCTGAAAAGCGACGACGGTTTCATCGGCCAATCCGGCTCGCCTGATCACGAGGGTGAAGCCGTGGTATCCGAGTCCACCCACCGGTGGCTCGCCGACGCGGACAGGGAGTGCCGAGATGGCCCCGATGACCAGCGATACCTCGGCGTCCGTGAGGTCCCACGATGGGTCTGGGCGACCGGAGTAGATGCCGAGGGTGACCATGACGTGCGCCTGCGCCGTTGGCCCGCTGCAGCCGGCCAGGGTGAGCGCCAGAAGGGCGACAACGATCGACACTGCCAAACCGAGCCCGCCGGCGAGGATCTCATTCTGGCCCGAACTGTCGAAGCGATCCGATGCTGCCGTCATGTTCTCAGCCTATGAGGTACACGACCGAGACGGTTACCGTGACCTCGGTGGAGCCTGGCTGTACAGGCGTCTGGACGTCCTTGCCCGGGGCGCCGGCTGCCCCGTAGCCGTAGTACACGGGGTACGGGACCGGCGCGACCGTCTCGCTAATCGAGGCGACGCCGGAGATCGACACGCCGGCTGCGTCGGCGAGCGTCTTCGCCTTGGCCTTCGCCTGGTCCATCGCGGCCTGGCGCGCCTGCTGCTCGGCGGCCGTCTGGTCGGCGACCCGGAACGAGACGCCATCGAGGCTCGTCGCGCCCGCGGCGAGGGCGTCGTCGATCGCGTCGCCCAGCTTCTCGAGGTCGCGAACTGTGACCGCGACTGCGTTCGAGAGCTGATACCCAGTAAGGCGTGGCGGGTTCGTGTTGAGGCTGTAGTCGTAGACCGGCTGCAGCGAAAGCGCCGTCGTCTGGATGTCCTTGTCGGCGATGCCGAGGTTCTTAAGGCTGGCAATGACCGCGGTCATCGAGGTCGCAGCGGCGGCTCGAGCGGCCTTCACGGTCTTCGCCGTGGAGCTGACCCCGAGGCGAAGGTCCGCGGTGTCCGGGCTCAGGACGATGCGCCCGGTGCCGGAGACCGCGATGGTGTGCTCGTTCGCGCCGGTGGGGTCAACGGCCAGGGTCGGTCGCGCGGAGAGCAACGGTCCTGCGAGGACCGCGGCCAGCATGCCGAGTGCCAGGCCCGTCGCGAGCCAGCCGGTTCGTGACGCCGGGAGCGGCAAGGGGATCGAGATCGTTCGGGAAGGCATCGCGGGCTCCATCCGTTGGTCGATGCGGCGTATCCGGCCGCGTGGCCCGGAGACGCCGTCGGATGGCGAGCGGTTTCGCGATGGCGCCCGCGGGCGCGGTCAACCGGGGCCGGCAACGCCCTCGACGCCGCGAATGAAGTCGATCAGGCCCGCGTAGTACGTCTCCTGGTCGTCGTACATCGCCATGTGGCTGCCGTTCGGGCAGTGCAGGTACGAGCCGCGCGGCAGCTTCGTGGCCTGCATCCGCATCCACGCGGGGTCCATCGTGTCGTGCTCGGCACCGATGACGAGTGTCGGCACATTGATCCGCTGGAGGTCCTCCGTCCGGTCCCAGGTCATCAGCACGCCGCCGGCGCCGAGCTCGCTCGGGCCTTGCATCGGCACGTAGATCGACTGGTTGATCGCCGCGAACGCCCGGTTCACCGGGTCCGGCCACTCGTCCAGCGGTCGGCGCAGGACGTGGTGGACGTAGTGGTGCTCGTTCAGGAGCTCCATGTACCGCGGATCATCCGTGGTGCCGGTCGCCTCATAGCCCTTGATCTCCATGAGGACGCCCTGGTCCATCGACGGCATGAGGACCCGCTCGGCGTACGCGTTGTACGCAGGCCCGCTGCTCATCATGTTCGAGATTACGAGGCCCTTGAGGTGCTCCTGGTGGGCGAGCGCGTACTCGATCGCGAGCATGCCGCCCCACGAGTGTCCAAGCAGGTAGAAGTTGTCGCGGTCCAGGCCGAGCGCGATCCGGACCTGCTCCACCTCATCGACGAAGCGCGGGATCGTCCACAGCTCCGGATCGTCCGGCTGGTCGCTCCACGCGGAGCCGAGCTGGTCGTAGTAGTAGTACTCGATACCGGCGGCCGGCAGGAACGAGTCACTCGCCTCGAAGTACTCGTGCGTCGCGCCGGGTCCACCGTGCAGGAGCAGCAGCTTGACGCTCGGGTTGTTCCCGACGCGCTTCGTCCAGACCCGGAACTCGCCCTTCGGGGTGGTGATCGGGATCATGCGCACGCCGCCGGACCAGGCGTCGTCGCGCCCGGTGCTGTCGAGATAGCCCGCTGGCGGCTGCATCAGGTCAGCCTAGGCCGTGCACGATGTCGCGCGTCGAGCGGTACAGCTCGCCAAACGCCACATATCGACGGTCGTGCGCCGCGCGCATCTCCGGCCGCGGCCGGATCACCCGATCCACCGACATCCACGCGCCGATTCCGTCGCGCTGCACGAGCCCCGCCGCAAGTCCCGCGAGCAACGCGTCGCCGCGCGCGGCGCCGATCGTCGCGCCCGGGATCTCCTGTTCGATCCCCGTCGCGTCCGACACCAGCTGGAGCAGCAGCGGATCCGCGGTCCCGCCGCCGACCGCGACCACCCGCAGGATCGGCGCGCCCAGCGCCCGCATCGCCTCGAGGTTTGTGCGCGTGGCGTAGGCGATTCCGCGCAGGAGCGCGAGGTACAGGTCGCCGCGAGACGAGCCCAGCGACAGACCCGCCGCGACGCCCCGCGCCAGCGGGTCGTTGATCGGCGTGCGCTCGCCCGAGAAATAGGGGAGGAACAGCAGGTCCTCGCCGGCTCCGGCCTCCGCTGCGGCCGCCTCCGCCGAGAGCGCCGCGAACGCGGAAGGCCCGCCGCGCTGCTCCGCCGCGATCAGATCCGGTGCGAGCTGGTCCCGGAACCACGCCAGCGCCGAGCCGCCGGTCGCGAGCCCGGCGGCGAGCGCCCATTGCCCGCGTTCCGCGCCCGCGGTCAGCCAAAGCGACCCAGCCTCGACCGCGGTATCGGTGACCAGGATGAAGAACGTCGTGCTGCCGTACATGACCATGAGGTCGCCCGGCCGCGAGACGCCGACGCTCACGCCCTCCGCGAGGGCGTCGACCGTCCCGACGGCGACCGGCACGCCCGCCGGCAACCCCGTCTCGGTCGCCGCCTTCGCCGTCACGACGCCCGCGATGTCGGCGGGCCAGCCAATCGTCGGGAGGCGGTCGATGGAGGTGATCCCGTCGGCGAATCGGTCGGACCAGCCGATGGTGTGGCGATCGAACAACGGGTTCCAGTGCGACGCCGTGTGTGCGTCGATGACCATCGAGTCCGTCAGCCGGTGGACGAGGTAGGTGGTGGCCGTGACGAACCATCGCGCCGCCGCGTGGACCTCCGCCTCGTGCTCGGCCAGCCAGGCGATCTTCGGGCCTGTGGCCTGGCTCGAGAGGTCCATGCCGGACCACGTCGCCAGCGTTTCGGCGCCGTGGCGCGCTTCCAGCGCCGCGATCTGCGCGGTCGCCCGCGTATCGACGCCGTACAGGATCGCGCGCCGCAGTGGGCGCCCGGCCGCATCCAGTGGGAGCACCGTCGGACCGATGGCGCTGACCCCGACCCCGCCGATGCGATCGCCTGTCGGCACCGCGGCGACGAGCCGCCCCGCGATGGAGCACACGTCGGCCCACCAGACAGCGTCCGCGTCCTGCTCGGCCCAGCCGGAGCGGGGCACGTCCATCCCGTGCTCCGCCCGCGCCTCCGCGACCAGCGAGCCGTCCGGGCGCAGGAGGACGCCCTTGGAGCTCTGCGTCCCGACATCGATGCCGACGAGGAGCTCGCCCACGTCCGTCAGCCGACCGACACGTCGCCGCAGAGGTGGACCGCGAGACCCATCGCGTCGAACATCGCCGCCTTCGCGGCGAGCGCCTCGTCCGCGCTCGCGGCGTCGTTGCCGTACGCAACCTGGATGTGGTTGGCCCTGTGCCGGGCCATCATCTGGTCGCGCGTCACGCCGTGCAGCACCGCGTGCATGATCGGCCACTGGGGCGTCGTGGCCTGCCAGCGGCGCTCGGTCTCCTCGGTCGGCAGCTCCACCACGGTCGCCCGGCCCAGGTCCGCATGGAGCCGGCCGTCCATGAGGAACACGCGGCTCCAGACGATCTCGCCCGGCCGGCTGATGCCCTTGATCGTGCCGCCGCCGAGCCCGAAGTACACCGGCGGCTGCCGCTCGCTGACGGCGCCCGCGTAGCCGCCGACGAGGTGCGCCGGCGGCACGGCACCGGAGATCTCGAAGACCCATACGAAGTCGTCGCCGTACGGCGCGCCCCAGCGCACGTCGTGGAGGGTCGTCGCCGCGTTCAGGCCAAGCGCCTCCCACACGCGGTTCGTGATCAGCGCGTCCACCGCGGAGCCCTCGTCGACCTCGTTGAAGTGGATCACCGGCCGGCCCGGGTACAGCTCGCGCGTCTCGCCGAGTGCCAGTACGGGCGGCCGGTCCGCGTCGTTCAGCAGCCCTTCCGCGAGGTCGGAGGCGGGCGCCATGTCCTTCAACCCCTGCTGGTACTGGATCCCGATCGCGTCGCAACCGAACTGGTCTGCAATTCGCACGGCCGCCGTGTACAGCCGCAGCTGGTCGAGAACCTGCTCCTCGGTGAGCTCCGTGGCGCCGTCACTCCCGAGTCGGAACTCCATCCCGCGGCGCGTGAGCCACGCGTAGGCTGCGCGCGCCTCACCGGTCGTGACGCGACGCATTTCCGCCACCAGCGCGGATTGCGACAGCCGCTCCTTGTAGATCCCGGCCGGGTTCAGGTGCTCGTCATCGATGATCGCGTTGTACATGCCCATGCAGCCCTCGTCGAAGACACCGAGGATCGCCATGCGCTGTGCGAGCTCGTCCGCCAGCCGCCGCCCGAGGGTCACGGACGCCGCCGGCAGCCGGCCCAAATCCAGGTCGCGGACGTGCGAGGTGTCGTGCTCCACGGATCCCGTCTCGACCCACCGTGCGATCGCCTCGTCGGCGAAGGGATCGGTCAGGTCCTCGCCCCAGATCGTGCTGTAGGGGCGGCCCATCTTCGTCAGCGAGGCGTTGATGTTGAGCATCCCGACCAGGCCCGGCCACTGGCCGCTCCAGTTGGCGACGGTCAGGATCGGGCCGCGGTGGCGGCGCAGGCCCGCCAGGACGTGGTGGCTGTATTGCCAGACCGCCTCGGCCACGACGAGCGGCGCATCCCGGTCGATCCCCTGGAACACCGACATGCCCATCCGCTGGCTGGAGATGAACCCGTGCCCGCGCGAGGCATCCACCGGATGCGCGCGTCGAACCGTGGCGCCATGGCGCCCGAACGCCGTGACAACGTTTCGCTCGAGCTCGGCCTGCGCCGGCCAGCCGAGCCGGTTCGCGGTCTCCCGCAGGTCCCCCGATGCGACCAGCACGACCTCGCGCGTCATCGCGTCCCTCCCTCCGGGGCCCGCGCCCGGCCAAGCGTGTCCATCGAGAACAGGATGAACGCCGCGATCCCCAGCGCCGCGACGACGAGCAGGGTCATCCGCACGCCCACAGCGACTGCGAGGAACCCGCCGATGACCGGCGCGATCATGATCGCGCCGTTGGCCACCGATTGGTCGACCGAGTTGAACGTCACGCCATGCGCATGCGGGATCGTGCGCAGCATCTGGTCGAACAGCGCGAGCTGCGCGCCCGCGCCGGCGACGCCGGAGACGAACGCAATCACGGCGACGGCCGGCAGCCAGCCGATGAACGACAGCGCCGCGGGGGCGAGTGCGCCCACGAGCAGCGACGGCAGGAGCGTCATCGTGGCTCCGCGCCGCCGTGCCAGCTGGCGCGCCACCAGGTAACCCAGCACGCTCCCGGCGGACCCGGCCGCACCGATCACCCCGATCCAGGCGTCTGGCGCACCGAGCTCGTGGACGTAAAACAGCGGCAGGATCGGCATGGACAGTCCGATGCTCGCGACATACACGAAGCCGCGGAGCTCGAAGCGCACGAACGGCCGGTTCGCGACGATCAGCTGCCACAGGCCGACGACCCGCTCGTGCACGGGCGTGCTCGGCGCGCGGGGCACTGGCACCTGGTCCGGGATAACGATCCGGCTGGACTGGAAGTAGCTGCCGAGCCCGGCGAGCGAGACGATCACGAGCAGGATTTCGAAGTTTGTCGGGAACGGGAACACGCTCAGCAGCTGGCCACCGAGGGCCACGGCGATCGTGGCCACGACGCCCGCGATCGCCCAGCGCCGGCCCAGCAGGTCGAACCGGCCGCCCGGCCCGGCGGCGCCGTCCATGACCATCGCGAAGCCGACCAGCGCCGCCGTCGACGGCAGCGAGGCAAGCGCCCAGATGGCGAGGATGATCGGAATCGCCTGCTCCTGGGGCAGGAGCGCGGATGCACCGGCCATCACCGCATAGCTGGACCAGGCGACGAGCCGGAGCCGGCTGTACCAGGGGACGATGTTGCGGCGCCGCTGGATGTATCGCCCGAACGGGATCGCAAGCGCGAATGCGGTGAGCGCCGGGAGGGCCGTCAGCAGGCCGACGTCGTTCGCCGACGCCCCGAGCCGCAGCAGGAATACCGGCAGGAACGTGCCGGACGCGTTCACGACGCCGATGAACACCGAGTCCAGCTGGACGCGCCGCCAGTTGCCGGCGCGGATGGATTGGGCAGCCATGCCCGCGAACGTAACAGCCCCACCGGGCACGCGCGCGACCCAGTCGCCGCGCGTAGCGCCCCGCGAATCCCCGATGATGTCGCCGGACATGCCAGCCAACATCAGCCGGCGCACCCTGCTCATCTTCGGTGGCTACGCCGTGGCCTTCGTGCTGGTGGCGATCGCCAACCTCGTGCAGCTGCCGCCGCTCGTGCGGTTCGCGTTCGCGGTACTCGCGCTCGCCGGCGGGGCCGTCGCGGTCAGCGAGGCGACGGAACGCCTGGCGAGCCGGCTCAGCCCGGCGGCGACGGGCGTCGTCCAGTCCACCCTCGGGAACCTGCCGGAACTGTTCCTGGCAATCTTCGCGCTCCAGGCGGGTCTCGTGCAGGTGGTTGCCGCCGCCCTGATCGGCTCCGTCCTCGGCAATGCGCTGTTCGTCCTCGGCCTGGCGCTCGTGGCCGGTGGCCTGCGCCACGGCAAGATCACCTTCTCGGCGGCGGCGAACCGGCTGTACGCCACCGAGCTCCTGCTTGGCGTCGCGGCGCTCATCGTCCCGTTCCTCGCGGTCCAGCCGGGCGAGCCGGACTTCGGGCACGCCCAGGAGCTTTCGGCGCTCGTTGCGATCGTGCTCCTCGTCCTCTTCGCGTTCTCGGTTCCGATCTCGCTGCGCCTGAAGGAAGCCGGGCCCGGCGTCGTGCCCAACATTGAGGCTGCCGAGGGCGAGGCCGAAACGCCGACCGCGCACGTGCCACCGCCGCTCGCCACGACGTTGCTCCTGCTCGGTGGATCGGCGGCATCGGCTGCGTTCGTCGCGGACTGGTTCGTGGAGGCGCTCGAGCCGGCCATGGCCACGATCGGAATGAGCGAGGCGTTCGCCGGCCTGATCGTTGTCGCGATCGCGGGCAATGCCATTGAGCACCTGGCCGGTGTCACCGCGGCGTACAAGAACCGCGGCGACCTGTCGATGAGCCTGATCCTGAACTCGGCGCTCCAGGTCGTGCTCTTCCTGATCCCGGTGCTGGTGCTCCTGAGCTTCTTCGTCGCGCCGGTGCCGATGACCCTGATCTTTGACCCGCTGCTGCTCGGAACCCTCGCGGTCACGGCCCTGCTCGTGTACGCGATGGTCGTCGACGGCGAGGCGAACGCCTTCGAGGGCGCGATGCTCCTCGGCCTCTACATCATCGTCGCGGCCGCCGTGTGGTGGGGTCCCGCGATCGGCACTTGATCGCAACCGATCTACCGGCGCGTTCGCGGAGCGATCCGTGCACAATCGCGGCTCGATGACAACCTGGCAGGAGCTGATCGCCTCGGGCGCCCCGATCGTCGCCGACGGCGCGATGGGCACGATGCTCATGGCCAACGGGCTGGAGTTCGGCGACCCGCCCGAGCTCTGGAACCTGGAGCACCCCGAGATCATCCGGCGCGTCCAGCGCGCCTACCTCGCGGCCGGCGCCCAGGTCCTCCTGACGAACACGTTTGGCGGCAATCGCCTTCGATTGGAGCTCCACGGCCGCCAGGACCGCGTCGATCAGCTCAATCGCACCGCTGCGGTGCTCGCGCGTGTCGAGGTCGATGCCGCAGACCACCCGGCCATCGTGGCCGGTGATCTCGGCCCAACTGGCCAGATCATGGCGACCATCGGCGGCACGCTGACGCCGGAGATCGCCCGCGAGGTGTTCGCCGAGCAGGCCGGAGCCCTCGCGGCGGGCGGCGCGGACGTCATGTGGGTCGAGACGATGAGCGACGTCAGCGAGGCCGTCGCGGCGATCCTCGGGGCGAAGGACGCGGCGCCCGACCTGCCGGTGATCGCGACGATGAGCTTCGACACACGCGGGCACACGATGATGGGCGTCACGCCGGAGCGAGCCGCGGCGGCGCTGCTCGAGGCGGGCGCCGTTGCCATCGGCGGCAACTGCGGCAACGGGCCGGAGGAGCTCGTGCCCGTGATCGAACGCATGGGCAAGGCGTTCCCGGACGCCATCCTCGTGGCGAAGGGGAACGTGGGGATGCCGCAACTGGTCGGCATGAATGTGGTGTACGAGACCACGCCCGCGACGATGGGCGACTTCGCCCGCAAGTTCCGCGACGCCGGCGCGAACGTCATCGGTGCGTGCTGCGGCAGCACGCCGCCGCATCTCCAGGCGATGGCCGAGGCGATCCGCTAGGAACGGTCCGCCAAGGGCCCCCTGCTAACCTCGAATGCATGGAAGCGC
>JANLSG010000172.1:0-9535 GCA_031362295.1 Chloroflexota bacterium
GAGCTGCACGCGGACGGCTCGGTCACGCTCGGGGGCGTGACGCTGGCCGCGGACGAGGTCGAGATCCAGGCGACATCCCGGCCGGGCACGGCAATCGCGCACGACGAAGGACTCGTGGTCGTCATCGATACCGAGCTCACGCCGGAGCTGCGCGCCGAGGGCGACGCACGCGAGCTCCAGCGCGCGATCCAGGACCTCCGCAAGGACGCCGGCCTCGATCTCGACGCGCGGATCGAGCTGTGGTTGGACGGCCTGCCGGCCGAGGTCGAGCCGTATCTCGCCTCGGTGGCCCGCGAGACGCTCACCGATCGCGTGACACGCGGCAGGCCCGCAGACGGCGCAGGCGCGACGACGGGATCCGTCGAGCTCACGAACGGCACGGCGACAATCGGGATCCGGGCCATCGACCGGTCGCCAGCCAGGTGAGGCCGCATTGGGTGACGTTCCTCGGGCTCGCCGCGGTGATCGTCGCCGCGGACCAGCTCACCAAGGCGTGGCTCGTCTCGTTCCTCGCGCCAGGGCAGTTCGTCAACGTGGTCGGCGACTGGCTCCGTCTCGTCCATTCGCAGAACTCCGGCGGGCTGTTCGGGCTACTGAAGGGCCAGGCGCTGCCATTCGGGATGGTCTCGCTGGTCGTGGTCGGGTTGCTCGTGCTGTATCACGCCCGCGCCACGCCGAACCGGTACGTCTCGATCACCCTCGGGCTGCTGCTTGGCGGCGCCCTTGGCAACCTCACCGATCGGTTGCGCATCGGCTACGTCGTCGACTTCGTCGATGCCGGGATCGGCAGCCTGCGCTGGTACACCTTCAACGTGGCGGACACCGCGATCAGCTTCGCGATCCTGCTGCTGTTCGCGGCAAGCATCTTCCCGGCCGTCGCGCGCCGAGCGGGCGTCGATGCCTGACGCCGTCTCGACCGTCCATCGGATGCTCATCCCCTCGGAGGCTCGCCGGGGTCGCGCCGACCGCTGGGCGGCGGACCTCTCCGGCATGTCCCGAAGCCACGTCCAGCACCTCATCTCGGACGGGCGTCTGACGATCGATGGCCGCGTGATCAAGGCAAACACCCTTGTCGAGCCGGGCGCGGTTTTGGAGCTGGTGGTCCCGCCGCCGGTGCCCGCCGAGCCGCGCGCCCAGCCGGAGATCGACGTCGAGATCGTCTACGAGGACGACGACCTGCTCATCGTGAACAAGCCCTCTGGGCTGGTGGTCCACCCATCTGCTGGGCACAGCGATGGCACGCTCGTCAACGCGCTGCTTGGCCGTGGAGCCGAGCTCGCGCCCGGCGGAATTGCGGGCGTTCAGCGGCCGGGCATCGTCCACCGGCTCGATCGAGACACGAGCGGCCTGCTGATGGTCGCGCGCAGCGATTCCGCGCAGCTCTCGCTCCAGGCGCAGCTCAAGGCGCGCCGGGTCAAGAAGACGTACCTCGCGCTCGTCACCAGCATCGTCGCGGCCGCAGTCGGGCGCATCGAGGCGCCGATTGGGCGCGACCCTGCTCGACGTACACGCATGGCCGTGACGCCCGGCGGGCGCGATTCGACGACCGGCTACCGGGTGCGCGAGCGTTTCGCGGGCTGGACGCTCCTGGAGCTCGACCTCATCACGGGCCGGACGCACCAGATCCGCGTCCACCTGGAGGCGATCGGCCATCCCGTGGCGGGCGACTCGCTGTACGGCACCGGCTCTTCACGCCGCGGCCCGGACGGGCTCAAGCGGTTGTTCCTGCATGCGTGGCGGTTGGAGCTGACATCGCCGTCGTCCGGCCGCCTGATCCGTGCCGAGGCGCCACTCCCGATGGAGCTCGAAGCCGTCCTCGCGGACATGCGCACGCGGGCGGCGCTCGCGTGAGGCCGACGGAGCAGGACGCGCGACTCGAGCCGATCGATGTCGCCAACGATGTCGAGGCGATCGACGGCGCCCCCGGCGCGATGGTCGTGATCGTCTCCGGACCCTCCGGCGTCGGCAAGGACACCGTCATCTCGTCACTGTGCCTCGTCCCGACGGAGCCGCAGCGCTATTTCGTCGTGACCTGCACGACCCGGCCGCGCCGCGAATACGAACGCGACGGGATCCACTACCACTTCCTCGACCATGCGGAGTTCGAGCGCCGGAACGCGGCCGGCGGCTTCCTCGAAGCGAACCTCGTGCACGGCCACTGGTACGGCACGCCGCGCGACCAGGTCCGCGACGCGCTGACCGCTGGACGCGACGCGATCCTGAAGATCGACGTCCAGGGCGCCGCCGTCGTCAAGCAGAAGGTGCCCGAGGCGCTGCTCGTGTTCCTCGTGCCGCCCTCGCTGGAGGACCTGTTCCAGCGCCTCCAGAAGCGCGCGACCGAAACGGCGTACGAGCTCGACATCCGGCAGCGCAACGCCGCCCTGGAGCTGGCACGCGCCGACGATTACGACCACGTCGTCCTCAACGAGACCGACCAGGTCGCGCGGACGGCGGTCCGGGTCGACGAGATCATCCGCGCCGAGAAGGCTGCCCACCCGGACCGCCGCACGCGGGTCTGAAGTCGTGACGGACCGCCGGATCGTCGCGGTCGCGGTCGACGCGGCCGGCGCCGCGGGCAATCGCCCGTACTCGTACGCCGTTCCCGATTCGCTCGCCGATCTGGCGGTGGGGGAGGCCGTGCTGGTCGAGTTCGGGCGGCGGCAGGCGCTTGGGATCGTGCTGGGTCCCGGCCTGGAGGTGGCGGGCGTCGAGACCAAGCCGATCGTGGGTCGTGTCCGGACCGATGGGCCACTCCTGCCAGCGCTCGGGATGCACCTCGCCGACTGGATCGCCTCGCGCTACCTTGCGCCGCCCGCGCTCACGCTGCGCGCGATGCTCCCGCCGGGGATGCTGGAGCGGCTGGAGCTCGTCGCCGAGCGCCGGCCCGCCGATCCGGCGCGGGATCCCGTGAGCGCCCCGTCGCCGGAGCTCGCGCCGGAGGACATGACGATCCTCGAGGCACTCTCTGCGGCGCCGAAGCCGGTGCGCAGCATCGAAGCCAGGGAGGGCCGGCCCGCGCTGCTGCGTCGCCTCCGCGCGCTCGAGGCTCGCGGCCTGCTGGACCTCGACTGGACGCTGCTCGCGGCAGGCGCTGGTCCGCGCTGGGTCAGATACGTGCGGCTCTCGAACGCGGACGACCCCGCCGGAGCCGCGCGCCTTGGTCCGCGCCAGCGCGCGCTCCTCGAGGACCTCGCCGCCGCTCCGGACGGGCTGCCTGCCCCGGAGCTCGCGGCGCGCCACGGCTCGTCCACCGTTGCGACGCTCGCGCGCCGCGGCCTGCTGGAGATCGACGCGCGCGAGGCACCGCGCCGGCCGCTGGAGTTGCGCGCGGCGGGCCGTCGCGGGAGCCGCCCAGTGGGAAGCGAGCTAAGCGAGGATCAGGCGGCAGCAGTCGCGGCAGTCGAGCGAGCCGCGGAGGCGGGTGGCTCGGCGGTCATCCTCCTCGACGGGGTGACCGGCGGCGGCAAGACCGCGATCTACACGGAGCTCCTCGCGCGGACGCTCGCCCGTGGCCGCCCCGGCCTCGTGCTCGTGCCGGAGATTGCCCTCGCGCTCCCGCTCGTCGACCGGCTTCGAGCCGACCTGGACGCCCGCGTCGCGCTCGTGCATTCCGGGCTGACGGATGGCGAGCGTGCGGACGAGTGGCGCCGCATCCGACGCGGGGACGTCGACGTCGTCGTGGGTACGCGGCTGGCGATCCTGGCGCCGCTTGCCGACATCGGCCTGATCGTCGTCGATGAGGAGCACGACGCCGCTTACAAGAGCGATCGCACGCCTCGCCTCCAGGCCCGCGACACCGCGATTGCGCTCGGGGAGCTCGCGGGCGCATCGGTCGTGCTCGGGTCGGCGACCCCATCGGTCGAGACGGAAGGCAAGGCCCGCGACGGGACCATTGCGCGGCAACGGTTGGCCACCCGCCTGAGCGGTGCGCCGCCGGAGGTGGAGGTCGTTGATCTCCGGGCGGAGCTCGCGGCCGGTGTGCTCGGCATGCTGTCGCGGCAATTGGCGACGCGACTCGGCGACCTCGCGGAGGGCGACCAGGCGATCCTCGTCATCAATCGGCGCGGTTCGGCCTCGGTCGTCCTCTGCCGCGATTGCGGCTACGTCGCGACCTGCCCCGATTGCACGCGCCCGCTCGTCTACCACCAGGCCGGCCAGACCCTGCGCTGTCACCACTGCGGTCGTGCCTGGCCCATGCCGACCCGCTGCCCGCAGTGCGGCTCGGCGCGCATCCGGTACCTCGGCGGCGGAACGGAGCGCCTGGAGCGCGAGGTGAAGGAGCGATTCACGGAGCTCAAGGTGGGCCGCCTGGATCGTGATGTCGTAGAGCGCAAGGGCGCAGCGGAGCGCGTCGTCGACGACTTCGCCGATGGCCGCCTCGATGTCCTCGTCGGCACGAGCCTGGTCACGAAAGGCCTCGACATTCCCGCCGTGACCCTCGTCGGCGTCGTGTCGGCGGACGTGGCGTTGAACCTCCCGGATGAGCGGGCCGCCGAGCGGACGTACCAACTCCTTGCCCAGGCGGTCGGGCGCGCCGGCCGCGGCGACAGACCCGGCCACGCGATCATCCAGACCTACCAGCCGGACCACCCCGCGATCGTCGCGGTGGCCGAGGGGCGATCCGCCGCGTTCTACGACGCGGAGCTGGACCTGCGGCGGCGGTTCGGGTCGCCGCCGTTCGGGCGACTGGTCAAGCTCACGGTCGCATTGCCGGACCGAGGAGACGCCGAAAAGGCGGGCCGCGACATGGCCGATCGACTTCGCGAACGCGCCGCAACCACCGGTGCAAGGGTGCAGGTCAGCGGGCCGGCGGCTGCCTTCGTGGCCAAGCGGGGAGACCGCTGGCGGTTCAACGTGGTGCTCCGAGGCGACGACCCGATCGCCGTCCTGGGCGACCCGCCGGGCGCGCCCTGGTCCATCGACGTGGATCCTGAAACGCTCCTCTGACGCTTCGCGAAGGTTCCATTTCGGGTCCAAAACCCCGATCCGAAGTACGATGGCTCCGACGCCCGCGCGCAAATTTCCGGCGCAGCGTCGATACGAGGAGATCCCAAATGACCGATTCCATGAACAAGAACGAAGGCGAGATGGGCTCGTCGACGGACGACAGCTTCGCCTGGACAGAGCCTGAGACCACCACCAGCACCGGTGCCGGCCAGCAGGCCCGCGAATGGCTGACCCAGCTGCAGGCCATGATCGAGAACCTGGCCACGCAGGCGGCCCCGGTCGTCCGCGAGGTCGGCGCCAAGGCTGCCGAGCTCGCCGCGATGGCCGGCGACAAGGCCGGGCCCATCGCCCAGCGCGCCGCCGTGTTCACCGAGCAGGCCGGCCACAAGATCGCCGAGAAGGGCCGCGACCTCGCGACCGACCTTCGACGTGATGCAGCCGCCGCCAAGGCCGCCGCCAGCGAGAGCGCGACCAACGTCGCGGATGCGACCGAGGCCGCCGCGGACACCGCCGACGAGCCGATGGCCTCTGGCGTCGCCTGACCCAGTGCGTCATGGCGCGGCTCAGCCGCGTCAAGCGCAAGCGCTCCTATACTCGGCGGCGTGAGCGTCCGCCCAATCGTCCTCCTTGGTGACCCGCGCCTTCGACTGCGCGGCGAGCCGGTCGAGAGCTTCGGCCGGTTCCTCCATAACCTGCTCGACGACCTGACCCACACCATGCGCGACGCGCCGGGTGTGGGTCTTGCCGCGCCCCAGATCGGCGAGGGCCTCGCGGCCTGCGTGGTGGAGGTGGAGGACCGGCTGTTCGAGCTGGTGAACCCGAAGATCGTTCGCGCCGAGGGCGACGACCGCGACCTCGAAGGCTGCCTGTCGATCCCCGGCTACGCGGCGTACGTCACCCGACGCGAGAAGGTCTGGGTCGTTGCCCAGGACCGCCGCGGGCGGCGCATCAAGGTTGCCGGCTCCGGCCTGCTCGGTCGCGCGTTCCAGCACGAGCTGGACCACCTCCAGGGCAAGCTGTACATCGACTACCTCGACTCGATGGACGAGCTGATCTCGGTTCGTGCGCATGCCGATGACGATGACGATGACAACGGCGCCGCGGAGGGCGACGGCGAGGCAGCCGGCGTTCTGGCACCCGCACTGGGATGACCGCCGGTCTGGCCCCCGGGCGGGCGGCCGACCGGGCACGCACCATCTTCTTCGGCTCCGGGGCGTTCGCTGTTCCTATGCTTGACGTTGTCGCGCAGCATCCACGCCTCGAGCTCGTGGCGGTGGTCACGGCGCCGGACCGTCCCGCCGGTCGATCGAAAACTCTGACACCGACGCCCGTGGCTGTGCGTGCTCGCGAGCTTGGCCTGACCGTGGTGCAGCCGGCGAGGGTTCGCGCCCCCGAGGCCGTCGCCGAGCTCACGGCGTTGCGCCCCGATCTCGGCATCCTCGCGGACTACGGGCAGATCGTCCCGCGCGCCGTGCTGGACATTCCGCCGCACGGCATCCTGAACGTGCACCCGTCACTGCTCCCGCGCCACCGCGGCGCGACGCCGATCCCGGGCGCGATCATGGCCGGTGACACGGAGGGCGGCGTCACGATCATCCGCATGGACGAAGGCATCGACACGGGACCGATCGTCGCGTCGCGCGCCTGGCCGCTCACCGGCGCCGAGCGTGCCCCGGAACTCGAGCGAGCCGCCGCAGCCCAGGGTGCGACCCTCCTCGACGAGGTGGTCGGCGCGTGGCTGGATTGGGAGGACGCTCGACCGCAGGGCGAGGGCGCCACGCTGACCCGACCGTTTCGACGCGAGGACGCGCGCCTGGATCCGCGGCGGTCCGCGCGGGAGCTGGAGCGGCAGGTTCGCGCCAACGCGCCGTGGCCCGGCACGTTCATCGACACGGATGTGGGGCGTGTCGCGGTGCTCGAGGCCTCTATCGCCGACGCGCAGGTGGGCGACGCGTCCGGGCAACTCGTTGAGCACGACGGGCACCTCGCGCTGGCAACGAGCGATGGCCGGCTCGTGTTCGACCAGGCACAGCGCGAGGGCAAGCGTGCGGTGAGCGGCGAGGAATTCCTGCGCGGACAGCAGCAACTCGTCGGGACGGTGGCGCGATGACCGCGGACGTCGTCGGCGCGCCGCGGCCGCGGCCGGACACCCCGGCGAAGGTTCGCGGCGCGACACGCTACGCGTCTGATCGGCCGATGCGCGGGCTGCTCCATGCGCGGCTCGTCCTGGCCCAGCGGGCGCACGCGCGCATAGTCCACATCGATCGTGCGGCAGCGCTGGCGATCCCGGGCGTGGTCGCCGTCCTGATCGCCGAGGACCTGCCGCTCACGGGCGAGGGCAGCGATCGACTGAGCCGGCCGCTCGCCCGGACCGAAGTGGTGTTCGCCGGCCAGCCCGTGGCGCTGGTCGTCGCGCGGACGCCACAGGCGGCAGCCGATGGCGCGGAGCTGATCGAGGTTCGCCTCGAGGCGCTGCCATCGGTGGTCGATACGGAGAAGGCGATGGTCGCCGAGTCGCCACTGGCTCGCGTTGAGCTGGCGACGGAGGGTGACCGCTCGGGCTCGATGGACGCCCAGACGCACGCCGGCGTCGGAGGTGGCGGCGACGAGTCGATTGACGCCGAGGTGCTGTCGGAGAACGTCACCGGTCGATATCGATATCGGGAGGGCGACGCGCCGGGCGCGCTGGCGCGCACCGCGGTGACCCGCCAGGGCACGTTCACGACCGCGTGGATCCACCAGGGTTACCTGGAGCCGCAGGCCTGCACCGCATGGGTCGACGCGGACGACACCCTCGTCCTGGAGACATCGACGCAGTCCATGTTCGGCGCTCGCAGCGAGGTTGCCAAGGCGCTGGGGCTGCCGCAGCGGCGCGTGCGCGTCGTGATGACGCCGCTCGGCGGCGGCTTCGGCGGGAAGTGGCCGCTGTTCGACACGCTGGCCGCGGCTGCGGCGTGGAAGCTTCGCAAGCCGGTTCGGCTCGCCGCCACGCGCTCCGAGGACTTCGCCGCGGCCAACCCCGGCCAGCCGCTGGGGATGACGCTCCGCGTCAGCGCGGACGCCGAGGGCCGGTTCACACGCCTCGGCGCGCGGATCGTGGCGGATGCCGGCGCGTACGAGGAGGGCAGCGGCGAGTCGCTCGCGGGCGTGCTCATCGCAGGGCCCTATGCGTGGCCCTCGTTCGACATCAAGGCTTACGGCGTGCGCACGAACCGGTTCGGGGTCGGGGCATATCGCGCCCCAACGGCGCCGCAGACCTGCTTCGCGCTCGAGACGCTGATCGACGAGCTTGCCCAGGAGCTCGGCATCGATCCGATCGAGATCCGTCGGCGGAACCTGGTCGAGGTCGGCGGCGTGTCGGTCGACGGCGAGACGTGGCCGAGTCACGGCGCGGTCGAGGTGCTCGACGCTCTCGAGGCGAGCCCCGTCTGGCGCGATCGGGCGAGCGCGGGCGCGGACGCGAATGGCAGCTCTGGCGAAGGCGTCGGCGTCGCCCTGGGCTACTGGCCTGGCGCGACGAATGCCGCCGCAGCGGCATGCAAGGTCTCCGCCGACGGCAGCGTGCAGGTGATGACCGGCGTGGCGGATATGTCGGGCGTCGCGGGTGGCTTCCAGTCGATCGTCGCCGACGCACTGTCAATTCCGGCCGACCTCGTCCAGATCGTGACCCTGGACTCCGATTCCTCGCCGGCGTCGCCCGGGAGCGGTGGCAGCACGATCACGTACTCCGCTGGGCGGGCAATCCGCCGCGCCGCTGAGGCTGTGGGCCAACGGCTGCTCGATGCGGCAGCGCTCCAGCTCGAGATCGCGGTGGAGGACCTGGAGCTGTTCGAAGGCACCGTCCGGCCAAGAGGCACGCCGGAAAAGGCGATCCCACTTGCGAAGCTCGTTCGCGCGAATGCCCGCGCGGGCCGCGAGCCGATCGAGGCCAAGGGACTCGCCGATTCACCGGGCCTTGCGCCGTCGGTGTCGGGCCATGTCGTCCGGGTGCGTGTCGATCGTGACACGGGTGAGGTCGCCGTCCTCGCGGACCACGTGGTCCAGGACGTCGGCCGTGTGCTCAACGCCGCACTTGTGGAGGGGCAGCAGCACGGCGCGGCGGCGCAGGGGATCGGCTGGGCGACGCTGGAACAGCTGGTCCACGACGGCAACGGCCAGCTGCTGAGTGGCACGTTCCTGGACTACGCGCTGCCACGCGCGGAGGACGTTGGCCGGCTGAACGTAACGAGCGTGGAAGTCCCGGCCGCGGATGGTCCGCTCGGCGCGAAGGGCATCGGCGAGGCGCCGGTGATCGCGGGTGCCGCCGCGGTCGCGAACGCGATCGCCGCCGCCACCGGCGCCAGGCTCCGCGACCTGCCGATGACGCGGCCGCGCGTCTGGCGCGCGCTGAACGACGGGTCGGCAGGCTAGGTGTGATTCCCATGGAGGTTATTCACATCGACGGCCCCCGGAGAGGGGCCGGTGCGGCGTATGCAGATGCGAATGGAAGTTGCTCCGAGCATGCTCGGCGGGCAGCGCATTCGGTCGAACCTGCTGCCTGGCTGAGCGTGCTGGCCAGGATTCTGATGCGCCTGCGAATGGGCGGGTC